>DATEKT010000190.1:0-19456 GCA_035277305.1 Steroidobacteraceae bacterium | reverse complement strand
GACGCCGGACGGATGGAAGCGCGCGAAACCAAGATCCTGGCTCAACTCGGAATGCCGAATCCTTATGGCTGAAGACCAAGGCTCGACCGGCCGGTGGCTGCGGCGAATCACCGACACGCTGAGCGGGGAGCCGCGCGACATCGAAGGCCTGATCGAGACGCTGTCGCAGGCGCGGCAGCGCGGCCTGATCAACTCCGACGCGTTCGAGATGCTCGAAGGCGTGCTGCGCGTCGCGGAGCTGCAGGTGCGCGACATCATGGTGGCGCGCTCGCAGATGACGATCGTCAACCGCGACGACCCGCCCGAGGACATCCTGCCGATCGTCATCGAGTCCGGGCACTCGCGCTTCCCGGTGATCGGCGAGGACCGCGACCAGGTCGTCGGCATCCTGCTCGCCAAGGACCTGCTGCGCTATTTCGGCGAAGGCGGCCGCGAGGACTTCGACATCAAGGAAGTGCTGCGCCCGGTCGCGTTCATTCCGGAGAGCAAGCGCCTCAACGTGCTGCTCAAGGAGTTCCGCGTCAGCCATCACCACATGGCGGTCGTGGTCGATGAGTACGGCGGCGTCGCCGGCCTGGTCACGATCGAGGACGTGCTCGAGCAGATCGTCGGCGACATCGGCGATGAGTACGACGTCGAGGACGATCTGGACATCCGCAAGGAAGGCGAGCGCCAGTTCACCGTCAAGGCGCAGACGCGCATCGATGAGTTCAACACGTACTTCGGTACCGAGTTCAGCGACGAGGAGTTCGACACGATCGGTGGCCTCGCGATGAACTATCTCGGCCGGCTGCCGCGCCGTGGCGAATCGTTCGTGCTCGGCGGCCTGGAATTCAAGGTGCTGCGCGCCGACCGGCGCCGCCTCGACATGCTGCGCGTCATCACGCCGCGCGACATCGTGCCGAAGGAAGAGTGAAGCAGTTCCTGCAGTCGCGCTGGGCTGTCTGGCTGGCGCTGCCGGTTGGCGCCAGCATTTCGTTCGCTTTTGCACCGTTCGGCTGGTGGCCGCTCGCGATCCTCGGCACTGCGTATCTCTTCGCTGTGTGGCACGTAGCGACGCCGCGGCGCGCAGCGTGGAGCGGATTCCTCTTCACGGCCGGCACTTTCCTTGCCGGCACCTACTGGCTGTATCACAGCGTCTACCAGATCGGGCATGCGCCGATCGCGCTCACGTTCCTGGTGATCGCGATCATCGCCGCGGTGATGGGCACGTACACCGCGCTGCTCGGCTATGTGGTGACGCGCTGGGTTCGCGTGCAGGGCGCATTGCGCTGGCTGCTGGTGCTGCCGTCGGCGATTGCGCTGGTCGAGTGGTTCCGCGGCTGGTTCCTGAGCGGCTTTCCCTGGCTCGCGCTCGGTTATACGCAGACCGATGCGCCGCTCGCCGCGCTCGCTCCGCTCGGCGGCGTCTACACGGTGACGTTTGCCGTGGCGCTGACCGCAGGTGCGCTCGTTGCATCGGTGTTCGGCACCTCGCGCGATCGCATCGCTTCGGGCAGTGCGCTCGTCGCCGTCTGGATTCTCGGCTTTGCGTTGTGGAATCACGAATGGACGCAACCGACCGGCGCGCCGGTGACGGTCGCGATCGTGCAGGGCGCGGTTCCGCAGGAAATGAAATGGGACCAGGAGCAGTTCGAGGCAACGCTTTCTTTGTATCGCGACCTCACGCAGCCGCATCTCGGCGCGAAGATCATCCTCTGGCCGGAATCGGCGCTCGCCGCGCCGGTGCACATGCTCGGCGGCTTTCTCGGACCGGAATGGGATGCCACGAAGCGCGCCGGCTCCACCCTGGTGCTCGGGCAGTTGCGCCGCGATCCGAGTCGCGAGATCTACTACAACGCCGTGCTCGCGCTCGGCGACGAGCCGCAGTGGTACGCGAAGCGCAGGCTCGTGCCGCTCGCCGAATTCTTT
The DNA here is from genome assembly GCA_035277305.1 of Steroidobacteraceae bacterium. Taxonomy (GTDB): domain Bacteria; phylum Pseudomonadota; class Gammaproteobacteria; order Steroidobacterales; family Steroidobacteraceae; genus Steroidobacter. The sequence continues at coordinate 17,545 of DATEKT010000190.1, read as the reverse complement.
CCGGTGCCGGAGTGGATGCGCGACTGGCTCAAGGGCATGGACCTGCCGTACAGCGGCTTCGAGGCTGGCGGCGACTCGCAGCCGGCGCTGGATGCCGGCGATCAGAAGATCGGCGTAACGATCTGCTACGAGGATGCCTATGCGTCGGATCAGCTTGCGGTGCTGAAGGACGCGACGCTGCTCGTCAACGTCACCAACGATGCGTGGTTCGGCGATTCGACCGCCGCGCACCAGCACCTGCAGATTACCCGCATGCGCGCGCTGGAAGCAGGGCGGACGATGCTGCGTGCGGCGAACGACGGTATCTCGGCGATCATTGGCCCGGACGGCCGCGTAACTTCGACATTGCCGCGCTTTCAGCCGGGCGTGCTCGCCGGCAGCGTTCAGCCTCGCGTCGGCTTGACGCCCTACGCCCGCTTCGGTAACTGGCCGGTCATAGTATTGAGTCTTGCGATTTTGCTCACTGCCCTCGCGCCCGGTGTGCGCGCGGCGTTAGGATCGCGTCGGGGAACACGAGCAAAATCGCTGCAGGGAGATGTGCCATGAGCCGTTCATTGCCCGGTAAAGCCTTCATCGCGCTGCTGGTCGCCGTCAGTGTGTGCGCGTGCGCGGGGCCTGCAAAGAAAGACGAGTCCACCGAGACCATTACGCGGCCGACCTACAAGCCGACCGGCTCGCACATCGTCGAACGCTCCGACGGCAAGCGCTCTCCCAAGAACAGCAGCGGCGCTCCGGTGCAGGATCTGAAGGATTCCCCCGCGGTCAACGTCCTGCAGAACCAAGCCCCGAAGTGAGGATTGCCCTATCATGGGCCGATTGAGGTCGGCCAGATGGTAGGCGCGTGGACAATCTGCTTCAGGTCATTCTGCTCGGCGTCATCGAGGGCATCACCGAATTCCTGCCCATCTCCAGCACCGGCCACCTGCTGATCGCGCAGCACTGGCTCGGCCCGCGCTCGGAGCTGTTCACCGTCGCCATCCAGGCCGGGGCCATTCTCGCCGTCGTCGCCATCTACTGGCAGCGCTTGTGGCAGCTGACGTTGAACCTCTCGCAGCCCGCCAATCGTGATTACCTGTTCAAGCTGCTCGCGGCGTTCGTAATCACGATCATCGGCGGCCTCGCGGCGAAGCTGATGGGGCTGGAGCTGCCGGAAACCGTGGCGCCGGTCGCCTGGGCGCTGGTCATCGGCGGTGTCGCCATCTTCGTGATCGAGGCCTGGACGGAGCGCCAGCCGAAGAGCGATGAGCTCACGTGGAGCGTCGCGAACTGGGTCGGCATCGCGCAGATCGTTGCAGCGGTGTTTCCCGGCACGTCGCGCTCCGCCGCGACGCTGTTCGCGGCAATGCTGGCGGGCATGACCTCGCGGCCGGCAGCGGCGGAGTTTTCGTTCCTGCTGGCGATCCCGACGATGTTCGCGGCGACGGCTTACGAGCTGTTGAACCTATATCGTCACGACCAGCTCGCACAGGAGCACTGGACCGACCTCGGCGTGGGCTTCGTCGTTTCGGCGATCGTGGCCTTCATTGCAGTGAAGTGGTTGCTGACGTACATCCAGACGCACCGCTTCACGATCTTTGCGTGGTATCGGATTGTCGCCGGCGTCGCGTTGCTGGCCCTCGTTCGCTAGGAGACTCGATGACGAAACGCCTGACGCAGTACATCCTGATCGCCCTGGTGGTCGGCATCGTCGCCGGTTACGTCGTCAACAGCGCGTTCCCCGGCTCGGCGGAAGGATTTGCCGCCCGTGTCGAGCTGCTGCCCTTCGCGTTCCTGCGCCTGATCAAGATGATCATCGCGCCGCTGGTGTTCTCGACCCTGGTGGTCGGCATCGCCAAGATGGGCGACATCAACACGGTCGGACGCGTCGGCGGCAAGGCGCTCGGCTGGTTCATCTTCGCGTCGCTCCTGTCGCTGACGCTCGGCCTGATCCTGGTGGAGACGCTCGAGCCCGGCAAAGTCATGCAGCTCGAGATCCCGGACGCGGCCGCCGCGGCGAGCTCCGGCGTGCAGGGCGGGGCGCTGACGCTCAAGGGCTTCATCGAGCACCTGATCCCGACCAGCATGGCCGACGCGATGAGCCGCAACGAGATCCTGCAGATCGTGGTGTTCTCGCTGTTCTTCGGCGTTGCGATGGCAGCGCTCGGCGAGCGCGGCCGCGTCGTCGTCGACGTGCTCGACTCCGTCTCGCACATCATGCTGAAGGTGACCGGTTACGTGATGCTGTTCGCGCCGCTCGCGGTGTTCGGTGCGCTCGCCGGCAGCGTCGCGAAGGAGGGGCTCGAGATCATCGGCGTCTACGGCATCTTCATGGGCGAGTTCTATCTCGGCCTGATCATCCTGTGGGTGCTGCTGGTGACCCTCGGCGGACTGATCATCGGCCCGCGAATCCTGCGTCTCATCCGTCGCGTGCGCGAGCCGACAATCCTGGCGTTCTCAACGGCGAGCTCCGAGGCGGCCTATCCGAAGACGCTCGAAGAGCTGGAGCGCTTCGGTTGCAGCAACCGCGTCGCGAGCTTCGTGCTGCCGCTCGGCTACTCGTTCAATCTCGACGGCTCGATGATGTACTGCACGTTCGCGGTGATGTTCATCGCGCAGGTGTATGGCATCGAGCTGTCGTTCGGCCAGCAGCTCATGATGGTTGCGATCCTGATGCTGACGTCGAAGGGCATGGCCGGCGTGCCGCGAGCCTCGCTCGTCGTCATCGCGGCGACCCTGGGACAGTTCAACATCCCGGAAACCGGTCTGTTGCTGCTGCTCGGCGTCGATCACTTCCTCGACATGGGCCGGTCCGCGACCAACGTGATCGGGAACAGCATCGCCACGGCCGTCGTCTCCAAGTGGGAGGGCGAATTGCGAACCGAAAGTGAAGTGGAGGCATCGGCCCAAAGGGCAGCTGGCCCGGCGTAGGGGAGTCCCCCTATACTCGGCCCCGTCATGAACCGCAGGCTCTACAGGAAATGGGCGCGTTGGCTGCTGCCGCTATTGGTGGCGCGCGCGTTCTTGCCTGTCGGCTTCATGCTGGCCACGACGCAGGCCGACGGCCTGCAGCTGGCGTTCTGCCCGGACCAGGCCCCGATCGTCCAGGGTGTCGATCACGGCGCCATGGCGCACGCTGGCCACGCTGGCGGCGGTCACCAGCAACATAGCGCTCATCTCGATCCGCCTTGTCCGTTCGCCGTCGCGGCGGTCGCCGCGGTCATCGACGTCCCGCATCTCGACACCGTCGCTATCCAGGCGGCGGAGCAGTTCCTTCCCGAGCGCGCCGTACCCGTCCCTCTCGCGGGCCCCCAGCGCGCCGACCGTATCCGCGGTCCTCCGTCTCTCTCCTGAAGCACTGATCTGAACCGACGGCCCAGTCGGTGCACGCGGCGATTTCCGCGTGCGATTGGTTTTCTGGAGATTGGTCATGTTCATCCGCACTGTGGCGTCGACAGTTTTTCTGTCGATCGCGGCTATTTCGTTGGCGCACGCACAAGGTGTCGCCAGCGACAAGCTCATTGAATCCATCACCGTTACTGCAGCACGCCAGCACGTAGACCTCGACGTCCCGGCGCCGACTGCTTCGAAGACTGCCGAGGACCTGCGCGCGCAGAACCTCGTCAACCCCGAAGACGCGCTCAAGTACGTGCCGAACGTCACGATCCGCAAGCGTTACATTGGCGACCGCAACTCGCTCATCGGTGGCCGCAGCTTCTCGACGCTGCAGGCGCCGCGCGGCCTGGTGTTGATGGACGGCTATCTGCTGTCCAACTTCCTCGGCCGCTTCGACGCGCCACGCTGGAACATGATCTCGCCGGAGGAGATCGATCGCGTCGACGTGCTCTACGGCCCGTACTCGGCGCTGTATCCCGGCAACTCGATCGGCACGACCGTGCAGGTGCGGACGCGCCGGCCCGACGAGCGCGAGCTCAGCGTGCGCACGACCGCGTTCGGCGAGAACTTCGACCAGTACGGCTCGCGCGACGGCTATTCGGGCTACCAGGCAGCGGCGTTCTTCGGCGATCGCTTCGACAACGGCGCGTGGTTCACGCTCGCCGCGAATCGCCAGGACTCCACCGGTCATCCGATGCAGTACTTCACGGTCGCGGCGAATGCGGCGGGTCAGTTTCCGTCGGTGCCGTCGAATGTCGCGCCCACGCCCGTGACGGGCGTGGTCTTCGACAAGGATCCGTTCGGCAACCGGCGCGCGGTGTTCGGTGCCAACGCCGGTGCGATCGATCACACGATCCAGAATCAGTGGAAGCTGCGCGGCGGTTTCGCACTGACCGACTGGCTCGAAGCGGAAGGGTTCGTCTCGGAATGGAGCAACGACACCGAGAACGAGAACCGCACCTTCATGCGCGACGCGAACGGTCAGCCGGTGTGGCAGGGCCCGGTGGTTGCGGACGGCATCGTGTTCAACGTTCCGGCCACTGCTTTTGCGCCGAGCACGCGCGACGAGCGTCATCGGCTGTGGGGCACCACGCTGCGCACGACGCGCGACGCGGGCTGGAACGGCTCGGCGGTGTTCTCCGAGTACCGCATCCTCGAGGACTTCACGCTGCAGGCGAACAATCCCGATCCGGTGGCCGCCGCGGGCGGTGCCGGCACTGACTCCGAGCGCGACGGCACGGGCTGGCAAACCTTCGAGCTGCAAGGCGTGTACACGCCGACTCCCGACGATTGGACGAGGGGCGAGCACACGCTCGCGGTCGGCTATCACCGCAACGATTACAAGCTGGAGAGCCCGACGTACAACACGACCGACTGGCGCAGCCGCGCCGGCACGCTCGCGCAGAATGTTCGCGGCGAGACGAGCTTGCAGGCGCTGTATGCGCAGGATGCGTGGGCGTTCGCCGATCGCTGGGTGCTCACGCTCGGTGCGCGCTACGAAGACTGGCAGGCGAGCGACGGCTTCCAGTTCGTGAGTGGCGCGACGCCGGAGGTGTATCCGTCTCGCACCGAGCGCAAGTGGTCGCCGAAAGCATCGCTCTCGTTCCGGCCCGTCGACGAGTGGCAGGTGCGACTCAGCGCCGGCCGCGGCGTGCGCTTCCCGACCGTCGCCGAACTGTTCCTCGGCACTGTGACGTCAACGCAGATCACGCGCAACGATCCGAATCTCGCACCCGAGGTGTCGGACTCGGTCGACCTGAGCGTCGAATACCAGCCGGCGTTCGGCCGCGTGCGGGTTTCGCTGTTCCAGGACGACGTGCACGACACGATCTGGAACCAGGTGAACGTGTTCGTGTTCCCCAGCCGCAATACCGTGCAGAACGTCGATCGCGTGCGCACGCGCGGCGTCGAGACGGCGTTCAGCATCGAGCGCGTCGGCATCGAGTCGCTCTCGCTCGAAGGGAGCCTGGCGTACGCGAGCTCGCGCATCCTGCAGAACGACAATCATCCGGACTACGTCGGCAATCGCTGGCCGCGCGTGCCCGACTGGCGCGGCAATCTGCAGGCCGTGTGGCGGCCGACGCCTTCGTGGTTGGCGAGCCTGGGCTTCCGCTACTCCGGCAAGACTTTCGGCCGCCTGGAGAACGATGACGTCAACGGCGACACGTACGGTGGCATTTCGTACGTGCGCTCGTGGGACGGCCGTGTCGCATACACGACCGCGAACGGCACGGAGCTTGCGATCGGCATCGATAACATCACCGACGATCGCTCCTATCAGTCGCATCCTTATCCGTCACGCACGGCAATCGCCGAAGTGCGCTGGTCGATGGGAGGTGCGCGATGAAGCGCCTGATCCTTGCGAGCCTCGCGCTGCTCTCGCTCGCTGCCAACGCAGCGGGCATGGAACGCTCGGCGTTCGGGACGACCGCGGCGATCGACGCTGAAGGCCGCTTGTGGGTTGCGTATGCGCAGCCCGCGGGTGCGGCGGGGCAGGTCGTCCTGCAGCGTTCCGACGACGGCGGTTCGAGCTGGCGATCGGCGGTGCGGGTCAACGCAAAGACCGAGCCGGTGGCCGCGGAGGGCGAGAACCGGCCGAAGATCGCCTTCGGCCGCAGCGGAGAAATCTACGTCACCTGGACTTCGCCCACGTCGGAGAAATTCACCGGCGACATCCGCTTCGCGCGCTCGCTCGACGGCGGCAAGACGTGGTCCGCGCCGGTCGTCCTGCATCACGATCGACAGCTCATCACGCATCGCTTCGAGTCGCTGATCGTCGATCCGCAAGGCCGCTTGTGGGCCGCGTGGGTCGACAAGCGGGATCTCAAGGTGGCGGAGGAGGCGGGGCGGTCCTATCGAGGCGCGGCGATCTATTACGCGTATTCCGCCGACAAGGGCTCGACGTGGAGCACCGACACCAAGCTCGCCGACAGCAGCTGCGAATGTTGCCGGATCGCGCTGGCAGTGAATCCGCAGGGACGCGTCGCCGCGATGTGGCGGCACGTGTTCGAACCGAATGAGCGCGATCACGCATTCGCCGTGCTCGGCGCGCAAACGCCGGTCGTCGAGCGCGTGACGCTCGATCGCTGGCGCGTCGATGCGTGTCCGCATCAAGGACCGTCGCTGGCATTCGCAGCGGACGGTACGCGACACGCGGTCTGGTTCAATCAGGTCGACGGCCAGGGGCGCGCGTTCTACGGACAGCTGACGAAGCACGGCCCAGGCGGCGTGCGAACACTCCCCGCGGGGGCGACCCATGCAGACGTGGCGGTCGCAGGCAGCCGCGTCGTGGTCGTGTGGAAACGTTTTGACGGCACCGTCACGAAGATCGAATCGCTGCTGTCCAGCGACTCGGGTCGCAGCTTCACGTCCGGTCCATCCTTGCAGACGGCTGGCGACTCCGATCAACCGCGTCTCGTCACGTCAGGTCAACGCGTGCTGCTCGTGTGGCGCAACGCAGATGGCATCGCGGTGCGCGATCTCGCAGCGCCGCCGGAGCTCGACTCGCGCATCAAGCCATTCAATCGCGACACGCTGGCAGCGATCCAGCAGCAGCACGCCCGCTCGCCGTTCTGGCTCGTGCTGTGGGATCTCGAATGTCCGTACTGCATGAAGTCGCTGAGCAACCTGGCCGCGGCGCAGCGCAGCGATCCGAGCCTCAAGGTCGTGACGGTTTCGACGGATCCGGTCGAAAGCGCCGACGAGATAGCCGCGCGACTCGCGCAGCTCGGTGTGCACTCGGATGCCTATGCGTTCGGCGATGCGCCCCGCGAGGCGCTGCAGTTCGCGATCGACCCGGCGTGGCTCGGCGAAAAGCCGCGCGCCTATCGTTACGGCGCCGACGGGCGTCGCGAAGCCATGAGCGGAGTGATACAACTGCGCCCATAACAACGATCGCGGGGGACGACAATGAGGCGCTGGATTCCTGGCCTGCTCGCGTTATTCGCGTTGCATAACGCGAGCGCGGAGACGCAGCTGCCGAACCTGGAAGCATTCGTCGACGGCGTCGTCGGCGCGTACATGTCGCACGACCAGGTCGCCGGCGTGCAGGTCTCAGTCGTTCGCAACGGCGAGACATTGCTCGTGAAGGGCTACGGCATCGACTCGGTCGAGCCGCGGCGCCAGGTCGATCCCAACGAGTCGTTGTTCCGCATCGGCTCGATCTCCAAGACGTTCACGTGGATCTCGCTCATGCAGCTCGCCGAGCGCGGCCAGCTGCAGCTCGACGATCCCATCAACGATCGCCTGCCGGACGAGCTCGACGTGCCGGACGAGGGCTTCGGGCAGCCGATCCGCATCGTCGACCTGATGAATCACACCGCCGGCTTCGAGGACCTGCTGCAGGGTCTGTTCGTCGACGAGCATGCGCCGATCCTGTCGATGGGCGAGCAGTTGCGCACGCGGCGGCCGCATCGCGTGCGCGAGCCGGGCAAACGAATGGCCTACTCGAACTACGGCGCGGCGCTCGCCGGGGCGATCGTCGCCCACGTCTCGGGCATGGATTACGAGACCTACGTCGAACAGAACATCCTGAAGCCGCTCGGCATGACGCACACGACGTTCCGCGAACAGTACGCACCGCGTGAAGATCTGCCGCAGCCCATGCCCGCGGAGCTCGGTGCGCGCATGGCGCAGAACATCGAATCGGTCCAGGGCGCATGGCAGACGGTGCCTCACGAACACATCGTATCGATGGCGCCGGCGGGCGCCGCGGTATCGACGGCCGCGGACATGGCGCGCTACATGCTCGCGTTGCTCGACCCGCAGCAACTCGAAGCCGCTGGCGTACTCAAAGCAGCGACGTTCGCGCAACTTAGCGAGCCGTCGTTTCAGTTCGCGCCGGGGATGCCGGCGATTCATCACGGCTTCTTCAACTCCCCGCTGGGTATAGGCGAGCGACTCGGCTTCGACAATCTGTCGCATGCGGGCGCGACCTTGCATTTCCGCTCGTTCCTGGTCGTGACCGGCGATCTGGGGGAGCAGGGCAACATTGGCATCTTCGTGACGGCGAACAGCGCACCGGGGCAGGGGCTGATCGTGGCTTTGCCGCAGCAGATCCTCGCCAAATACTTCCGGCCGTGGCCGCAAGCCGAGCCGGCGCTGGAGAAGGACGCGGCCGCCCGCGCGCACGAGTACGCCGGGCAGTACCGCGCGACGCGTCGCTCGTACACGCAGTTCGAGAAGATCATCAGCGTCGGCACCGTGCCGATCGTTGCCACGAAGGACGGCTCCCTCACGATGCGGCTCGGCGGTCCCGAGCTGCGTCTCGTGGAAGCTGGCAAGGATCTGTTCAGTCAGGCCGATGGCGATGTGACGATTGCGTTCCTGCGCGATGAGCGCGGCGCGATCACGCAGCTCGTCACGCCCATCGGTGAGTTCGAGCGCGTCGGATTTTTCGCTTCGATGCAGTGGCTGGCGTTCGTGATCGGTGTGACCTTGCTCGTGTGCATCGGTCTGCTGATCGCGGCTGCGCTGCGGCGCTCCGCGGATGTGATCACGGTGACGGCCATCGCGTGGCTGTTGTTCATAATCCTGATGATGGCGTGGGCGCTGCCGTTCGCGTCACCGCTGGCGCTGGATCGGTTCGTCTACACCTATCCGCAGCCGTTGCTCAAAGTCGCGCTGGGCGTGGGCGTCGTCGCGACCGGCCTGAGCGTGCTGGGAATCGCGTCGCTGGTGCAAGTCTGGCGCGAGCGGAAGTGGCTGATCGGCCGGCGGCTGCGGCATTCGGCTGCCGTGGCGCTGTTCATCGTGCTCGTGGCGACGCTGCTGCAGTGGAATGCCATTGGTTTCCGCTACTATTAGGCAGGTCCAGGACTCCCGCCGTGTCCCAATCCCAAGAGCTGACGCAACATGCCGAGCAATTCCGCGCCAGCGGTCTGCTAGGCAAACCGGGCACGTTGTCGCGACTGTTCGACTACCTGCTGGCGCGCACGCTCGAAGGCGATGCGCCGAAGGAAACCGAGATCGCGCTGCAGGTGTTCGGCAAGAGCCCGGGCTTCGACGTGTCGCAGGACGCGGTCGTGCGCGTCTATGTTCACAAGCTGCGTCGCCGGCTCGAGGAATTCAATTCGCGCGCGGCGAGCGGCAGCATCAAGGTCGTCATTCCCAAAGGCGAATACCGGCTGGTACCGGAGCGTCCTGTCGAGCCGGCGAGCGAGATTGCGGCGCCGCCCGCGCGGCGCGCGAACTGGATCGGCATCGGGCTCGCGATCTGCGGCGCGCTGATCATCGGCACGTTGCTCGGGACAGGTTTCAGCGCCGGCGGCGCGCAGTGGGACATGCGCGAGGTCCGCAACAGCGCAGTCTGGGCGCCCCTGCTCGACGACGATCGACCGATCACGGTCGTGATCGGCGACTACTACCTGCTCGGCGAAGCGAACCCGCAGACCGGTCACATCGACCGGCTGGTGCGCGAGTTCTTCATCAACTCGCACGAGGATTTCCGCGATCACGCCGAGCTCGATCCGCAGCTCATGCAGCGCTATCGCAATCTCGATCTCACTTATCTGCCCGCGGCGAGCGCCTTCGCGCTGCAGGACGTCGTGCCGGTGCTGGGCAGCTCGAAGCCGGTGCGCGTCGTGCTTATGTCGCAGCTGGATGCGAACTCGCTGAAGAACAGTCACATCGTCTACATCGGCTACATCAGCGGGCTCGGCATGCTCGGCGACCGTGTGTTCGCTGCGTCGCGCGTGACGCCTGGCGGCTCGTACGACGAGCTCGTGGACAACCAGACGCAGCACACCTATCTGAGCACCGCGATGGGTGCGATGCCCGACGGCGAGTTTCGCGACTACGGATATTTCTCGACCTTCGAGGGGCCGGACGGAAATCGCATCGTCGTGATCGCGGGGACGCGCGATATCGGCGTGATGCAGGTCGCGCAGAGCCTGTCCCAGCGCAGCGCGATCCGCGAGCTGTGCCAGCATGCGGGCAAGTCGCGGGCATTCGAATCGCTCGTGGAAGTGTCGGGCATGGGCAAGACCGGGCTGCACGCCCGGTCGTTGTTCGTGTCGGGGATGAAGGCCGACAAGGTCTGGGATTCGTCAGGCTGAGCCTGACCCGCGGCTATTGCAGGCGTTTCAGGTAGCGGTCGCGCAGCTCGGTCTGGCGCGAGCGCATTTCCACCGCGCGTCCGCCGATCCACACCTGGTCCGCCGCGCTCGTCACTTCCAGCGGGTCACCGTTCCACAGCACCAGATCCGCAACTTGGCCGCGCGCGATGCGGCCGCGCTCGCCCGCGAGACCGAAGATCTCTGCAGGCGCTGCTGTCAGCGCGGCGATCGCGGCATCCTTCGGCAATCCGTGAGCGACTGCATTGCCCGCCAGCTGACGGATCTTGCGTGCATTGTGACTCTCATTGAACTGAGTGAACGCAATGCGCACGCCGGCCTTGTTCAGCAGCGTCGCGTTGTCGAGACGCGCTCCGATGTCGTCGAAGTCGTAGGGCAGGTTCACCAGCGCGTCGAGCAGCACAGGCACCTTGTCGCGGGCGAGCTCGTCCGCGACGACCCACGCTTCGGCGCCGCCCGCGATGATCGGCTTCATGCTATTGCGCTTGGCGAACGCCACGGCGCGACGAATGTCCGCCGCGCGATTCACGTTGAAAACAACGCGACCGCCGTTCAGATACTTCGCGAGCGCCTCACGGCCCAGCGGATGCAGCAGCAGATGCTCGTCCTGCGAGCTCGGCGAGCGCGTCTCGCGGATCGCCTGGTCGAGCAGCATCCACTGGCCGGCGCGGCTCCCCGCGGAGTGAGCGTTCTCATCGCCGCCGAGCGTGATGAACAACGCATGCGTTCCGGCGACCACGGAGTCGTAGCGCCCATCCAGCGTCACGGCGCCGCCCTGGCCTGTGAGCAACGCACCGCCGCTGTCGCTGCCCGGACTGAGCATCGTCCAGGTGAGTCCTTCGATGCGCGCGACCGGTACGAGCACAGAGCGCGGGTTGTAGGCAGTGGTCACATCGAACTCGGGACGCCACTGCATCTCGAACGCCGGCGCGGCGAGAATCACGGTCGAATCGACGGTCGAGGGCTCGAGGCTGACCTCTTCGATGCCGATCGCGGACAAGCCGGCGAACAAGCCGGGAGTGAGTGCGCGGCCTTTGGCATCGACAGTCGTCACGCCGGACGGCGCGCTCAAGCCGGTGCCGATCGCGGCGATCTTGCCGTCGCGAACCAGCACGTCCGCATCGTTCAGCACACCCTGGTCGCCGGCGGTATGGACCGTGGCGCCGCGGATCAGCACGCTCTGCGCATTCGCCAGCGCGGCGCAGCCCAGCAGCGCAATCGCGATGAAAGCTCTCATGGCTGCGCTCCTGCGCCCGGCTGACCGAGCAGGAAGTCGGACCTCGGCTGCGGCGCGGGATTCGCGCGATCGAACTCGAGCACGCCGTCGACGAACACCTGCTCCGCCAGCGCATACACGCTGAACGGCGTGCCGTTCCAGATCACCACGTCGCCCATCTTGCCGGGCTCGAGCGTGCCGGTCTGCTTATCGATGCCGAGCGCACGAGCCGGATTCGCAGTGACCCAGCCGATCGCGTGCTCGGGCGTGATGTTCAGTCCGGCACGATTGCCGCGCGACATCGCCTTCGCAGCTTCCTGGTTGAGGCGCTGGATGCCTTCATCGGAGTCGGAGTGCACGATCGCGCAGCCGCCCTTGGGCAGATCGGTCAGCGCAATGTTCTCCTGGATGCCGTCGAACATTTCCATCTTGCCGCCCCACCAGTCGGCCCACTCGGCGCCGCATACGCCGTTCGCGGCGAGCTTGTCGGCGATTTTGTAAGCTTCGATGGCGTGATGGAACGCGGCGATCTTGAAGCCGAACTCCTTCGACAGGTCGAGCATGATCGACATCTCGTCGGAGCGGTAACAGTGGATGTGCACCTGCAGGTCGCCGTTCATCGCCGCGACCAGCGTCTCGGACTTGAGATCGCGCTTCGGCGGCGTCGGCGGCTCATCGGCATCGTCGCCGTCCTTCTTGTCCTTGTCCGCGTGCTTCTTCTGATAGGCAGCGAAGTCGCGCTCGTACTTGTTCCATTGCTCGCGGTAGTCCTGCGCATCCGCGAACGCCTGGCGATAGCCCGCGACGTTGCCCATTCGCGTGCTCGGCGCGCGCGACTGGTTGCCGTAGACGCGCTTCGGATTCTCGCCGCACGCCATTTTCAGGCCCTGCGGCGCGTTCGGAAACTTCATCGCCTGGTACGACGTCGCGGCCACGTTCTTGAGTGTGACGCCGCGCCCGCCGATCAGATTGGCGGAACCCGGCAGGATCTGCAGCGAGGTGATGCCGCCTTCGAGTGCTGTCTCGAACCCTGGATCCTGCGGCCACACGCCGTGCTCGGCCCACACGTTCGCCGTCACCGGATCCGTCGCCTCGTTGCCGTCGCCGGCTGCAATGACGCCAGGCGAGGCGTACACACCGAGATGCGAGTGCACGTCGATCAAACCGGGCGTGACCCACTTGCCGTTCGCGTCGATGACGCGCGCGCCGGCGGGCGCGTTGAGGTTCGGGCCGACGGCTTCGATGCGACCGTTCGCGATCAGCACATCGGCGCCGTCGAGTCGTGCGCCAGTGCCGGTGAGCACAGTCGCGCCGCGAATCAGCGTCGCAGTGCTGGCCGCTGGCTGATACGTCGACGGATACGGATTCGCGGGGGCGATGGCTGCGGCAGTCTTTTCTTGCTTGGGCTCATCCTGGGCCGGCGTGCCTGCGCACGCGCTCGTGAGGAGGGCACAGCAAAGCAGGTAGCGGGTTGTTTTCATGGCCGCGGAATGTAGCACGGCCTTTGCGGCGCGCTTCAGCCGGACACTTCGAAGCCTTCGTGCTCGAGCAACCAGCGCTTGCGCTCGAGTCCGCCGCCGTAGCCGGTCAGCGAGCCGTCCGCGCCGATCAAGCGATGACAGGGAACGACGATGCTCACGGGATTCGAGCCGTTCGCGAAGCCGACGGCGCGCACGGCGAGCGGACACTCGAGGCGGGTGGCCAGGCGTCCGTAGCTCAGGGTGGTGCCGGCCGGGATCTTGCGCAGCGCGCGCCACACGTTGCTCTGGAACGGCGTGCCGCCGGTTTGGACGGGAATCGCATCGATGGCCTGCAATTTGCCTGCAAAGTACTGCGCGAGTGCGCGGCGGGTCGCGGCCGGCGCGGCGCTGCGCGTGAGCTCGGGCGGACGGCGGTAGATGCGGGCGAGGTCGCGGCGCAGCCGTTCCTCCTGATCCTCCCAGCCCAGCCCGCGCAGGCAATGGGCGGAATCGCTCACGACCAGCATCCGGCCGATCGGACTCGGCAGGGCATCGACCGTAAAAAGCAATGCGGGCGCGGACATGATTGCGGACTAGGCTATCATCCCGACCGTCGAGCCGAAGTCTTCGCATGAATGCATCGTCAGAACCGGTCGGAACGCTCGCAACAGCGCTGGGTCACACGCAGCAGCTGATGACCTCGGAGCCGCAGCTTGCGCTCGAGCAGGCAACGGAAATCCTCAAGGTCGCACCGGGCCACCCTTTGGCTACTCTCCTGCTCGGAGTGGCGCAGCGCCGCTGCGGCGACACGGCCGCGTCGCTCGCAGTTCTGGACCCTCTGGCGCAATCGCAACCGAAGTGGGCCGCCGCGCACCATGAGCTCGGGCTGACGCGCGGCGCCTTGCGCGACGGCGAAGGAGCCGTCGCGGCCTTGCGACGCGCGGTCGCTCTCAAGCCCGAAATGCCGGATGCGTGGCGCGCGCTCGGCGATCACCTCACCGCGATCGGCGACGCGAGTGGCGCCGACGACGCATACGCTCATCACATCAAGTATTCGACACTCGACCCGCGGCTGATGGAAGCCGCGGCGGCGTTGTGCGAGAACCGGATCGCGATCGCGGAGCAGCTGCTGCGCACTCACCTGAAGCAGCATCCGACCGACGTGCCCGCTCTGCGCATGCTGGCGGAAGTCGCTGCGCGATTGCACCGGTATACAGATGCCGAAGTATTGCTCGAGCGTGCATTGGAGCTGGCGCCGAGCTTCCTGCCCGCGCGCCACAACTACGCGATCATCCTGCATCGCCAGCGCAAGCCCGCGCCGGCGTGGGCGCAGGTCGGGAAGCTCATCGAGGCCGATCCGCTCAATCCGAGCTATCGCACGCTGAAGGCCGCGATCGCCAGCAGCATCGGCGACTACGACACCGCGCTCGAGATGTATTCCGGCGTGCTCGCCGAGTACCCGCACAATGCGCGCACCTGGATGAGCTACGGTCACGCGCTCAAGACCACCAAGCGTCAGAGCGAGTGCGTCGAGACCTATCGCAAGTGCATCGAGCTCGCGCCGCATCTCGGCGAGGCGTACTGGAGCCTCGCGAACCTCAAGACCTTCAAGTTCACGCCGGCCGATATCGAAGCGATGCAGGCGCAGCTCGTGAAGGGTGCGCTGACCGACGACGATCGGCTGCAGTTTCATTTCGCGCTCGGCAAAGCCTTCGAGGACGCGGGCCAGTTCAAGGAATCCTTCGAGCACTACGCCGAGGGCAATCGCATCCGCCGCGCCGGCGTCAGCTACGACGCGGCGTGGAACACCGATCAGACGCGTCGCTCCAAGGCGCTGTTCACGCCGGAGTTTTTCGCGGCGCGCGCGGGCCAGGGCGCGGACGCGCCGGATCCGATCTTCATCGTCGGACTGCCGCGCTCCGGCTCGACGTTGCTCGAGCAGATCCTGTCGAGCCACCCGCAGGTCGAAGGCACGATGGAGCTCGCCGATCTCGTCAACATCGTCAAGGAGCTGAGCGACGCGCACGGGCGCGAGCGCACCAAGTATCCCGATGCGATCGCGGCGCTGGATGCGAATGCATTGCGTTCGCTCGGCGAGCGCTACCTCGAGCAGACGCGCATCTATCGCCGGACCGACGCGCCGTTCTTCATCGACAAGCTGCCGAACAACTTCGCGCACACCGGCCTGATCCACCTGATCCTGCCGCGCGCGAAGATCATCGACGCGCGGCGCCATCCAGTGGGCTGCTGCTTTTCAGGCTTCAAACAGCATTTCGCGCGCGGTCAACACTTCACCTACAGTCTCGACGAGCTGGGTCGCTATTACCACGACTACGTCGAGTTGATGGCGCATTACGACGCCGTTCTGCCCGGCCGCGTCCATCGCGCGATCTACGAGCGGACGATCGAAGACACCGAAGGGGAGGTGCGCCGCTTGCTCGATTACTGCGGGCTGCCGTTCGACGCGCGGTGCCTGAAGTTCTACGAAAATGAACGGGCCGTGCGCACGGCCAGCTCCGAGCAGGTGCGCCGCCCGATCTATCGCGAAGGTGTGGATCATTGGCTGAACTACGAGCCGTGGCTCGGGCCGCTGAAAAGCGCGCTCGGCTCCGTGCTCGACCGCTATCCCGGCGTCCCGGAGTTTTGAAGCCGCCCGACCTTGGCTTACACTGTTGTCCATAACGATTGGGGGAGACAACGATGACTCGAAGCCGAAAGCGCAAGCTGCAACGTAATGCGTTGGCAGTGGCAGTGGTGACTGCACTCTCGACGCCAGCCTTCGCACAAGAGGCCGCACAACAAAGCGGCGTGCTGGAGGAGGTCCTGGTCACGGCGCAGAAGCGCACCGAAAGCCTGCAAGAGGTGCCGCTGAGCATCCAGGCGATCGGCACCGAGCGACTCGAAGACCTGCACATCAAAGGCTTCGAGGACTACGTCAAGTACCTGCCCTCGGTGTCGTACCAGACCTTCGGCCCCGGCTTCGCACAGGTCTACATGCGCGGTGTCGCCAGCGGCGGCGATGGCAACCATTCAGGCTCGTTGCCGAGCGTCGGCATCTACCTGGACGAGCAGCCGATCACGACGATCCAGGGCGCACTCGACGTGCAGCCCTACGACGTCGCACGCGTCGAAGCGCTGGCAGGTCCGCAGGGCACGCTGTATGGCGCGAGCTCGCAGGCGGGGACGATCCGCATCATCACCAACAAGCCGGATACCACGGCCTTTGCGGCGGGCTACGACCTCGAAGGCAGCACGATGACCGATGGCGGCAACGGCTACCTCGTGCAGGGCTTCGCGAACATTCCGATCAACGACAGCATGGCCGTGCGCCTGGTCGGCTGGAAGCGGCATGACCCCGGCTTCATCGACAACGTCTCCCATCCGCGCACCTTCCCGAGCTCGGTCGTCACGGGCATCGGGCCGCTCGACGTGGCCAACCCCAAGAAGGACTACAACGACGCCGACACGACCGGCGGCCGCGCAGCGCTGAAGTTCGACCTGAACGACAATTGGACCATCACTCCGCAGCTCATGATGCAGGAGCAGAAGACGCGCGGCACATTCGGCTTCGATCCATCGGTCGGCGACCTGAAGGTCTCGCACCGCTTCCCGGAGAAGTCGAGCGATCGCTGGTATCAAGCTGCGCTGACGGTCGAAGGCAAGATCGCCAATCTCGACATCACGTACGCCGGCGGCTATCTCAACCGCAAGGACGACACGGAGTCCGACTACTCCGACTACTCCTTCTGGTACGACGTGCTGTACGACGGCCTGCACGCCGCCGATCCGGATACGTACGGCCGTTTCGGCACGTACTTCTACGACGACGACGGCGGCGCCATCGATATTTCGCAGTTCATCCGGGGCAAGGACCGGTATCGCCGCTACACGCACGAGCTGCGCATCGCGACGCCGGCCGACAAACCCCTGCGCTTTGTCGGCGGGTTGTTCGCGCAACGCCAGGTGCACGATATCGAGCAGCGCTACATGATCAACGACCTCGCGACGGACCTCGAGGTGACGGGCTGGCCGGACACGATCTGGCTGACCGAGCAGGAGCGCATCGATCGCGACAAGGCGATCTTCGGCGAGCTGACCTACGACATCACCGACAAGCTGAGCATCACCGGTGGTGCCCGCTGGTTCGAAGCCGAGAACTCGCTGGAGGGCTACTTCGGCTTCGGTGACGGCTTCAGCGGCAGCGGCAAGAGCGGCGAGACGCTGTGCAGCTTCATCGCCGGCGATGACCGCTTCGACGAGTCGAGCTGGGTGCCGTACGTCAACAAGACCGGCACTGCGCCCTGCACGAATCTGTCGCGGCGCGTGGATGAAAAAGACACGATCGGCAAGGTCAACGTCTCCTACAAGTTCGACGGTGACCGGATGGTGTATGCGACCTACTCGCGCGGCTATCGGCCGGGCGG
>DATEKT010000189.1:0-3100 GCA_035277305.1 Steroidobacteraceae bacterium | reverse complement strand
GTGGTACGGCTACTCGGTGGGACGCTGGGAGGGCGATACGCTGGTGGTCGAGACGAACAATCTTCGAGGCGCCGAAGAGAGCCCGGTAGATGGGTGGCTCGATGTTCGCGGCACGCCATACAGCGGTCAGGCGAAGTTCACCGAGCGTTTCCGCCGCCCGATGTTCGGCAAGCTCGAGATCGACGTGACGCTCGAGGATCCAAAGGCGCTCACGAAGCCGTTCACGGTACGCATCAATCAGCGCGTGATGGCGGACGAGGAGCCGATCGAGTTCGTCTGCAACGAGAACCAGCAGTTCCGGCGGCGCGTGAAGGTCGACTGAAATCACGCGACCGCTTCAGGTTCGCGGGGTTTTGGTTCAGCCGGTGAGGGTGCTAGGATCAGGTGTTCGAGCACTCCACCAGAGTGGGCCTGTAGCGCAGTTGGGAGCGCGCCTGAATGGCATTCAGGAGGTCACGGGTTCGACTCCCGTCAGGTCCACCAAATTTTCATTGCCCTGCTGAATCGGTCTTAAGTAGCTGAAGGCAGCGGCATTTACAGCGGTTCGACTAAAGCGTTTTCCGTCGAACGGCACACCCTCCGGAAAAAACAGCTGCTGTAGTCGCTGCCGCTGATCGAGCGAGGCGTGGACCCATAGCTCAGAGGCCTTCGGCAGCACCCGTTCTGCGAACGCCAGGATGCCCTCCACGTCGAGGTCCTCGAGCTGCGTGCTGTGGCGATCGATCTGAACGAGCGTCAGTTCCTCGCGCAGGCGATCGCGCTGTCGCTCGTACGTTTCGAGGTCGATCGCGCGCGCGAAGATGAAGGCATCGTCGAGGCGATCGAGCTTCTGCTGAATCGCCTTCACCTTCCGCTCGACGTCCTCGAGCTCGCCTCGAACGGCCCCCTTGCGCTGGTGCCAGACCTGCAGGACCGACTCCTTCAGCAACCGCATGTAGCCAGGCGTCGGCTGTAGCCGCTCCAGTTCGTCGACGAAGAGACCCTCCAGGCGCGCCTTGGTCACGTTGACTGCGCGGCACTTCGGACGACAGTGGTAGTACGCATAGCGCTCATGCCGCCCTTTCGACCAGCTGCCACTCAACCCCCTTCCGCAGATCGAGCAACGGATGAATCCTCGGAGCGGGAACTCAGGGCGATTGCGCTGACGGGGCGCGGTCGGCTGTATCCGTCCTGCTAGAACGGCCTGCACTCGATAAAACACCTCTTCGGTGATCAGGGGCTCGAAGTCGCCTCGCTTCCAGCGAACACCGTAATCCGGCACATCGACAATGCCGATGTAGAGGGGGTTTTCGAGCATCGTGCCGAATGCCTGCGAGCTGAGCGGCAGTCCTCTTCGTGTCCTGACACCTCGCCGGGTGATCTGCGCCAGCAGTTCCTGTTTGGTGAACTGACCCGTGGCGAAGTCCTCGAAGATCTGCTTTACGGCCGCTGCTCTGTCCGGGTCTGGAATGAGGCTCTTTCCGAATGACCTCGGAACGTTGATGTAGCCGATCGGCGCGAGGAAGGTCCATCGTCCGATCTCGAGCGCCGCCTTCATTCCTGCCTTCGTGCGATCCGAGCGCACGTCGTTGTCGAATTGTGCGAACGAGGCGAGAACGCCCTCCATCAACTTTCCCGTCGCCGTGTCGTCGATCGGCTCGGTTGCCGAGCGCAGCGAAATGCCCAACGACTTCAGATGGGAGCGAAGCGCGAAGTGGTCGTACTTCTCGCGCGCAAAGCGTGTCAGGTTGAAAACGACGACGAAGTGAACCCGCCCCTTGTGAGTGCGGCAGTACTTCAGCAGGCGCTGAAGCTCGGGGCGGTCCGCCGTCTTGGCGCTTTCACCTTCTTCCTTGAAGCGCTCGAGGACCTCGTAGCCCTGACGATGGCAGTACTCCTCGCACGCGCGGAGCTGCGTCGGCAGGCTGAGATTTTCTGTCTGCTCTTTGGTGCTGACGCGGATGTAGATGACGGCGCCGATCATCGACTGCAGCTTAGACCCGTCGTCCGCCTGGATCAATTCGAAAGCGGCGCCCATACGACTCAGCCGACTCCTGAACTGTCTTCGAGAAATGCAAGGACTAGCACATGGGCCATTGCCGCGGCGTGCCGGCGCACGCGGTCGAGGTCCTCGTCAGAGAGGGTTGTGGCTTCATCTCCGAGGAGCTCACGACATTTCGCGAGCGGAATGACGCGATCCGGCGCCTGGGGAACGCCGCCTGGACGTGCGTCGGCACCCGTCAACTGCTGCATTCGCAACGCGCAACGAATCCGCCTGGCCATGGCATACACCGGCGTCCCGGACACCGCCACATTGGCGGCATCCGGGACATCCATTCACTACGAAGCGGCCTCCGTAGCCGTCTCCTCGTACTCGGCGTACGCCTGCAGCACGAGATCGCGCACGCGCTCCTGTGCAGCCGTGTCCGCGATGGGACGTAGCAGGGCGAAGCTGCGACGCTCACCGTTGACCGAATACTGGCGTGCGGGGAACGTGACGTTGCGTCCGCCACCGCTGCGGCGCTCCCACACGGCGAAGCCGATCAGCTTCAAGCCTTCGAGCACGCCTTCGCTGAAGTGCAGCTCGGCATCGGCGAGTTTGCCTTGCGGGTTGCCTTTGTCGTTCGGAACGATCTTGACCACCATGATGTGACCTCCTGTGAGGCTCGCTGCTCGAGCGAGCGGTTGACGGTGACGAATCGATTGAGGGATTCATGCGGCCACCTGCGGGGTGGACGCCTGCAGGCGTTGCCACAGCCAGTGCTGCAGCGTGTTCAGGCCGACGAGCCCGGGATCCGCGGAGAGCAGCTGGTGCTGGTTTCCGCGGTACTTCGCTCGTTGCCAGGCGAGCTCCATCGCGTCGACGAGCACCAGACGCGCAGGCATGCGGCCCCTGGTGTCGTCGAACGTGATCGGATCGGCCGCAAAGCCGGCCAGCTCGGAGAAGGCCCCGCCGTGAAGCGTGACCGTCGCCGGCGAGTCGAGATTGATCGGCGCAGTCGTCACGAACGCGAAGTAGACGCGCGTGTGTTGGCCGATCGTCACGTTGATGCTCGGTGCGAGCGACCTTTCGGTCATTGGCGTTCTCCCTTCTTCGAGATCCCCCGCCGCTTCGATAAAT
>DATEKT010000188.1:0-15733 GCA_035277305.1 Steroidobacteraceae bacterium | reverse complement strand
GCGACGGGCAAGAGCGTCACCGCAAGCGGCATGACGCTGTTTCGCTTCGAGCGCGGGCTGATTCAGGAAGAGTGGAGCGTGTTCAACATGTACTCGATCCTGAAGCAGCTCGGGTTGCTAACGCCTCCCGGCGCGTAGGATGCGGCCATATCGCCCCGGCCGCAGCGCCCCGTCCTCGCGAGCTACTTGACCGTTCACGATGACGACATCGAATCCTTCGGCGAGGATGAACGGATCCACGTAACTCGACTTCGCATGGACCTTCGCGACATCGAACAGCACCAGGTCGGCCTTCGCGCCGACCTCGATCGTGCCGCGGCCCTCGAATCGCATGATCTGCGCCGGAATGCCCGCGGCTTTGTGCACGGCCTGCTCGACGGTGAGCATCTTCTTCTCGCGAACGTAACGCTCGAAGAGCTTCGCGTAGGTGCCAGTCGAGCGCGGGTGACGCATGCCAGGCGAGCCATCGGTGCAGACGGCCACCGAGGGATCGCCGAACAGAACGTCCTGAGTCGCCTCATCCATCGTGAAGTGAGCGCCCGAACCACCTTCCGGTCCGAGCTCGATCAGGAAATCGACATAGGTCTTACCGGCAGCCTTGGCCGCCTGTGCCAACGTTTGACCGGCGTAGGGCTTCGTTCCGAACAGCATCGCCTCGGGGCCGCCCCGCTTCGTCATGCGTCGTTCGAGATACGTCGCGAGCTCGGTCCGGCGAGTCGCGACGATGTTCTTGTAGTCCTGCGGCGGCAGCGCCCACTCCGGAAACAGGATCCCGATGCCGGTGTAACCGGCAGTGTAGGGATACGCGTCCGCAGTCAGATCGATTCCGGCCTTGCGCTTGCTCGCGATCACCGCGAGCAATTGCTGGCCGCGCTCAGCGCCTTTTCCGAAAACGACTTTGAGATGCGAGATGTGCACGCGCGCGTACGCACCTTGCGCCGCGAGCTCGTCGATCGACTGATTGATCCTGTCGTCATCCTCGGAGCGCATGTGACTCATGATCACGCCGCCCGCCGCGCCGACCTCCCTCGCCAGCTCGATGACCTCGGCCGGCTCGGAGTAAATGCCCGGCACGTATTCGAGTCCCGTCGACATGCCGAACGTGCCGGCCTGCAGATCCTCGCGCAGCACTTTGCGCATCCGCTCAGTCTGCTCGGCGCTCAAGTGACGGACTGAATCGGGAATCTGCGCAAGGTGTCGAATCGAGCCGTGACCCGACAGCGCTGCGACGTTGACCTGAACGCCCTCCTTTGCCGCGGCGCTGGCCCATTGCGCGAAGGGCCGTTCGTCCGCGCTGTCGCCATCCTGTCCGAGCACCACCGTCGTCACGCCCATCGCCAGAAAATTCTCGAACGATTGCTCGAGCGGATCGCCGTGCGAGTGCATGTCGATGAAGCCCGGCGCCAGCGTGCGACCGCCAGCATCGATCACGCGCGCAGCCGTTGCGTCGGGACGCATCTGACGGTCGATGACCGCGATGTTGTCGCCCTTCACCAGTACATTCGCGCGATACGCGGGCGCTCCGGTACCGTCGACGACCGACGCGTTGCGAATCAGCAGATCGTAGTCCGCAGCTCGCAGCTGTGACCACGATATGAGCGCGACGCAGGCGATGGCAGCGAGTGTGACCCTGCCAAGTCTTGTTGTTCGGTGCATGCCGCCGGCAATCGTAGGGGGTGGCGCGGGGCAGCGCCACCCCCTCCCGGCCTAGCGAGTCGGACGATACGCGCGGAAAAACACGTAGTCGGCCACCCGCTCGCCTTGCGTGAGCGCTTCGGATTTGTCGAACGACCAGTGAATGCCGAGGTAGATGCGGCTCTGGCCGTTCTCTTCTTCCGCCTGCGACAAGCGGCTGAAGCTGCGCGGGCGCAGCGGTCGCACGTTGCCGTTCGCGTCGCGCGTCCTGCCGTTGAACTCGTCGGAGACGAACGTGAACGGGATGCGATCGGTGCCGTAGAACCGCCGCAGCATCTGGAACAGCGCTCCGCCGAAGCCGCCGTGTCCGGACGGATAGGACGGGAACGGCGGCGTGAAGTTCGGACCGTTCAGATTGCTGCCCGGCGCGCCGAGCGGCATGAAGTTCGGATCGCCGAGCGTGGCGGGATTGCCGTCGCCCTGCCCGGTCGGACCCGCGCCTGCGTCCGCTTCGCGAATGCCGCCGACCGGCCGCCAGAAGTCATAGAAGAACTTCGACTCCCAGATCGCGATGCCGGCATCGGCCATCGCCATGTTGGCCAGCGCGAGCAGCCGCGCAGTCGCCAGCGCACCGGAGCCGCGTTGCTTGGCGATCTGCACGGTGATCTGGTTGTACAGACGCGGCGGCGCGCACAGGCTCGGCGTGCCGTCGTACGCCCAGAAATAGCCGATGAACGACTGCTCCTCGGTGCGCTCCGTCGCAGTGGTAATGCCGTCGCCGCCGAGGCGCTTAACTTCATCGAACGCTTCCGTGTATTCCGCTGAAGTCATCGCCGGCGGCGGCGGCGCGCGAAACTGCGAGCTGCTCTGCATGATGAACGGTTTCACTTCGCCCCAGTGCGCGCCGAGCGCGACGCGCCCGAGGCTCACCGGATCCTGGCGCCAGTGACCGGGATCGTTGCTCGTGCTCCAGTCGGTGCCAAGGATCGGCTCGGCGTGCTGCGAGCCGTCGGTGGCGCGCAGATCGAGAATCGCATCGGCGGCCGCCTTGCCCAGCCGCACGCCGTTGAAGATCGCGAGAGACGAATCGCGCAGGCGCCGCACGCTGTCCCGCAGCTCCGCGTCGAACGAAGCCTTCTGCGATGGGAACAGATCGACGAGCGTGTCGTGCGCTGCGTATGCAACCGCCGCCTTCTGCGAAACCTGACCGCTGACCCGCGGGATGCCCGTGTAGCTGCGATAGCCGCCATTGACGGCGATGAGCGCGTCGGCCACTGCGATCTGCACGATCGCGATCGCGCGAGCGGAGCGGCCCGGTCCGATCTGCTCACCGAACACGCGCGTCTCGCCGGGTGCAACCGGCGTGTGATCGAGGCCGCTCGCGTTGATGGCCACTTCGTTCCAGTGAATGATCCAACTGCGCAGATCGCTGCCGGGCAGAGGATTGCGGAAGATCGGTGCGGGAGCGTTCGTGACAGCTTCATGCGTCGCGCCGAGCGTATCGCGGAAAGTCGTCGGCGGCTCGGCGGAGGAAGCGAACGGCAGCAGGCTCGCACAGGCCGCCAGCAGCGGTCGCCAGGAAAGTGTGCTCATCTCTCATCCCCGCTTTTATCGAGCACGACATTGCGCCGCGCTCCGTGCGGCGGACTCTATTCAAGCGTGGAGAAGGATTGAAAGACGGTGACAGCTGACGTCGCGCGCCGCAGTCAGCTGTTCGACAGCCGCATTGAGCTGATCAGCGCAGTGATTTTGACTTCGCGAGGTGCGACAACCACTGCTCGAAGGTTCGCAGGTTGCCGAGATCGGTATCGTCGTCGTTCCAGTATTCCAGCCACTCTTCGATGGCCGGCGGCTCGATCGACATTCTCGGGCCCGGGACCTGCGCCCGCAGGCGCTGATACAGCTGCGTCAGGGGGTCCATGCGATACCTCGTTTGCAACAAGGCTAAGGCCAGACCCACGGCACTGCCATTGGACGATAGTGTCGATCCCGATCCTCAGGTCGCCGGGCATTCGTCGCCGAAGGAGATCGGCGACTGCTGTGCATCCGGCGGCGGGAATGCATGCCGGAACGTGAAGGCATCGGCGCTCGGCCCTTGAGTGCGCAACAGCTGCAATCTTTCGGCAGCTTGCACGATCGAAGGTCGATGTCCATTTGGCACCCACCACAGGACCATGTGTGCTTCCGACATGCGGTCGAACCACTCCTTGCGCCGGCGCATGATCTCGACGTGTGCGGTCTTGTAGACGTAGTGGTTCAAGGAGGCCACGTCCCGCCACACGGACATGTTGACGAGCGTGGTGTCGCCGAGAGGACGCAGAGCCGTCGCGTCGCCCTCCTCCGTCTCGAGTCGCCACACGAAGCCCGGCGAGCCGTCCGCCAGCGCGTTGATGCGGTCCAGGTTCGCGACGAAATCAGCCATCCGCGGCGATTCCAGCGGCTCCTTCATCACGGCAATGTTCAGCTGCGCCAGCTCGTATTGCGACATGGGATCCTCCTCAACGCCGCGCACAAGCTTATGCGAACGGCGCTCAGTGCGACACCGGCTTTGCGGCGAGGGCCGCACTGGTCGCGACGTGCCACTCGTCGATCATGCGTGCGTAGTGGGTGGGCTCCAGGAACTCTCGCACGAACGCCCGTCCCTGGTCACTGACGCCGGTCAGCGTGTAACGCACACTTACGATCGTGCCGCCGCCGTCCGCGGGCGTACAACTCACGTCGACGAGTCCGATGTTCGAGCCCTGGGCGAGACGCGCGTAGCTGACGCGTCCCTCGGCCGGACGGTAGTCGGCGACGATCCAGGTCGTTTCGATGCCGCTGTGGGCGCGCGTGACGAAGGCGCTGCCCCGCTCGACCTCGCCGCTCAGAATGTTCGGCTCCCAGCCGGCCGCCCAGCTGCTCTCACCCTCGGCGGTGAACAAGGGAAAGACGCGCTCGAGCGGCGCATTCAAGCGGAAGCTGCGCATCTGCGTGGCGGGCTGCTGGGACATGGCGGCGGCACTCCTGAGTGTTTGGTACATATGTACCATACTAACAAACGACCAAACCACACGCAAACCGTGCCATGCTCGCGGCCGAGCCCGCTGCCAGGAACTGCCGATGCCCGCCCGCAACGTGAACAAGACCGCCAAACCAGCACGTGAAGTCGAGCGCATCCAGACCGGCGTGCGCCTGGAGAAGCGCCTGCTGAAAGTGCTGAAGGGTCTGGCCGAGTATCTCGACCTGTCGCTCGGCGACCTGCTGGAAGGCGTCGCGCTGCACGCGCTGGAGAACAAGCCGCCGTTCAAGCCGGCGACGCTGGAGAAAATCGCCCACCTGAAGCGCATCTACGGGCTGGACCTGACGGCCGCGGACAGCCACCAGCTGCGCGAGCGTTAGTCGCTATGTCAACGCGGTGACAGAAAGCGGCGGCGCGCCGCGGAAGAATCTCTCCACAGATTTCTTCCCGGAGAGCCGCCATGGCCCGCAGCTTCTCGACCTCGATCCTGATTCTCGCCGGCACGCTCGTGCTGTGTTTGCTCGCAATGCGCCTCGTAGTTGCAGCGCTCATCGCGCTGTCGGGCATTGTCTGGCGCGGTACCTGTGAGCAGGTTCTTAGTTGGTGATATTTCGAACATTGTGCGTCGCTCTGGCGTTTAACACAGGATCGCAACGTACCGGAGAGATCAATGAACGAAGACATCGCCAAGGGCAATTTCAAGCAGCTGAAGGGCAAGATCAAGCAGCAGTGGGGCAAGCTCACTGACGACGAGATCGATCAGATGGAAGGCAACGCGGAAATTCTCACGGGCAAACTGCAGGAACGCTATGGCCTGAACCGAGAGGATGCGGAGCGCCAGGCAAAGGAATTCCGCGACCGCAACGACTGGAACAACTGATAGGGCTGGCTCGCCCCTCCCTAGCCCTCCCCCGCAAACCGGGGGAGGGTTTTGTTTGTCTCGCGCTATTGCGCACTCTTCCACGCACCACTCGCCGCGGCGCGACGCGCGTAATCAATGAAATCCCGCGGCGCGCGGCCGAGCGCGCGTTGCACACCGTCGGTCGTGTACGCGTTGCGACCGTCGAGCACTTCCGTGAACAGGTATTTGATCAGTGCCACGAAGTCCGGCGGCAGCTGCGCTTGTTCGAGCGCGGCGACGTACTCGTCCATCGGCACCTGCACGTAGCGGATTTCCTTGCCGCTCGCCTTTGCGATCTGCGCGATCGCGTCCGCGAAGGTCAGTAGTCGCGGTCCGGTGAGCTCGTAGAGCCGGCCGATGTGCTTGTCATCGGTCAACGCAGCCACTGCGGCATCGGCGATGTCGTCGGCGTCGACGAACGGCTCGCCCACATTCGGCGCGGGCAATGCGACTTCACCCGCCATGATCGGCTCGAGCAGGTAGTTCTCGCTGAAGTTCTGGTTGAACCAGCTGCAGCGAAGCACCGTCCACTGCGCGCCCGACGCTTTCACGATCTTCTCGCACCGCTGAGCCTCGTGCTCGCCGCGACCTGAGAGCAGCACCAGCCGGCGCGCGCCGCTGCGCACTGCGAGATCCGTGAACGCACGAATGGCATCAGTCGCGCCCGGTGCGGCGAGGTCGGGATAGTAGGAAATGTAGACGGCGTCGACGCCCGCCAGCGCTGCGGACCAGGTGGACGGGTCTTCCCAGACGAACGAGGGCGTCGCCGAGCGCGAGCCGATTCTCACGGGCATGTTGCGAGCAGTCAGTTGCTCGACGATGCGGCGTCCCGTCTTGCCCGTGCCACCCAAAACCAGCGTCGTTTTCGCGTTCATGTCGATCTCCTTGGAGGTGTTTGACGTCGATCCAGTGGCGTCCACTATCGTCCGCAGGCTCAGGACCAACAATCGCTGCCAGTCCATGTTTCATGCTTTTTCGTCCAGGAGCATGGACGGTTCGGCCGCCGCATGGCCATACTCCCGCCATGCCCGACAACTGGAAAATCACCGTCGATCCGCTCGGCGAAGCGCTGCACTTCCTGCGCATGAGCGGCTCCTTCTATTGCCTCTCGGAGTTCACGGCGCCGTGGGGACTCGACCTGCCGCCGATGGAGGACTGCGTGATGTTTCACGTCGTCACATCCGGCGAGTGCCGTCTCGAGGTAGAGGGTGCCGAGACGTGCTCGCTGCGGCCCGGCTCGTTCGCACTCGTCCCGCACGGTCGTGGCCACATCCTCAACAGCGCGCCGGGCGTGTCGGCCGCGAAGTTGTTCGATCTGCCGCGAGAGTTCGTCACCGATCGCTACGAACATCTGCGTCACGGTGGTGGCGGCGCGCCGACGACGATGCTGTGCGCCGCCGTGCGCTTCGACGACCCTTCGGCGCATCACCTGCTGCGACTCTTGCCTCGAATCATCACAGTCGATGCGTGGAATTCGCCCGAGCTCGAATGGCTGCAAAGCACACTGCGCTTTCTGACGAGCGAAGCGCGTGAGCTGCGTGCAGGCGGCGAGACCGTCATCACTCGCCTCGCGGATATCCTCGTGATCCAGGCGATCCGTTCCTGGATCGCAACGGATGCGCAGGCGCAGACCGGCTGGCTCCGCGCACTGCGCGACAAACAGATCGGCCGTGCGATCGCACTCATCCATCGCGATCCCGCGCGCGACTGGACTCTCGCTTCGCTTGCCGCGGCCGTCGGCATGTCACGCTCAGCGTTCGCTGCCCGCTTCACCGAGCTGGTCGGCGAACCGGCGATGCAATATCTGTTGCGCTGGAAGATGCACGCGGCGCTGCGGTGGCTGCGCGAAAGCGACGCACCCCTCAGTCAGCTCGCGAACAAGTTGGGTTACGAGTCGGAAGCGGCGTTCAGCCGTGCGTTCAAGCGACTCATGGGCGTCTCGCCCGGCGCGGCGCGACGCGCCGTCGGCGTGTCCTCGCGATGACCCACCGCTGCTAGCACAGCGAGCACGACCGCGACGAAGGCAATCGTGTCGAACACCGCCGCGGTCGCGTGTGAGTACTCCCAGCGCTCGCGCAATGTCATCCAGTTCACCGGCAGCGTGGTCCAGTTCTTCGTCTGCTGATTCACCGGGAAGGTGAACATCCAGAAGATCACCTGCGACACCAGCACCGAGCCGAACGCGATGCACGCCAGCACGAACTGCCGCAGTCGCGCGCGCACCAGAATCGTCAGTAGCAACGTAGCAATCAGCGCACCCATGGCGACGATGCCGAGCAGTGCCCAGCCCGCATAGAGTTGTTGCACGCGCAGGTAGTCATTGCCCGTCAGGTCCATCTTGTGCGGCATTTGCAGAACGTGCGCGAGTGCCGGCGCCAGCGCGAGCCCGACGAACAACAGACTGAAAAAGCGGACGATCTGGGCAGCCATGCCCGCCTAACGCGAGCGACCGACCTCAGGTTTCCGCCTTCTTCCCCCACAGCCTGTCGCTGAACGCCCAGATGATGACGCCCGCCATGATCGCCATGTCCGCGACGTTGAAGATGCCGGTTCGCAGCGAGCCGATGCCGACGTTGAGAAAGTCCACGACGTAACCGCCGTAGCGCAGCCGATCGATGAGATTGCTCACGCCGCCGCCGACGATCAGCGCCACCGACGCGCCGACGAAAGGATTCTGCGGCTTCGATACGAACAAGTAGACCAGCAGCCCGGCCAGCACGACGCCGACGAGGGCGGACAGGAGCATCCCGCTGGACGACTCGCCCACCCCGGCGCCGAGACTGAGGAACGCGCCGTAGTTGCGGGCCAGCACCAGCCGAACGGTATCGCCGAGCAGGATGACGTTGCTCGTCTCCGAGAGGTACGACTTGGCGACCGACTTGGTCGCCTGGTCGCACCCGACGCATGCGAACAGGATCGCGAAGATCAGCAGCAGGCGCTTGGGAGTCATCGAAGCGAGGTGGGATCGATGCCGGCCGCGAGCCCGCTCTTACCGTTGTAGACAGGCAGTTGAAGCAGCCTTGGCGAACGTGACCGGCAAAACATCCTCAGCCGCAATCGAAGCCCCTCCTCTACAAATGCAGTTAGAGTCCTGCACTCTTGCGCGGCCGCCACCCTGGCTGCGGCGAGCAATCGACCGTCAATGTCGAGCCTTGTTTTCATGTATGTACCATACGCATTTCCTTGCTGAAGTACAGAACGACCTTGTGGCACGACTATAATGGCCACCATGAGCGACGTCGTCTCCGGACCGCTTCGATTCGATGAGTTCGAGCTGGACGAGGAGAACGCTCTGCTCACCAGGGCCGGCCGTCCGGTCGCTCTGCCGCCGAAAGCTTTTGCAGTGCTGTGCACGCTCGCGAAACAGCCCGGCAAGCTGACGAAGAAGGAAGATCTGCTCGACGCCGTGTGGGGACACCGGCACGTCAGCGAGTCCGTGCTGAAGACGACGATCAGCCAGGTGCGCACGGCGCTGTCGGATCCCGCCGCGAAGCCGCGTTATATCGAGACTGCGTCGCGGCGCGGCTATCGTTTCATTGGCGTAGTGCTCGGCGCACCGATACCCGCGCGTCCTGCGTCACAGCCTCAGCCAACCGCTCACTCAGACTTGAAACCGGCCGCCGCCGAGTCGCGGCCCCCGATGATCGGCCGGACCGCGCCGCTCGCGAAGTTGCACGCCGCCTGGCAAGGCGTCTTGAACGGCAAGCGTTCGGTGTTCTGGATTGCCGGCGACGCGGGCGTCGGTAAGACGACGCTCGTCGAACAGCTCATCAGCGAGCTGCCGAACACCACGGTGATTCGCGGTCAGTGCGTCGAGCAGTACGGCGCCGGCGAACCCTACCTGCCGATTCTCGAAGCCCTCAGTGCGCTGAGTCGCAGCCATCCGGAGTTCCCGCGCATGATGCGCGAGATCGCGCCGACCTGGCTCGTGCAGCTGCCGTGGCTGCTGCCGGAGGAAGAACG
Organism: Steroidobacteraceae bacterium; assembly: GCA_035277305.1. Lineage (GTDB taxonomy): Bacteria > Pseudomonadota > Gammaproteobacteria > Steroidobacterales > Steroidobacteraceae > Steroidobacter. Next base: position 6,236 of record DATEKT010000188.1, on the reverse strand, counting down.
AGCATCGCTCTATCGCGATCTCTCCGGCGCGAATCAAGAGCGCAAGGTCCGCGAGATTTCGGAGCTGTTCGGCCGCTTCACCGCGCAGCACCCGGTGCTGCTCCTGACCGAGGATCTGCACTGGAGCGACAGCGCGACGCTGCGACTGCTCGATCACTTCGCGCGGCGCACGTCGTCGGCGCGGCTGATGTGGCTCGGGACGTACCGGTTGATGCAGATCGTCGCCGAATCGCATCCCCTGAAGGAGCTGCGGCATGAGCTGCGCCTGCATCGCCTCTGCGAAGAGGTCGTGCTCGATCCGTTCTCGGAAGTCGAAGTCGCCGAATACCTGCACAGCCGCCTGCCCGACGCCGGGATCCAGGAAGCGCTCATTCACAAGCTGCACGATCACACCGGCGGCTTGCCGTTGTTCATCGCCAACGTGATCGAGGACCTGGCGTCGCCGGCGGCGTGGTCGGTTCCCGAGAGCCTGGCGGGCGCGATCGAGAAGCAGATCGCCCGCCTCTCGCCCGAGACCCAGCGACTGCTGGAAGCAGCCAGTTTCTGCGGCGTCGAGTTCCGCGTCGCGACGGTCGCCGAGGTGCTCGAACAGGATCGCCAGGCGATCACACAGCTCTGCGACGAGCTCGCACAACGTCAGTACTGGTTGCAGCACGTCGCGATCATCGACTTGCCGGACGGCTCGCTGGATGCTCACTACTCCTTCCGCCATGCGCTGTACCGGCATGTGTTTTATCAGCGCCAGGGAGCATCGACCCGCGTGCAGATGCATCGACGCGTTGCCGCCGCCCTGGAGCGAGGTCGCTCGGCAGGAATCGGTGTGACGGCCGCGGAGCTGGCCTCGCAGCATGAGGCGGGTCTCGCCTATGCCGCGGCGTTGCGCTACTACGCGGAGGCGGCTCGGAGCGCGCTCGGTCACTTCGCGCCGCAAGAAGCGATCAACATCACATCGCATGCACTGAGCCTGCTTTCCCGATGCCCCGAGGGACCTGAGCGCCTGGAGCTCGAGTTCGCGCTGGTTTCAGTGCGCGGTCTCGCATGCGCGCAGCAGTTCGGCCTTGCCTCGACCGATGCGGAGACCGCTTATCGCCGCGTGCTCGAACTGATCGATCTGCTGCCGTTCGCTCCGGCGCGCGCACAGGTGCTCAATGGAGTCGCGTGGATGCACTACAGCCGCGCGCAGTACGCGGATGCGCTCCAATTGTCGGAGCGCATCGAATCGCTCGCGTTCACTCATGACGATCCAGTGCTCGTCGTCACTGCATGCGGCCTGCTCGGCGTGATTCACACAATGCGGGCGAACTATCAGGAAGCGCTCCGCTACCTGCAGCGTGGCGTCGAAATCTGCGAGCAGCTCGGCGACAACATTCCTCGGGCCGGGTTCGTTGCCGATCCTGTCGTCGTGATGCGTGCAAACCTGGCGATCCCGCTGATGCACCTCGGGTACATCGATCAGGCGCGAGCGCAGATGGATGCAGCAGTCATGCGCGCACGCCAGCGCGGCGAGCTGATGGGCCGCACGATCGCATTGTGGTGCGCGGCAATGTTCGAAATGCGCATGCGGCGTCCGGAGCGTGTCGCCGAACACGCGCAGGCACTGCGCAAGGTCGTCGAAGAGCACGCCATCGGCCAGGCATATGGACCGAGCCGCTGGATCGCCGGTTGGGCCGATGCGTATCGCGGCGACCCGCAGGAGGGGCTGCGTCTTATCATCGAAGGCTTCGAGCACAACAAGCGGCTCGGGATGGTGTCGGGAGGCTCGGAGGTGCTCGGTTACGCAGTCGAGGCGGCGGTGCTGGCGAAGGATTGGGACGCCGCGCAGAACTATCTCGACCAGGCGCGCGAGCTCGGCCGGCGCTACGGCGAGCGCATCCTGTACAACTACCACTTCCTGCTGCAGTCGTTCATCGATAGCGGCCGCGGCGACATGGCGGCGGCGCGACGTTCGCTCGAGAGCGGACTCGCCGAGGCACGATCGCAAGGATCCTTGTGGATGGAGATTCGACTGCTCGCGCAGGTATGCGAGCTGCCAGATGCGACGCAAGCGGATTTCGCGGCGCTCAAGGAAGTGTACGAGCGGCTGCCCGAGGGATTCAGCACGGCGGTGATCAGCCGCGCGCGAGAGCTGCTGCAGGCTCGTCAGCCCAGCTGAGCGACCAACGTCTTCGGCGCCACGCGCTCATACGCGCCGCGCAGCGCCATCTCGACGGCAGGCCAATCGACCTTCGGCGTGTCGAGCCAGATTCCGACCCAGCCTTTGTTGCCCACGTACTTGGGCACGTGGAAGTGCTGCGGCATCAGGCCCTGCAGGATGTCGTGCATGTCTGCCGACGCCTTGCAGTTGAGGTCGACGCGGCCGTCGCCGTGATGATCGATCATGAACCAGCCGAAGCGCTTCTTCCGCACTTCCAGGCTCATGTGCTGACCCACGCGTTTGGCTTCGCCTTCCGGCAACCGTGCGACCATCTTCGCGATGCGCGCACGCTGTTTCTCGCCGTTCGGTGCTTTGCGAGTGGCCGCCTTCGTCGGCTTGCGCTTGCCGGCTGCGTCCGGTCGGACGTAGTGGAATCGCACGAGATAGACGTTCGCACCGCTCCCGTGCTTCGCGATCTTGAGCAGGTCGACGACGCCGTTGAAGCCCGATTCGCGCGCCAGCTCCGGCGTGATGTCGCTGAGCTCGATCGGCTCGATCGAGTCGATCTCGATGTGCCCCACGCCGGTCGAGTCGTACCGCTTGCCGGCTTTCACCCGCGGCGAGTGCCAGATGCGGATGCTGCACGTGATCGCGCCGCGTTGGACGCCGGGCCGCAGACGCTTGGTGAAGTCCATGCCGGATCTTAGACCACCTTGACAGCCGCGCGCCGTCACGGCTTGATGCAGCGGTCACGAGTGGGTGCGGAGCGAACAACAATGGACACGGTCATCCCCAGCGCGCAGAACCTCGCGCTGTTTGCCGGCGCGGCCCTGGTATTGCTGCTGATTCCCGGCCCTGCGGTGCTGTATATCGTCGGGCGCTCCGTGGCGCAGGGCCGGAAGGCCGGCATGGTCTCGGTGCTCGGCATCCACGTGGCGACCTTCATCCATGTACTGGCGGCGGCGCTTGGCCTGGCCGCTTTGCTGCTCTCGTCCGCCCTCGCCTTCAGCGTCGTCAAGTACGCCGGCGCGGCGTATCTGATCTGGTTGGGCCTGCGGAAGATCTTCGGGCCGGCGGAAATGGCTGGTGCAAACGGCGAGCTGCCGCGCTACAGCCACGCGCGGCTGTTTCGCGATGGGTTCGTCGTGAACCTGCTCAATCCAAAGACCGCGCTGTTCTTCTTCGCCTTCCTGCCGCAGTTCGTCGACGTTGGTCGCGGTCACGTCGCTTTGCAGATCACGCTGCTCGGCTTCGTGTTCGCATTGCTCGGATTCTGCACCGACAGCGCGTACGCGCTGCTCGCCGGCACCGCCGGCGACTGGCTCAAACGCAGCCGCGGCTACGTCAACGTCGAGCGCTACGGCAGCGGACTGCTGTTCATCGGGCTGGGCCTGGTGGCTGCGTTTTCCGGTGCCGGGAGAAAAAACTAGCGAAAACTCAGCAGCGCAGCATTTTGCTGCGGTGCTGAGTTTTCGTCGTTTTCTTCTCCCGGCACCGCCTCAGACGCGGCCGGTGACTGGTGGGGGTTCCGCTTCGCCTTCCAGCACGGATTTGTAGAAGAAGCCGGCGATGGCGGCGCCGACGATCGGGGCGATCCAGAACATCCAGAGCTGCGCCAGCGCCCAGCCGCCGACGAAGATCGCGGGCCCGGTGCTGCGCGCGGGGTTCACCGAGGTGTTCGTGACCGGGATGCTGATGAGGTGGATGAGCGTGAGCATCAGGCCGATCGCGAGGCCTGCGAAGCCAACCGGTGCGCGCTTGTGGGTCGCGCCGAGGATCACGATCAGGAACATGAATGTCATCACGACTTCCGTCAGCATCGCGGCGCCCATCGAGTACTGACCCGGCGAATGCTCGCCGTAGCCGTTCGATGCGAAGCCGCCGGCCAGACTGAAGTCTGCCTTGCCGCTCGCGATCACGAACAAGACGCCCGCCGCGGCGACTGCGCCCGCGACCTGCGAGACGATATACGGCAACAGCTGCGATCCCGGGAATCGTCCACCGGCCCACAGACCGACCGACACGGCAGGATTGAAGTGCCCGCCGGAGATCGGACCGAGCGCATACGCGCCGGTGAGCACGGTCAGGCCGAATGCCAGCGAGACGCCGGTCAAGCCGATGCCGACCTCCGGAAACGCCGCGGCCAGCACGGCGCTGCCGCACCCGCCGAGCACCAGCCAGAAGGTCCCGATGAACTCTGCAGAAAGCTTCGCGAACATGGCGCACCTCTGCTTTGGTGTTGTTGTGCGCCGCGAATCTTAGTCCTGCGAGTTGACGCTGTCGAACCTCAGGCCGCTCGAGCCCTCGCCGCTCCCGACGCTCTTGCGCAGCGCCATCCAGGCCCACGTCGAGCCGTCGATCCAGCGCGCGAGCTGGTAGTGACGAGCGACACGGACGCCTTCGCGCGGCACTTCCTCGTCGAACATCAATAGGTGGGGATCCTTATTGAGGATGCGGCCTTCCGCTTTGTGAATCTCGTGAGAGCCGTCTGGCTGCAGCACCGCGCCGCGCCGCAGTCGCGAGACCACTTTGTCGGGCGGCTCGTGCTGCTGCACCGGCAACAGCGGAATCCAATGCTTCGGCACGGTCGTCGACAGCAGATATCGCGGCAACGCATCCCCCGGCGCGGCTCCGCCCGTGTCAGCCGCGCTATCCGCCGGCGGAGTCGTATCGGTCCGCGGGATCGGCTGCTCGACCGGACTTTCGAGACTGCGCTCGATCGCCCACGCGACGTTCGCCATCTCATCGCGCATGAACAGCACGTCTTCGACCGCCGGGCTCTGCAAACTGCGGCCGAGGGCCGGCGGCAGGAAAAAGAGATTCGACATGGGTTTGCCCAGAGCCTCATTGCCAGGACGCCGGATGTGCGACATCTGGAACATGCTCCAGTTCGCATCCGGCAGCGTGCGATCGCCGATCGGACGCAGCAGCGAGCGCACTCCGAAACTATCGGTGACGACGAGCGAGTTGATCGAGGTCAGAGAACCGACCGGCAACGTGAGCGGCACGACGAACCAGTCATTTCCGTAACTGCTCGCGTACTCGATCATCAGCAGCTGCGCGAGATCGGTCGGTCCGACCGGCATCAGGCCATATTCGATACGCGCATCCTCGAGCTCCCAATAGCGCGGCGCCGGCGCACCGCGGAACACCACCGGCGCCGGAATCGTCGTCTCCGTGATCACGCCGAACTTGTGATCGCGCTCGGTGCCCAGGTTCACTTCGAAGTCGAGATCGAAGCTGCTCCAGTCCAGATGGCCATCGTAGAACTCGGTCGCCGTGAGCGGCCGCTGGTCGAACTTGTCTTCGGAGAGTTGACCCGCAACCGTCAGCGCATATTCCATGCGCGGCGGCATCCACGCATCGTCGGACTCCTTCACGGGCTCGCTGAAGAGCGCGTCGTACCACTCCAGCCAGCGCGTTGCTGTCTGACGCACTTCGGCGCGATCGGCGACGACAATCTTCAACGTCGTATCGGCAATCAGCTGCTCGACGCCGCCTGCACGCAGAACCTCAGCGATCCGTCGCGCGTCCGGCGCACGACCCACCATCGTCTCGACGAAGCGCCGCGTTTCCTCGTCCGCCTTCGTGAGCACGGAGTCATCCGGACGCTGCAACGCGAAGCGCGCAATGAACAGCGGCCGATACTTCTTCGACAGCGGCTGCTGCTCCAGCATCAGCAGGAAGTGCAATCCCGCCTCCACGCTCAAACGCAGCATGCGCGCCTCGCCCGCGTTCGCGGGACGCGTGCGCTGCCTTTCGACCATCACTTCGAGCGGCATCAGCTGCGGATCGTATTCGGCGGCGGGCATGATCGTGTTCGCCGGCAGCTCGCCGAGATGGATGCGCGACAGCATCGTCGTCTGCGAGCGCACGCGCGCCAGCACCGGCATGCCGGCGTCTTCGCCCTGAAATTCACCGACCTGCCACTGCCGGGCCATCAGCCACAACGGGTCGAACACTCGCGCGCTGAGACTCACGCGCATGTCCGCCTGGCGCGAGCGCACTTCCAGATGCGTCCAGCTCGTGATCGACGGATTCGCACCCTCCGGCGGCAACGGCGGAGGCGGTGGCGGTGGCGGCAGCTCCGGCCGCGGCGGCC
>DATEKT010000187.1:0-17476 GCA_035277305.1 Steroidobacteraceae bacterium | reverse complement strand
GCGCCCGGCGCGGCCGGCACATTCACGACCGGCGGCACTTCGGGCTCGCCCGTGAAACGGCTGACGCCGAACCAGATACCGCCGATGACGACCAGCAGACCCGCGGCGAGCGCGCCGTAGGTCATCACGTAATTCTTGTTGTCGCCGCCCGTCGTGCCGCTGGACGCGCTCAGGCGCTGTCCCTGGGCGAGCAGGTCCTGGTGCTGCGTGACGGCGGCTTCGAGCGCCAGGCGCGTCTGGCCGTGCGACAACGGCGTGAGCAGGAAGCGGAAGATGCGGCCGGTGGCTGTGAGCTGCATCAGCGCAGCGCTGTCTTCGCGCTTGCCGGCAACGATCACGACCAGCTCGGGGAAGTGCTGCGTCAGCTGCGCCACCATGGCGGCGACGTCGGCGGTGCTCGCCGTGTCGGCCACCAGCACGCCCGGCTTCAGGTCCGACAGCTTGCCGGCGACGTGATCGAGATCCGGAGAGGGGACGACCGCCGTGCCGCGCGGAGCGGCCTTCTTGACGGTTTCCACCAGGTTCGGGTCACGGCTCAGCACCAGGATCGGCGGGTGATGCGCCTCCTCCGTGCCGGTGCGGTGCGCGTCGAACTCCAGATTGACCTCGTCGGACGTGCCTTGTGCCGATCGGGTGTGCTGAGCGTTGGCCATACCAACCCCTCCTTTGGGGGCTTTCATGTTTGCCGGCTAATACTACTTATGCAACATGGAATGACTGAGAACTGCATCTGCCTTTTCCAGTCATCGGCCGTGAACTGGGGCGCAAAAACGGCCCGAACCGCAGGGATACCGGACTTCCCCACCCCTGCCTAGCAGCTATTCTCTGAATGCGTCGCTGCAGCACTGCGGGGGGCTGCGGATTTACCGTCCCGGCCGGCGCGGGCTATATACCGTTTTCGAGGCGTTCTACGAAGGCTCCGTGTCGCAATCCCCCTCCCTTCATCCCCCGGCCGCGGTCCCGCGCGTGCATCGCGTAACGGCGCCGAACGGCGTGCGCGAGGACCCGTTCTACTGGCTGCGGGACGACACGCGCACCGACCCGGAGGTGCTCGCTCATTTGCGCGCGGAGACGGCTTACTGCGAGGCCGTGCTGGCGCCGGTGCAGCCGCTCATTGAACGTCTGTATGGCGAAATCGTCGGCCGCATCAAGGAAGACGATGCGACCGTGCCCGTGCGTTATCGCGGCTACTGGTACCGCGGCCGGTTCGTCAGCGGCGGGCAGTACCCGCTCATCCTGCGGCGGGCGGATCAGCCGGAGTCGCCGGAGCTCGTGCTGCTCGATTGCAACCAGCTCGCGGTGGGGCAGCCCTTCTTCCAGCTCGGCGGCTACGAGGCGAGCCCGGACAACACGCTGCTCGCGTACGCCGAAGATACGGTCGGGCGGCGCCAGTTCCGTATCCGCTTCAAGGACATTGCCAGCGGCGCCTTGCTCGGCGACGTGATCGAAAATGCCGAGCCGGACGTGGCGTGGGCCGACGACGACCGCACGCTCCTGTACGTGGAGAAGGATCCAGTCACGCTGCTCGGGCGGCGGGTGCGCGCGCACACGATCGGCACGCCGTCCAGTGCCGATCGGCTCGTGTACGAAGAGGCGGATGAAAGCTTCGATCTGGTCGTGATGCGCAGCAAGTCGGATCGATATCTGTACATCGGCTCGGAGAGCACGACCTCGTCGGAGTGGCGCTATGCGCGCACCGGCGACGCGGCGTTCGACTTCTCCATCGTCGTGCCGCGCGCCGCGGACCACGAGTACCAGATCGAAGACATCGACGATCGCATGCTGATCCGCACCAACTGGCAGGCCGAGAACTTCCGCATCGTCGGCGCGCCGCTCGCGGCTTGCAGCGATCGCACGACGTGGCGCGACGTGGTGCCGCACAACGCGAATGTATTTCTGCAATCGATGGACGTGTTCCGCGAGTTTCTAGCGGTGAACGAGCGCTCCGGGGGGTTGCTGCGCATCCGCGTGCAGCGCTGGGGCGGCGCAACCTTCCACCTCGCGGCGGACGATCCTGCGTACGCGATGCAGCTCGGCTCGAATCCGGAGCTGGAGACATCGCTGCTGCGCTACGTGTACACGTCGCTCACGACACCGGCCACGACATACGACTACGACGTGCTGAGCGGCGAGCGGCACCTGCGCAAACGGGAGCCCGTGCTCGGCGACTTCGATCCCTCGCGTTACACGAGTGAGTTCCTCTGGGCGCCGGCGCGCGATGGCGAGCTCGTGCCGGTGTCGGTCGTGTATCGCAAGGACACGCGGATTGATGGCACGGCGCCGCTGTATCAGTACGCTTACGGCTCGTATGGCCTGAGCATGGATCCGTCCTTCAGCTCGGCGCGGCTGTCGCTGCTCGATCGAGGCTTCGTCTACGCAATCGCGCACGTGCGCGGCGGGCAGGAGCGCGGGCGGCGCTGGTACGAGGCGGGCCGCGTCGGCCGCAAGTGGAACACCTTCAACGATTTCGTCGACGTCACGGACTTCCTGGTCGCGCGCGGCTACGGCGCCCGCGACCGCGTGTTCGCGGCCGGCGGCAGCGCAGGCGGCTTGCTCGTCGGCGTGATCGCCAACGTCGCACCGCAGAAGTACCGCGGGCTGATCGCGCACGTGCCGTTCGTCGACATCGTCACCACCATGCTCGACGAGTCGATTCCCCTCACGACCCTCGAGTACGAGGAGTGGGGCGACCCGCACGAGCGCAAGCACTACGAATACATGCTGTCCTACTCGCCATACGACAACGTCAGCGCGCAGCCTTACCCGGCGATGCTCGTGACCACCGGTCTGTGGGACAGCCAGGTGCAGTACTACGAGCCGGCGAAGTGGGTGGCGAAGCTGCGCCTGCTGGGTCGCAGCAACCAACCGTTGCTGCTGCACGTTAATCTCGAAGCCGGCCACGGCGGCAAATCCGGCAGGTACGAGCGCCTGCGCGAAGTGGCGCGCGAGTACGGCTTCATCATCAGTCTCAGCGGTGACCTATGAGTCCGGATGGCTACATCCTGCTTGCCGACGACAACGCGACCGACGCGGAGCTGACGATCCGCGCGCTGGAGATCGGCGGCGTCGGCGAGAAAGTCGTGTGGGTGCAGGACGGCGAGGCGGCGCTGCACTTCGTGTTCCGCAAGGGCCTGTACGCGCAGCGCGCGCCGGGCAATCCATGCGTCATGCTGCTCGACCTCAACATGCCGAAGATCGATGGGCTGGAAGTGCTGGCGCAGATCAAGAACGACCCGCGCACGCGCTCCACGCCGGTCATCATCATGTCGTCCTCGGACCAGGAATCGGACATGATGCGCAGCTATGCGGCGCACGCGAACAGCTATATCGTCAAGCCGATCGACTTCAAGCAGTTCACCGAGCAGGTCGCGATGCTCGGCCAGTACTGGACTCGCATCAATCGTCCGGGCCAGTAGCGACCTGCCCAGTAGCCTGAGCCTATGAACCGCAGACATTTCCTGGGAACTCTTGCCATGGCACTGAGCAGCGGCGCCGCGGGTGCGGCCGCGCCGGAAGGACCGAAGCAGGCGCGCGAGATGCTGCGGCGGAAGATTCCGGCCGCGAGCAACGGCGAGAGCGTGCCGGTCATCGGCATGGGGACGTGGAATACGTTCGACGTCGGCGGCGGCGCGCAGGAGCGCGAGCCGCTGAAAGAAGTGCTCGAGGTGTTCTATGCGTCCGGCGCGCGGCTGATCGACAGCTCGCCGATGTACGGCAATGCCGAGCGCGTCACCGGCGACCTGGTCGAACAGCTCGGCAAGCAGTCGGGCACGTTCCTCGCGACCAAGGTGTGGACCAGCGGGCGCGACAAGGGCCTCGCGCAGATCGAGCGCTCGATGCGCCTGCTCAGAACGGCGCGGCTCGACTTGCTGCAGATCCACAACCTGCTCGACTGGCGCACGCACGCGCCTTCGCTCCAGCAGCTCAAAGGCGACGGCAAGATCCGCTTCACCGGCATCACGCACTACACGGTCGGAGCGCACGATGAAATCGAAGGAGTGCTGCGCGAATCGCCGTTCGACTTCGCGCAGTTCAACTATTCGATCGGCACGCGTGCCGCCGAGCTGCGTTTGCTGCCGTACTGCCAGGAGCACGGCATCGGCGTGCTCATCAACCGGCCGTTCGAGGAAGGCGCGCTGTTCACGCGCGTGCGCGGCCGCAAGCTTCCCGGCTACGCGAAGGAGCTCGGCTGCTCCAGCTGGGCGCAATTGTTCCTGAAATACATCGTTTCGCATCCGGCGGTCACGTGCGTGATTCCGGCGACCTCGCGGGCGGAGCACATGCAGGACAACCTGCAGGCGGGCTTCGGCCCGGTGCCCGATGCCGCAATGCGCGAGCGCATGGCCCGTGACTTCGACTCGGGGCCGTAGGGATTCCCTTCTCAACTGTGATCTGCGTCTGTGTTTGCGGGCCTAGAACTGGCCTCAAGCGTGCGAAATAAGCCCCTCATCGTCATACTCCTTGGACGGTCCTGGCCAGCGAAAATACGCGGAAAAAAGCGAGACAAAGAGCATGGGTGTGATCCTGATTGCGTTCGAGCGCGAGGCGGAGCTGAGCGCGCTCGATCAGCTGCTTTCGGGCAAGGGTCATCGCGTCGTGCGCTCGGGCAACGGCCTCGCCGCCCTGGATGCCGCGCGCCGCGAGCCGCCGCATGCGATCGTCTCCGATATCGTGCTGCCGCGCATGGACGGCTTTGCCCTGTGCCGCAAGTGGAAGCAGGACGAACGCCTGCAGACGATCCCGTTCGTGTTCTACACGCGCCGCCACGACGATCCGAAGTACGAGCGCTTCGCGCTCGAGCTCGGCGCCGAACGGTTCATCGCGCGCTCCGTGGCGCCGGAGTCGCTGGTCACGGCGCTCGATGAGTTGCTCGTGAACGTGCCGAAGAACGGCAGCGGCAGCAACACGCAACCGCTGCCGAAGCTCGACGAGACAGTGATCCAGCGACAGGTCATTGCAGACAAGGCGCAGCGCGCCGCCGCCGAAGCGGAGCGCGTGCAGCGTCAAGCCGAATTGGAGAAAGCACAACGCGGTCTGGCCGAGCTCGAGAAGGCGCAGCGCGTTGCCGAAGCGGAGAAGGCGCAGCATCTCGCCGATCTCGACAACGCACAGCGCAAGCAGACCGAAGCTGCCGAGCGCGCGCAGCAAGCGCAGGCGAGGCTGCTCGGTCAGATCGAAGAGCTCGAAGCCACCAACCGCCGTCTCGCGGCCGGCGAAGCGCGCTTCCGTCGCGTGTTCGAAGCGAACCCGCTGCCGATGTGGATCGCCGATCACGCCACCGGCGGCTTCATCGCGGTGAACGATTCCGCGCTCGCGCTCTACGGTTACAGCCGTGCGGAATTTCTCGCGCTGAAGGGACCGTCGCTCGAAGCGCCCGACGCCGAGGATGGCGCCGCGGTTGCGCATCAGCGCAAGGACGGCGGCGGCCTCAAGGTCGCGCTCGCCTTGCATGAAATCGAATTCGACGGCCGCAGCGCCAACCTGGTCTCGGCCTACGACCTCACCGAGCGCGCCGCGACCGAGCGCAAGCTGCGCGACGAAGCCGCGGACCTGCGCAAGGAAGCCGTCAGCTCGCGCACGCTGGTCGAAGCGGCGCCGGACGGTTGCTGGATACTCGACGCCAACGGCCGCTTGCTCGACGTGAACGCAGCGTATTGCCGCATGTCCGGCTACAGCCGCGAAGAATTGCTCGGCATGAACGCCGCGCAGATCGAGGACCAGAGCACCGGCGAAACCACGATGCGTCTGCAGCTCGGCCGCGTGCAGGGCGGCGGGCGCTACGAAACCAAGCACCGCTGCCGCGACGGCTCGCTGCTCGACGTCGAAGTGAGCGTCGGCGTGATGGAGACCGGCGCGGGCGACAGCATGGTGCTGATCCGCGATGCGTCGCAGCGCCGCCGCGAGATCGTGTCGCAGCGCGCGGGCCAGCGGCAGCTGGAATTCCTCGTCGACCTGTTCAAGCAGTCCGAGAATTTCGACGAGTCCGCGCTCGTGCGCCGCGTGATCGACCAGGCCGCCGATGCGACCGGCAGCCCGCTCGCGTACATGTACTTCGTCGATCCGGCCCGTAAGACGATCGCGCTCGCGGCCTGGCGCGACCGCTCGCAACCGCTGGCGACCATGGTCAATGCAGAGCCGCGCCCGATCGCGCGCGCCGGCCTGTTCACGGAGTGCGTGCGCGCGCAGCACGCGACTTCCAGCAACGATCTCACGCGCAAGCCGCAGCAGGACGGTTTGCCGGACCTGCAGCGCTATCTGGCAGTGCCGATGGTGGCAGACGACCAGACCGTCGCGGTGCTGGGCGTTGCGAACCGCGAAGCGGGCTATGGCGAAGACGATCAGCGAGCGCTGCTCGAGCTCTCCGACGGCGTCTGGCGCGTGTTGCAGTCGAAGCGCGCGCATGCCGCGACGCTGGGCTCATTGCAGCGGACCGACGTGGCGCTGCAGGGCATGATCGATTCGATGGTGCGCATGGTGGAGCGGCACGATCCGTACACCGCCGGCTCCGCGCGCCGTCTCGCCGCGCTTGCCGTGGCGCTCGGTCGCGAAGCCGGGCTCGATGGCGAGCGCCAGCACGCGCTGCGAGTGGCCGCGCTGCTGCACGACATCGGCAACATCGCCGTGCCCGCGACTATTCTCTCGAAGCCCGCTCCGCTCACCGAGACCGAGATCGCGATCATGCGCACGCATGTGGACGAGGGCTGTCAGCTGCTCGCCGAAATCGATTTCGGCGCGCCGATCGCCGACATCATCTACCAGAGCCACGAGCGCTATGACGGCAGCGGCTATCCCCGCGGCCTGAAAGGCGAGGAGATCCTGGTCGAGGCGCGCATCCTGGCGATCGCGGACACGGTCGAGGCGATGTGCTCGCCGCGTCCGTACCGGCCTGCCGCCGGCATGGAAGCGGCCATCGATACGATCAATCGCGGCGCCGGCCGGCTCTACGACCTGCACCTGGTCGCCGCCTGCACGCGGCTCGTGCGCCAGCACGGCTTCACGCTGCCGGAATGATCGCGTCGGGCTTCAGCCCGACATGCTTTAGTCATCCACCCTAGACGCCTTGCCTGAATCCGCCCCGCGCCGATGCGGGGCCGCCCGATATTTCCGCTTGCGCGGCGCGGGCACACTGCGCGGCGTCGAACAAGGGCAAAACCGTCGCAAGGCGGTGACGCAAAGCCTCCGGTCCTCCTGACGCGCTGAATCGCAGCGCGCACGGATAGCGGGGTTGCCGCGGCGAGCTGTCCATACAGCCCCGCGTGAAGCCGGCCTGACGGCGCTCGTGATTCTCACGGGCCTCTCCGTCGCTCCACTTCCCTTGCCAGACACACGAGAGCCAGCAATGCGCGCCCGCGCAGGCCGGCTCGTCCTGCGGAAGTTTCGAGCGCCTCTCACGGAGAGATTGATGTTTCACCGGATCACTGTGTTGCTGCTGTTGAGCCTCGGTCTGAGCGTGCCGGCGCACGCCGCGAACCAGGCGCCGACGATCTCGGGCACGCCCAACAGCTGGGTCTACGTCGGCTCGCCGTATTCGTTCAAGGCGACGGGTTACGATCCGGAAGGCGCGAAGCTCACCTACCAGATCTACAACAAGCCCGCGTGGGCGACGTTCAACACGAGCACCGGCGTGCTGAGCGGCACTCCCATGTCCGTCGGCCTGTGGAACGGCATCCGCGTGCGCGTCAGCGACGGCACCAATACCAGCCCGGCGATCTACTTCGCGATCCGCGCGACCGGCCGCGCGAACGTGCCGCCGACGATTTCCGGCGCGCCCGCGACGTCGGTCGCGCCCGGTTCTGCTTACAGCTTCACTCCGTCGACGAACGACGCGAACGGCGATCCGCTGCGGTTCACGATCGCGCACAAGCCGGGCTGGCTGTCGTTCGACCAGGCGACCGGCAAGCTGTCGGGCACGCCGAGCGCATCGAACATCGGCACGTACACCAACATCGTCATCTCCGTCACGGACGGAACGCCGTACGTTTCGCTCGCGCCGTTCTCGATCAGCGTTTCCGGCACGGGCAATCGCGCGCCGACGATCAGCGGCACGCCGCCGACGTCGGTCACCGTCGGCAAGACCTATACGTTCCAGCCGGTCGCCGCGGACGCCGACAAGAACACGCTCGGCTTCAGCATTCAGAACAAGCCGGTGTGGGCGACCTTCAGCAGCGCGACAGGTCAGCTCTCGGGCACGCCGACAGCGGCGCAGATCGGCACGTTCGCGAACGTCACGATCAGCGTGAGCGACGGCAAAGCGAGCGCGGCGCTCGCGCCGTTCGCGATCTCGGTTTCTTCCGCGCCGAACAAGGTTCCGACGATCAGCGGCGCGCCGCCGACCGCAGTGAATGCGGGCAGCGCTTACGCGTTCCGCCCGACGGCTGCCGATGGTGACGGCGACACGCTGACATTCACGATCGCGAACAAGCCGGCATGGGCGACGTTCAGCAGCGCGACGGGCCAGCTCGCCGGCACGCCGACGAGCGCGAGCGCGGGCACGTACGCGAATGTCGTGATCAGCGTGAGCGACGGCAAGGCGAGCGTTGCGCTCGCGCCGTTCGCAATCACCGTCGCCGACGCATCGAGCGGCGCAGCTTCGCTGACGTGGTCGCCGCCGACGCAGAATACCGATGGCACGACGCTGACGAATCTCGCGGGCTATCGCATCGTCTACGGTGTTTCGGCGACGCAGCTGACGCAGACGATCCAGGTGACGAACGCCGGCATGAGCGCGTACGTGGTCGAGAATCTCGCGCCGGGCACTTACTACTTCGCGATTCGCGCGTACACCGCGAGCGGCGCCGAGAGCACCGACTCGAACGTGGTCGCGAAGGTCGTGCAGTAGTCGTAGTTATGTGAAGCGCGCGCTGCGCTGTGATTGTCGTTGAGTACAGACAATTGCAGCGAGTCGCGCGGTGTTGTTTACTCAATGTCGGCTAGTCAAGGGCAAAACCGTCGAAAGGCGGTGACGCAAAGCCTCCGGTCCGAAGCGCGCAAGCGCAGGATAGCGGGGTTGCCGGTGCGGACCGTGACGCGTATGGGCGCGTAACTGTCGACCGTCATACCGCGGATTTCTCATGGAATCGGCCGTGGCTTTTGCTCCCTTGCGCAAGCGAGGTGTGCGCGGAACTCCCGTGCACCGACCGGAAAGGTGGGAGCTATGAAAAAAGTAGTCGGTTCTGTGTCCTCAATTGCACGACATGCGCTCGTGCTCCTCGTCGCAGCCTCGCTCGCAGGCTGTCTCGAAGAAGACAAGAAAGAAACGCAGCAGCCGACTGAGCAGCCTGCCAACGTGAATACTCCGCCGGAAATCACCGGCACGCCCGAGCCCAGCGCGCAGGCCGGTCAGATGTACACGTTCACGCCGGAGGCCACCGACCTCGACGGCGATTTCGTCGAGTTCTCGATCGAGAACAAGCCGGCGTGGGCGACCT
Source organism: Steroidobacteraceae bacterium (assembly GCA_035277305.1). Taxonomy (GTDB): domain Bacteria; phylum Pseudomonadota; class Gammaproteobacteria; order Steroidobacterales; family Steroidobacteraceae; genus Steroidobacter. The sequence goes on along the minus strand of DATEKT010000187.1, from coordinate 8,048 downwards.
TCAATACCGAGACGGGCGAGCTCAAAGGCATTCCCGGCGACAGCGACGTCGGCGATAGCGCGGACATCACCATCAGCGTCACCGACGGCGTCGACAAGCGCTCGATCGGCCCGTTCACGATCAACACCAAGGGGCGCCAGCCGCCGCCGCCGAACCTGCCGCCGACGATCTCCGGCACGCCCGCCGGCTCGGTGGAGATCAACCAGGATTACAGCTTCACGCCCTCGGCCAGCGATCCCAACAGCGACAAGCTGCGCTTCGCGATCGCCAACCGGCCGTCGTGGCTGACCTTCAACTCGCGGACCGGACGCCTGAGCGGCTCGCCGACGCCGGCCAACATCGCCAAGTATTCGAACATCGTGATCTCGGTGAACGACGGCAGCACCAGTGCGGCGCTGCCCGCGTTCTCCATCGAGGTCCTCGACGTCGGCAACGAGGCGCCGACGATCGGCGGCACGCCGGAAACGAGCGCCACGGTCGGCGTCGCGTACTCGTTCACGCCGGACGCGGCGGATGCGGACGGCAATCCGCTCACGTTCTCGATCACGAACCGGCCGGTCTGGGCGAGTTTCAACACGTCGACCGGCGCGCTCAGCGGCACGCCCGGCGCCAGCAACCTCGGCACCTTCGCCAACGTGCTGATCTCGGTGAGCGACGGTCGCGTCGCGACTGCGCTGCCGGCCTTCACGATCGTCGTGGAGGACGTGCCGAACACCGCGCCGACGATCAGCGGCACACCGTCGACCAGCGTCATGGTGAGCACTCCTTACTCGTTCACGCCGGCGGGATCGGATCCGGACGGTGACGCGCTGACGTACTCGATCATGAACAAGCCGTCGTGGGCCACGTTCAGCACGTCGAGCGGCCGCGTGAGCGGCACGCCGGGCACCGCCAACCTCGGCAACTTCGCGAACATCACGATCTCCGTCAGCGACGGCAAGGGCGGCAAGGCTTCGCTGCCGGCGTTCACGGTCAACGTGCAGGACACGCCGAACCGGGCGCCGACGATCAGCGGCACGCCGTCGGGCACCGTGACCGCGGGCTCTGCGTATTCGTTCACGCCGAGCGCGACCGATCCGGACAACGACACGCTCGGCTACACGATCCAGAGCAAGCCGGCATGGGCGTCGTTCAATACGTCGACCGGCAAGCTCTCGGGCACGCCGACGAGCGCAGGCACGTTCAGTGGCATCGCGATCACCGTCAGCGACGGCAGCGCGACCGACACGCTCGGACCTTTCACGATCACCGTCAGCGCCGCGCCGAATCGCGTGCCGACGATTTCCGGTTCGCCGGCGACGAGCGTGACCGCGGGCTCCGCGTACAACTTCCAGCCGTCCGGTGCTGATCCTGACGGCGACGCGCTGATGTACAGCATCCAGAACAAGCCGACGTGGGCGACATTCAGCACCACCACCGGCAAGCTCTCGGGCACGCCGGCGAGCGCCGGCACGTTCAGCGGCATCGCGATCGCGGTGAGCGACGGCAAGGGCGGCAGCGCCTCGTTGCCGGCATTCGCGATCAACGTGACTGCCGCGCCGTCATCGAACGGCACCGCGACGCTGTCGTGGTCGCCGCCGACGCAGAACACGGACGGCACGACGCTCAGCAACCTCGCGGGCTTCCGCATCTCGTACGGTTCGTCCTCGGGCGCGCTGAACCAGACGATCGAGGTCGCGAACCCGGGCCTGGCGACGTACGTCGTGACCGGGCTGGGCTCCGGCAACTGGTACTTCGCCGTGCGGGCCTACAACACCAGCGGTGCAGAGAGCGCTAATTCGAGCGTCGTGAGCAAGACGATCCCGTAAGGACCTCGCACGGTGAGTCCGGCCCCGGCCGGACTCCTCTGTCGGGCCGAAGCCCGACCCTGTATCCTCGGCCGCTCCTCCAGCGGCCCTGGGTTTCGTCCATGAATCGCGCCGTCCGCGTCGGTATCTGCGCCTGTCTTGCGACGGCCCTGTCCGCCGTCGCCGCCGAGACTCAACCCCCGCCCAAGCCCGCCGCATCCAGCGTCCGGGTCGAATTCACCGAGACGACGCTCAAGAACGGTCTGCGCGTGCAGCTCGTGCAGGATCACGGCGCGCCGGTGATCGCGCTCAACATCGCGTACGACGTCGGCTCGCGCAACGAGCGGCGCGGCCGGACCGGCTTCGCGCACCTGTTCGAGCACATGATGTTCAAGGGCTCGGCCAACGTCGGCGACGGCGAGCACTTCTACCAGGTGTTCTCCAACGGCGGCTCGATGAACGGCACGACCGGCAACGACCTGACGCTGTACTTCGAGACGCTGCCGGCGAACCAGCTGGAGCTGGCGCTGTTCCTCGAAGCCGATCGCATGCGCTCGCTCGAGATCACGCAGAAGAAGCTCGACAACCAGCGCCAGGCGGTGCAGGAAGAGCGCCGGCTGCGCGTCGACAACCAGCCGTACGGCGCCGCCGACGAGCACTTCGACGAGTTGTTCTATTCCAACTTCGCCTACCAGCACTCGACCATCGGCTCGATGGACGATCTGAACGCCGCGAGCGTCGACGACGTCGCGCAGTTCTTCAAGACGTATTACGCGCCGAACAACGCGGTGCTGAGCCTGGTCGGCGACTTCAAGCCCGACGAGGCGATGCAGCTGATCCATCGCTACTTCGACGACATTCCGCGGCAGAGCGAGCCGCCTGCGGTCGATCTGAGCGAGCCGGAGCAGAAAGCCGAGCGCCGCGAAATCATGACGGATGCGCTGGCGCGCGCGACGCAGGTGCAGATCGCGTACAAGACGCCGGCCGGGAATGCTCCTGACCTCTACGCGCTGCGGGTGTTGTCGTCAGTGCTGCAGTCGGGTGACAGCTCGCGCCTGTACCAGACGCTCAGCAAAGAGAAAGAGCTGGTCGTGAATCTCGGCGGCTTCGTCGACGAGCGCATCGGCCCGGGCGGCTTCTATATCGGCGTGGTCGTGCGGCCGGGCAAGAAGACCGAAGACGTCGAGGCCGCGATCTACGCCGAGATCGAACGGCTGCAGCAGCAACCGATCGCGGACTGGGAGCTGGAGAAGGCGAAGAACTCGTCGCGCTTCGGTTACCTGCAGAGCATTCGCGGCGCGCAGGCGCGCGCAACCATGCTCGGCAGCTACACGGTCAAGTTCAACGATCCCGGCCTCATCAACACGCGGCTCGCGGGCTTCGACGCCGTGACACGCGAGGACGTGCGCCGCGTCGCGAAGCAATATCTGCAGGCGAAGAACCGCACCGTGATCGTTACCAACCCCGCGCCCCCCGCGGCGGCAACGCCGGGCGCGTGAGGAAAGCTCGCATGAAATCCGCAATTGTCGCCGGCGGCGGCGCGCTGTTGTTCGCGTGGGCCGCGCTGTGCAGCGCGCAGGTCGCGACCGAATCCGCAACGCCGGACTCGCTGCAAGGCGTGCAGCTCAAGGGCAAGGCGCCGGTGAATCCGCAGACGCTGCGGGTGGTGTTGCCGCGGGCGCAGGAAGCGACGCTGTCGAACGGTCTGCGAGTTGCGCTGATCGAAGATCACAAGCTGCCGACGTTCTCCGTACAGCTGCTGCTGACGGGCGGCGGGCTCGACGATCCTGAGAATCAGCACGGCCTCGCGATGGTCACCGCATCGCTCCTGCGCGAAGGCACAGCGAAGCGCACGAGTCGCGAGATCGCGGAGCAGATCGCGACGCTTGGCGGTGTCTTCTCGGCGTCTGCGTCGCCATCGTCCGGCGAGACTGCGGTCGGGTTCGGCGGCCTGAGCGACAAGGCGCCGGCGATCTTTGCGCTCGCTGCCGACATCGTGCGCAATCCGGCGTTCCCGGAAGCCGAGCTGCAGAAGTACAAGTCGCGCTTCGTGTCGCAGCTGCAGCAGCAGCGCATCCAGCCGAACTTCGCCGCGCAGGAAGAATTCATGCGCGCCGTGTACGGAACGCATCCCGGCAGCTACGTCGTGCCGCCGGAGAAGGTGTTGACCGCTCTGACGCGCGCGGATCTCGAGCGCTATCACAAGGCGCACTACACGCCGAACAACGGCATCGTGCTTGCGTACGGCGACTTCACGCTGAAGAGCCTGGTGCAGCAACTGGAGACTGCGTTCGGCGATTGGCAGAAGGGTGACGCCCGAACGATTTCGCTGCCGGCGCTGCAGCCGCCGGCTAAGGCGCGCGTCCTGCTCGTCGACCGCCCTGCGTCGGTGCAGACCTCGTTGTGGGTCGGCGGTCTCGGCATCGAACGGCGCAATGACGACTACTTCGCGCTGCTGGTGATGAATCACATTCTCGGCGGCGGTCCCGCGTCGCGGCTGTTCCTCAATCTGCGCGAGGACAAGGGCTACACGTACGGCGTGTACAGCTTCTTCAACGGCTCGCGCTTTCCCGGCGTTGTGCTCGCGAGCACCGATGTGCGCTCGGCTGTGACCGAAGGCGCGCTGAAGGAACTGACGGGCGAGCTGCGCCGCATCGGCGACCAGCCGGTGTCGGATGCGGAGCTGAAGGATGCCAAGCGCGCGCTGATCGGCGGCTTCGCGCTGTCGCTCGAGTCGCCGCAGACGCTGATCGGCAATCTCGCAACACAGAAGATCTACAATCTGCCGCCCGATTACTGGGATCAGTATCCGCAGCGCGTCGCGGCGATCACGCCTGCGGACGTACAGCGCGTCGCGAAGAAGTACTACGACGCAGGCAAGCTGCAGATCGTCGCTGTCGGTGACGCCACGGCGGTCAAGCCGGTGCTGGAGAAATACGGCACCGTCGAGACGCAGGGCGCTGCAAACTAACAACTCTCCAAGAATCGAGCGCGAATGAATCCTCCGCAAGGCGCCCCGGCGCCCGTTAACGAGAAGGCCCCGTGGTTCCCCGCCAATGGAGCCGAGGCGCGCATCGTCATCACCGGCTTCTTTCTGCTGTTCTGCGTGCTCGGCGGCTACTTCGCCGTGCGCCCGGTGCGCGAAACCATCGGCACGGTGCTCGGGCGCGAGGCCACGCAGAACCTGTGGGCCTTCACCGCGCTGTTCGCCATCCTCATCGTGCCGTTCTACGGCTGGCTGGTGGCGCGCGTCAGGCGGTCGGTGCTGCTGCCGGCGATCTACGGTTTCGTGTCGCTGGCGTTCGTCGGCACGGCTCAGATCTTCGGCGATCACGCGCCCGATCCGTTGGTGGCGCGTGTGTTCTATGTCGCCATCAGCGTCCTGAACCTGCTGCTCATCTCGGCGTTCTGGAGCTTCATGCTCGAAATGCTGTCGAGCGAGCAGACCAAGCGGCTGTTCGGCTTCATCGCCGCAGGCGGGACGCTGGGAGCGCTGCTGGGACCTGGCGCGACGGCGATGTTCGTCAAGAGCATCGGCAATGCCGGCGTCCTGTACCTGGGCGCGGCCATGTATCTGATGGCTGTCGTCCTGTCGCGCGTGCTGCTCGCGCAATGGCGTCACATCGCGCCCGAAGCGGCCTCCGGCCCCACGCACCTTTCAGAGCGCGAGCGCGCGCTGGGCGGCAATCCGTTCGCCGGCTTCATGCTGGTGCTGCGCAATCGCTATCTGCTGGGCATCGCACTGTTCATCGCCGGCATTTCGGCGATCAACACCTTCCTGTATTTCGAGCAGCTCGAGCTGGTCGAGCAGAAGTTCGAGGAGCTCGCGGCGCGCACGCAGGTGTTCGCCAGCCTCGACGTCACCGTGCAGACATTGGTGATCATCACGCAGCTCACGCTCACCGGCTTCATCGCCACGCGCATCGGCGTCATCGCCTTGCTGGCGACCGTTCCGTTCGTGATGGTGTTCGGACTCACGGTGTACGCGGCGTTCGGGACCTTCAGCGTCATGGCGGCCGCCATGGTGCTGCGCCGCTGGGGTGAATACGCGCTCATCCGTCCCGGTCGCGAAATGCTCTTCAGCAAGGTGGACAAGGAGAGCAAGTACAAGGCCAAGAACGTCTGCGACGTCGCCGTCTACCGCATGGCCGATGCCGGGTTCGCGCAGGTCAAGAAGCTGCTCGACGCCGTCGGCATGGGCGGCACCGCGCAGGCGCTGACGGCTGCGGCAATCGCGGCGCTCTGGGCCATCAACGGCTGGTGGCTGGGCAAGCGCTTCGAGCGCGAGAAAGGCTGAGCCGACCTACTTCAGCTCGAAACGGATCCGCATTGCGGCGCGTTGCGTGACTGCCGCGCCGTCGCGCATCACCGGTGCGAAGCGCCAGCGTTTCACCGCGTCGACCGCGGCCTGGTCGAACGTGCGTTGCGGTTGCGAGTTGCTCACGACGACATCCTGTGTCGTGCCGTCGGGCGCGATCGTGAACTCGACGTCGACCCAGCCCTTGAGTCCCAGGCGCTCCGCTTCGCGCGGATAGACCGGCGGCACTTCGCGCACGCGCTTGAGCGATGCCGCCTGGACAATGTTGGTCGAGAACGCGCGCTGTTGCTGTGCGGTCGCGAGCTGAGCCTGCAATGCCTTCGTCGCCGTCATGTTCGGCACCAGGTTGTCGACGCGGCTCAGGAAAGTCTGCGCGGTGTCGACGTCGCCGGCTGCGAGTGCCGTGCGGGAGCGTTCGAGGAACGCGAACGCGACCTGCTGCTGCTCGGTGCGCAGCTCGGTCGAATCGGGATATTTCTCGCGCAGCGCCAGAACCTGTTCGTACGCGTTGTTGCCCGGCGGTTGCAGCAGCGCGCCGCGACCGCGCAGTCTGGCAAGAGCGTCGAGCTCGGCGGCGCTCGGCCCTGCACTTTGCGCTGCTTCGCTTGTAGTAGCTTCTGCTGGTGCTGCTTCTGGAGGCGGGGTCTGCTCGCGGGCACGCGCTGCACTCTGCGCTCTCGGCACAGGAGCCGGCGGTGCAGCAACACTGATCGGTGTGCGAGTGCTGCGCGATAGCGCGAGCAACTCGCTGCGCAACTCGTCCAGCCGCGGGTACTCCGGCACTGCACGCTGCAGGGTCATGAGCGCACTGGCTCCGCGCGCCGGATCGCGTTCCTGCAATGCCTTGGCTACACGCGTTTCGAGCGCGGCGCCGACGCGCAGCAGTCCTGCATGTGCATCGGTATTGTCCGGTTGCAACGCGAGCACCGCGCGGAAGTATTCGACTGCGTTGTTGCCGCGCGGATCGGTGAGTCGATCCGTCACGATCGCCATTTGGCCGCGGGCGAGATTGTCAGCGATTTGTTCCTGCGCAGTGAGTGCACCGACCGGAGGAGGCGGTGGCAACGGTTCGGGCACGTTGCGACGGAATTGCCAGAGCGCGACACCGGCCGCTGCAATCAGCAGCGCCACGACGCCCGCCGCGATGAGGGCCTTGTTCGAGCGCGGCGCAACAGGTTTGGATGTGGTGAGTCCGATTGGGTCCTTGTGCTGCACCTCGTTGTAGCGACGCGTTGCTGCTCCGAGAAACAGATTCGCGCGAGCCGGCGAGATGGGCTTGTGCAGGAAGCGGTAGATGCGCCCGTCGCTCACGAGCATCGCCACCGAGTGCTCTTCGTCGCGCCGGCCCGTCGCCAGCAGAATCAGCTCGGGGAATTGCGAGTGCAGTTGATCGAGCAGGTTGGCGGCATCGCCGCGCAGCGCGCCGAGATCCGCAATCAGGATGCAGCAACGGCCGCCGACCAGCAGGTCGACGGCGGTATCGGCGGAGGGTGCGTGCCAGATCGCGTGCTCGGGACCGGCCGCCTCGCGCAACGTCGCGAGCACGCCAGGATCCCCAGTGAGCACTACGACATCGAGAACGTGTCCGGGAAGGCCGGCGCCGGCCTGCAACGCAGCGAGGTTGGAATCGTGCCGCGTGCTCTGCACAGCATTCTCTCAGCGATCGCGCGAAGCGCCGCGCGCGCGGTTCACTCGAGGCAGACGACCAATTGCGCCGAGTGGCTGCGCCAGTTGATCGGAATCACGAACGAGCGGATGTTGTCGGGCGTGACGATTTTCTCGGGCTCGCCGGCCACGACGGTCGGCACCGAGATCATGAAGTCCTTGCCGAAGTCGCGGCGCGCGTTGCCGGAGATCGTGTTGGCCACCTCGCCGACGAGGTCGCACATGTTCTCCTGCGTGAGCTCGGTCTCGCCCATGCGCATCAGCATGACGGTGAGCAT
>DATEKT010000186.1:0-36438 GCA_035277305.1 Steroidobacteraceae bacterium | reverse complement strand
CCAAGGGCCGCAACGCGGTGCTCGAGAAGAGCTTCGGCGCCCCCACCGTCACCAAGGACGGCGTGTCGGTCGCGAAGGAAATCGAGCTCAAGGACAAGTTCGAGAACATGGGCGCGCAGATGGTGAAGGAAGTCGCTTCCAACGCCTCCGACGAAGCCGGCGACGGCACCACCACCGCCACCGTGCTGGCCCAGGCGATCGTGCGCGAAGGCCTCAAGGCCGTCGCTGCCGGCGCCAACCCGATGGACCTGAAGCGCGGCATCGACGCCGCCGTGGGCACCGCGGTCGACGAGCTCAAGCGCCTGTCGAAGCCGTGCAAGGACCAGAAGGCGATCGCCCAGGTCGGCACGATCTCCGCGAACTCCGACGAATCGATCGGCAAGACGATCGCGGACGCGATGGAGAAGGTCGGCAAGGAAGGCGTCATCACGGTCGAGGAAGGCACCAGCCTGCAGAATGAGCTCGACGTCGTCGAGGGCATGCAGTTCGACCGCGGCTACCTGTCGCCGTATTTCATCAACAACCAGCAGAACCAGACCGCCGAGCTCGAGAGCCCGTACATTCTCCTGTACGAAAAGAAGATCTCGAACGTGCGCGAAATGCTGCCGCTGCTCGAGGGCATCGCGAAGGCCGGCCGTCCGCTGCTGGTCATCGCCGAGGACGTCGAAGGCGAAGCGCTCGCGACGCTGGTCGTGAACACGATCCGCGGCATCGTCAAGGTCGCGGCCGTCAAGGCCCCGGGCTTCGGCGACCGTCGCAAGGCCATGCTGCAGGACATCGCGATCCTGACCGGCGGCCAGGTGATCTCCGATGAAGTCGGCCTGTCGCTCGAGAAGGCGACGCTGAACGATCTCGGCGAGGCGAAGAAGATCGTCGTCGAGAAAGAGAACACCACGGTCATCGACGGCAAGGGCAAGAACTCCGACATCAAGGCGCGGGTCGAGCAGATCCGCAAGCAGGTCGAGGAAGCCACTTCCGACTACGACAAGGAGAAGTTGCAGGAGCGCGTTGCCAAGCTCTCCGGCGGCGTCGCCGTGATCAAGGTCGGCGCTGCGACCGAAGTCGAGATGAAGGAGAAGAAGGCCCGCGTCGAAGACGCGCTGCACGCCACGCGTGCGGCCGTTGAAGAAGGCGTGGTCCCCGGCGGCGGCGTCGCGCTGATCCGTGCCCAGAAAGCTGTCGAGAAGCTGCAGGGCAAGAACGAGGATCAGGCCTTCGGCATCCGCATCCTGGCGCGCTCGATCGAAGAGCCGCTGCGTCAGATCGTCGCCAACGCGGGTGAAGACGCCGCGGTGGTGCTGGCGAAGGTGAAGGACGGCAAGGGCACGTTCGGCTACAACGCCGCGACCAGCGAGTATGGCGACATGCTCGAACTCGGCATCCTGGATCCGACCAAGGTCACGCGCCTGGCGCTGCAGAACGCAGCATCTGTCGCCGGCCTGCTGCTGACGACGGAAGTGATGGTCGCCGAGGCCCCGAAGGAAGAGGCCGATCACGCACATGGCGCCCCGGGCGGCATGGGCGGAATGGGCGGCATGGACATGTAAGCCACACCGGGTAAAAACCGGAGTCCGAGAGAAGCCCCGCGAAAGCGGGGCTTTTCTTTTGTGGCGAATAAATAGCCTATAAGTACGCACTTCCCTTCTACGATGCCTCCATCCAAACAGACGCGGCCCTCGATGGGCTGTCCGGAGGAATTCGTGAAGACCGAGGTCCTGATCGTCGGCGCCGGCCCGACCGGCCTGATGCTTGCCAACCAGCTCGCGCGCCGCGGCCTGCGTCCGCTCATCGTCGACCGCCATCCCGGCCCGTCGCTGCAGACGCGCGCGCTAGGCGTGCAGGCGCGCACGCTGGAGATCTACGCTCAGATGGGACTCGCGGAGCGCGCGATCGCCCTCGGCAAGCGCGGCAACGGCGCGCATATGTGGTCCGAAGGGCGTCACATCGCTCACGTCTCGCTGAGCGATGCCGGCAGTCAGCAGACACCGTATCCCTACATCCTCGTGCTCGGTCAGGACGACAACGAACGCATCATGGGCGAAAAGCTCAACGAGCTGGGCGTCGACGTGCAATGGAACACCGAGCTGCTGGCGCTCGAGCAGCACTCATCGCACGTCATCGCGACGCTGCGGCAAGCGAATGGCGAGACGCGCAAGGTCGAGGCGGCATGGGTCGCAGGCTGCGACGGCGCGCGCAGCGCCGTGCGCACGCTGAGCGGCATCGACTTCCCGGGGGCGCCCTATGAGCACGTCTTCTTCGTCGCCGACGTCGAGGCGACCGGCAGCATGGCGGCCGACGAAGTGAACGTATACCTGTGGCGCAAAGGCTTTCACCTGTTCTTTCCGATGCGCGGCCAGGATCACTGGCGCATTGTCGGTATCGTGCCCCCGGAGCTGCGTGAACAACCGGGGCTCGATTTCGCCCACGTCCTGCCATCGGTGCAGGGCGAGGCGGGCGCGAACCTGTCGATCAAAGCGTGCTCGTGGTTCTCGACCTATCGCATTCACCATCGTGCCGCGGCCCGCTTTCGCAATCGTCGCTGTTTCGTGCTGGGCGATGCCGCACACGTGCACAGTCCTGTCGGCGCACAAGGCATGAACACCGGTCTGCAGGATGCGTACAACCTGGCGTGGAAGCTAGCGCTCGTCATCGAGGGCAGGGCGGATGCGTCGCTGCTCGACTCGTACGAGGCGGAGCGTCACCCGGTCGCGCAGCGGCTGCTCGAAACGACGGATCGCGGGTTCCGGCTGGTTGTCGCCGATAGTCCGCTCGCGGGAATCTTCCGCACCAAGATCCTCGCGCGCATCGCTGCTTTCGCAGTCAATCGCAAACGCGTGCAGCGGCTTGCATTCCGCACGGTCTCGCAAACTGGCATTCACTATCGCAGCAGCCCGCTGTCCGTCGCAGCCGCCGAGTTGCCGAAGGAAGCACCGCAGGCTGGCGATCGCTTCCCGTGGATGCACTTGCAGCTCGAGGCAGGCGGGCAGGTGCAGGATGTGTTCAAGGCGCTCGACGACACTAGCTTCAATCTGCTCGTGTTCGGACAACACGCTGCGCAGACGCTGCCTGATCTGGACGGGCTGTTGCGCGTCCACACGATTCCGATCACCGCCGGCAACGAGGCGGAACAAGCGCGTCTCCACATTCCGCGCTCCGCGTTCTATTTGCTTCGTCCGGACGGGCACGTCGGCCTGAGCGGCCAGACGCTCGATGCAGCGGCCCTGCGGCGCTATCTCGCCACGAACCTCGTCTTGTCAGACGCGCCCAGGCACCGGCCAATTGCGGTGGCCGACCGGCCAACTACTCAGGTCGCAGCCGTTGCGGCGGAGGTGTCCTGCTAAAATACGCGCCGACATTGCGGTCACTCGGACGAGGAGGGTGCGATGCCGTGGTGGGGATGGTTCGTGCTGGCGGCGGGGTTGCTTTCGGTGGAATTGTTCGTCATCGACGCGCAGTTCTACCTGGTGTTTCTCGGCGTCTCCGCCGCGCTCGTCGGCCTGCTGGGCCTGACGACGGATTTCATGCCGGCCTGGCAGCAGTGGCTCGCCTTTGCCGTGCTGTCGCTCATCACGATGATTGCGTTCCGCGGTCGCGTCTACCAGCTGGTGCGCAAGCGCACCGGCCATGTCGAGCAGGCGCTCACGTTGGGCGATCGCGTCCTCATCCCCGTGCGCCTCGAGCCCGGCCAGAGCTGCCGTACTCAATATCGCGGCTCTTCGTGGACCGCGCGCAACGTGGATCAACACGCCATCGACGCCGGTAAGGAAGCCGTGATCGCGCACGTCGAAGGTCTCACCCTGCATGTCCGGGCCGCCTAGGAGAGTCGCTGCATGACCGCAACCACACTGTACGTCGCTCTGGCCATCGCCGCGCTGGCGCTCTTCATCCTGATGAAGACGGCCATCGTGGTGCCACAGCAGAGCGGATACGTCGTCGAGACGCTCGGCCGCTATAGCCGCACGCTACAAGCCGGATTCCATATCCTGGTCCCGTTCTTCGAGCGCATCGCCTACCGGCACAACCTCAAGGAAGACGCGCTCGACATTCCGGAGCAGATCTGCATCACGAAGGACAACGTGCAGGTTGGCGTCGACGGCGTGCTGTACATGCAGGTGCTGGACGCGCGCAGCGCTTCCTACGGAATCACCAACTACCGGTTCGCGATCATCCAGCTGGCGCAGACCACGTTGCGCAGCGAGATCGGCAAGATCGACCTGGATCGCACCTTCGAGGCGCGCGCCACGATCAACGCCAACGTCGTCAGCGAGCTCGATCACGCTTCGGCCGCCTGGGGCGTGAAGGTGCTGCGCTACGAGATCAAGAACATCAACCCGCCGAAGGACGTGCTGCACGCGATGGAGAAGCAGATGCGCGCGGAGCGCGAGAAGCGCGCCGTGGTTCTGACCTCGGAAGGCGAGCGCGACGCCAAGGTCAACCAGGCCGAGGGCGAGAAGCAGCGCGTGATCAAGGAATCCGAAGCCAACAAGCAGTTGCAGATCAATCAGGCACACGGTCAGGCTGAAGCGATTCTGGCGGTCGCCACCGCGACGGCCGAAGGTCTGCGGCGCGTCGGCGAGGCGCTCGCCGGTCGCGGCGGGATGGAAGCGATGCAGCTGCGCGTCGCCGAAGAGTATGTGAAGCAGTTCGGCAAACTCGCCGACGAGGCTTCCAGCACGCTGGTCGTGCCAGCCACGCTCACCGATATCTCTTCGATGATCGCCATGGCGACGAGTGTGGTGAAGCAGCAGAGCAAGGTGTCTGGCTAGACCACCGCGCGCAACAGACGCCCGACGATGCGCTCGAGGTGTGCAAGCGTGCTGCACTCCTCGACCTGGTGGCAGTACGGCGAGTAGTGGCGCATTTCCGAGTCGCCCGTGTTCCACATGGTGCGCGGCTCGGGGTTGAGCCAGATCACGCGCTTGCTGCGATCGTACAGCTCCTTCAGCACGTCCGTCCGCGCGTCGCCGTAGTTGTTGCGTGCATCGCCGAGGATGATGACCGTCGCGCGGTTGTCGATTTCGTCCAGGCACAGCCGCCGGAAATCCGCGAACGCCTGCCCGTAGTCGGTCGAGCCGCTCCCGTACTGCTTCAGCGCGATGGCGATGGCTTCGTCGACGTTCGTGCGCGCGAACAGCTCGGAGACTTCGCCGAGGTCCGACGAGAACGCGAACGAGCGCACCTTCGGCAGCACTTCCTCCAGGCTGTACAGGAACATCAGCATGAAGCGCGCGTACGCCGAGACCGAGCCGCTGACGTCGCAGACCGCGAAGACTTTCGGCCGGTCCACCTTGACCGACTTCCACTGCAGATCGAACACCGCGTCGTCGTACTTCATGTTTCGCCGCAGCGTCCGCGGCACGTGCAGCTGACCGCGCCGAAAGACCTTGCGCCGGCGCGAGTGCTCGGAGATCAGCCGGCGCGCCATGCGCAGCACCAGGTCCTGCAGCATCCGATGATGACGCTGCTCGAGCGCCGAGAGCCGCACGTCGCGCAGCAAGTCCTCGCGCAAGCGTCGACCCGTCACGTCCGCATGCAGCAGGAACTGATGCTCGACGTAGTCGCGCACGCGCTCGCGCAGCCAGTCGCGCCGATGCGTGAGATCCACACCGCGACGCCGATCGGGAATCGCGGCGCTGTCGGTGAGCCTCGCGATTTCCTGCTGCAGGTCCGCCTGACCCATCGCGTCCATGATCCGGCGCGTGTACACGCCCTTCTGCGTGAACACTTCGATCTCATGGACATTCACCTGGCGACCGGCGGCGTTGATGGCGATGGTGACCTCCATCTGATTGCCGCGCGCCAACAGCTGGCCGAGTGGCGACTGCGGATCGGACATCTCGCCGCTGTCGAGCGCCGCCGCGGTGTCACCTTCTCCAGTGGTTGCATTCGAGTTGCTCTGCTGCCGGGGTGCTCCGGGCCTTGCGTTGCCGGTACGCTGATCCTGCGAGTCGCCGCCTGCGCCTGCCTGACCGTTGCCGGCCTGACCTGCGGCGTCGCCGCTCAGCGCAGCGTCACTCTCGACACTTGTCGACGGTGGTAGCGGTACGCGCTCACGGAAGGAGAAGAACTGATCGAAGCAGGTGTCGAACGCCGCTTTCTCATCGAGCGTTTTCGGCAGCACGAGCGAGAGGCTGTCTTTGAGCAGGCGCCGGTCGCTATAGCCGACCAGCTCGACCGTGCTCAGCGCGTCCAGCGTCTCCGCGGTCGAGATGCGAATGTCGGCGTTGCGCAGTGCGCCGATGAATTGCGTGAGCAACTGGTCCATTGCCGGCCGGGCTTCAGCCCGAGTCTTTGGTCGCCTTCTCGGTCAGGATGCGCAGCTCTGGCTGCACGTTCTCGATGTCTTCCTGGAACTTCAGGATGACGTTCATCGTGTTGCTCACGATCTCGGGATCGAGCCGGTCGGCGTGCAGCAGCAGCAGCGTGCGTGCCCAGTCGATCGTCTCGCTGATCGACGGCACCTTCTTCAGGTCGAGATCGCGCAGGCCGTGAATGAAGCGCACCAGCTGTGCGCGCAGCTGGGGCGGTATCGACGGCACGCGCGCATTGATGATGCGCTGCTCCAGCTCGATGTCCGGGAACGGAATGTACAGGTGCAGGCAGCGCCGCTTCAGCGCGTCGGAAATCTCGCGCGTGTTGTTGCTGGTCAGGAACACCAGCGGCGGTTCGCGCCGCGCGCGTACCGTGCCGATCTCCGGAATCGAGACCTGGAAGTCCGAGAGGATCTCGAGCAGGAGCGACTCGAACTCGTGATCCGACTTGTCGACCTCATCGATCAGCAGCACGCAGCCGCGCTCTTCCTGCAACGCCTTCAGCAGCGGGCGCGCCTCGAGAAACTCCTCGGAAAAAAAGATGTCGCCGAACTCGTGCAGCCGCTTCACCGATTCCGCGAAACCCTTCGCGCCCTGCAGCACCTCGTCGAGCGTCTGCTTCAGCACCTGCGTGTACAGCAGCTGCTTGCCGTACTTCCATTCGTACAGCGCCTTCGCTTCGTCCAGGCCTTCGTAGCACTGCAGGCGGATCAGCGGCAGATCGAACATCTCCGCCGTGGTCTTCGCGAGCTCGGTCTTGCCGACGCCCGGCGGGCCCTCGATCAGCACCGGCTTGCGCAGGTGATACGCGAGATAGACGGCGGTCGCGATCTGCGTCGAGCAGATATAGCGATGCGTCTCCAGGTGTTGCTGGAGCGAAGCTACGGACGCGGCGATCTGGGGGACATCGACCATGCCCCCATTGTGCCACCGCTATTTCGGCAGCGCGTAGGCGATCACCCAGCCGCCGCTGTCGTTGACCTTTTGCGCAGCGGGCGCGTCCGGGCCGGCCTTCGGTTCTGCTACGTGGCTTTCGTCCTCACGGCCGATCGCCGGCACGGTGATCACGACAAACTGCCGTCCGCTCTGCGGCGCGATGTAGCTCATCGGCGTGGCTTGCGCGGTGTTCGGCATGAAATCACTCCACAGCTCCCTGCCGGTCTTGATATCCAGCGCGCGCATGTGTCGATCCATCGTGCCGCCGACGAAGATCAGGCCGCCTTTCGTGACGATGGTGCCCGCGCTGTACGGCACGCCCATCGGAATCCGCAGCTTGACCTTCAGGCCGAGCGGGCCCATCTCGTTCGCGGTGCCGAGCGGGCGGCGCCACAGCGTCTGCTTCGACTTCAGATCGATCGCCGCGATCTCGCCGTACGGCGGCTGCTGGCACGGCGCAAATATCGGCGAGAGGAACGGCGTCGTGAACGCCGCATACGGCGTGCCATGTTGATAGCCGCCGCCGAAGCCGAGAACTGTCTGGTCGTTGACCTCGGCGCGCGGATACAGCTTCACGTGATTGCCGATGTGCAACGCGTTCACGATCATCACGCCATCCGGCTCGTCGATTGCGACACTGCCCCAGTTCATGCCGCCCGCGAAGCCCGGATATTGCAGGCTGCCGCGCAACGACGGCGGCGTGAGCGGACCCTCGTAGCGCAGCTTGCGGAACTGGATGCGGCAGAGCATCTGATCGATCGGCGTGATGCCCCACATCTTCGCTTCGGTCACGGGATCGTTGCCGAACGACGGCATGCCGACGGAGAACGGCTGCGTCGGCGACGTTTTCTCGTTCGGTACATCGGTCTGCGGCACCGGCTTCTCTTCGACGGTCGCGAGCGGCTTGCCGTCGCGGCGGTCGAGCAGGAACAGCTCGCCGCGCTTCGTCGGCGCGACCAGTGCGGGCGTGACGGTGCCATTGTCACCCGGAATGTCGACGAGCACAGGTTGCGAGGGCACGTCGTAGTCCCAGATGTCGTGATGCGTCGTCTGGAACGACCAGCGCACTGCGCCGCTGACGGCATCGAGCGCCACGACCGAGCTCGCAAAGCGCTCCGATTCCGGAGTGCGATGCCCGCCGTAGTAGTCCGGCGTCGCGTTGCCCGTCGGGATGTAAACCAGGCCGAGCGAGTCGTCGGCGCTGAAGACGCTCCACGCGTTCGGCGTGCCGCGCGTGTACGTCTGTCCTTCCGGCGGCGCCGTGAGCACGTCCGGACGGCCGAGATCCCACGCCCACAACAAGCGGCCGCTGAGCGGATCGAAGCCGCGCACGACGCCCGAAGGCTCCTGAGTTTCCACATTGTCGGCGACCCAGCCGCCGAGCACCGCGACGCCTTTCGCGAGCGTCGGCGGCGAAGTCACGTAGTAGAAGCCGGGCTTCACGTCGCCCATGCCGTTGAGCAGCGTCACTTCGCCGTTGGTGCCGAAGTCGCCGCAGCGCTTGCCGGTCCTGGCATCGATCGCGATGAGTCGCGCGTCCGTCGTAGCAGTCAGAATTCTCTCGGGACATTCGGCCGGCGGCTCGGGTGCCTTGAAATACGTGACGCCGCGACACGTCGTGGTGAAGCCGACCTTGGAGTCCTTCAGCTCCGGATCGAACCGCCAGCGCTCTGCGCCGGTATCGGCATCGAGCGCGGAGATGATGTTGCGCGCGAGGCAGACGTAGACGGTATCGCCGATCTGCAGCGGCGTTGCCTTGAACGCGCCGGCGACGCCGGTGCGATAGGTCCACGCGACCTGCAGCTTGCCGACGTTCGACGCGTTGATCTGGTCGAACGGCACGTAGCGCGTGCCCGCGGCAGTGCCGCCCCAATGTTGCCAATCGCGCGCGGCGATCTGCGCACCGCCGGGTCCGGCGGGGAACGGCAGCGTCTTGTACGGCTGGTTCATCCCGACTCCGAAGCAGATGAACACCAGCGCGACGACAGCGAGCCACACGGTCCGGGACTGGAACAGCGGCCGGCTGGTCTGCATGCCGAGCGCACGCCGCGTGTTCGGACGCAGCAGTAACAACCCGAGCACGAGGAACGGCAGCACACGCGGCGCGAGCGCCCAGCCATCGAAACCAGATTCGAGCAACGCCCACACGACTGTGCCGACTGTCAGCAACCAGTAGAGATAAGCGCCGCCTTGCCGGCCGCGCCAGAGCAGCACCGCCGACGCGATCAGCAGCACTCCCGCGATCACGTAGTAGAGCGAGCCGCCGAGCGTCGCGAGCCGCACGCCGCCGAGGGCCAGCACCAGCCCGATCAGCAGCAGCAGGGACGCAAAGATTCGTGGAGGACGCGGGCGACTGTGCCCGTCCAGGCCGGAGTTCGTGTTCACGTGGGTCCCGCTGGGTCGTTATGGGTCTGGTTGGACGCGAATCTTACCCTCTCCTGACAGAACGCTGTCAGCAGCACAGGCGCAGGCTGCGCTCACACCTCAAGAGGAGCACGACCATGCAAGCGACGACAGCGATCACCTGGTTCGAGATTCCCGCCCAGGATCTGGACCGCGCGGTATGGTTCTACGAATCCGTCCTGCAGCAGGATCTGCGGCGCGAAACGATGGGGCCGGCGGCCATGGCCGTCTTTCCCTATCAGGAGCCCGGCATCGGCGGCGCATTGACGCACGCGCCGAACCTCACGCCGGCTGCCGACGGCAGCGTCATTTACCTGCGCACGCAGAAGCTCGATGAGACTCTGCAGCGCGTGACTCGCGCTGGCGGCCGTGTCGTCGTAGAGAAGACGGCATTGCCGGACGGCATGGGTGCGTTCGCGCACATCGTCGACTGCGAAGGCAATCGCGTCGGCCTGCATGCGCTCGACTGAAGGAGAGATGCATGAGCAAGCCCGAGCACAATCACACGATCGACTACATCGAGTTCGGCGCGACCGACATCGAGGCGACCAAGCGCTTCTACGCCGCATGCTTCGGCTGGAAGTTCACGGACTACGGCCCGGACTATGTTGCGTTCGAAGACGGCCGCCTGACCGGCGGCTTCACGACCGAAGCGAAGCCCGGCGGCGCGCCGCTGGTGGTCCTGTATGCGAGCGACCTGGAGCAGATCTTCGCAAGCGTCAAGGCACACCACGGCCGCATCGTGCGCGAGATCTTCAGCTTCCCGGGCGGCCGCCGCTTTCACTTCCTCGATCCGAATGGCAACGAACTGGCAATATGGGGCGAATAGCACCCATTGCCGGAAAGCGCCATGCGGCGTGCCGACCGACTGTTCGAAATCGTCCAGTACTTGCGCGGCCGGCGGTTGACGACGGCTGCGCAACTCGCGCAGTGGCTCGAGGTCAGCGAGCGCACGATCTACCGGGACATCGCCGACCTCTGCGCTTCCGGAGTGCCGATCGACGGCGAGGCGGGCGTCGGCTATCGCTTGCATCCTGCCTTCGATCTGCCGCCGCTCATGTTCAGCTATGACGAGATCGATGCGCTGGTGATGGGCGCGCGCTTCGTCGAGTCCTGGGGCGGCCCGCGTCTCGCGAACGCCGCGCGCGCCGCGCTCGCGAAGATTGCTGCGGCGCTACCGGAGCGCAAGCGCGCGGCGGTCCACGAATCGCGGCTGTTCGCGCCGGGCTTTTTCATCGACCCGCAATGGGGCGCGCGGCTCGACTCGCTGCGCACGGCCATCGTGCGGCATCGCTACGTCGAGTTCGAGTATCGCGATGGCCACTCGCAGGACTCGCAGCGGCGCGTGCGGCCGTTCGCCGTGTTCTTCTGGGGCGGCACCTGGACACTCGGCGCGTGGTGCGAGCTGCGGCGCGACTTCCGCAATTTCCGTCTCGACCGCTTCGTGTCGCTGCAGGTATGCGAGCAGGAATTTCCAGACGAGGCCGGCCGTCGCTTCGACGACTACATGAAGCGCATGACGGAGAGTTGAGGACATGCGGGAACTCGCTGCGCGCGTGACGGAACTCGCGGTGCGTCGCTGGGGTTACCGATCATCCTGTCGTCGACTTGATCGAGGCGCACCATGGCCAGCAACCCTACAGAGCGCTCGGAGCGCTCCGAATTCGCCGCACGCCGGCGCTCGCGTTCCAACGGCGAAGACGCCTACGCCGGGCAGCAGCAGTCTGCGGACGAGCAGTACTCGAGCGAGTACGCGCAATGGAGCGACGAAGACGAAATGGAATGGCAGGAGGCGAATGCCTCGCGCTTCGCTCCCGACGACCGCCAGCTCGGCCAGGTGCTCGGCTGGTTCAGCATCGGGCTCGGTCTCGCGGAACTGCTGGCTCCTCGTGCCCTCGGCCGCGCGATCGGCGTCGGCGAAAGCCAGAGCGGCACGCTGCGCGCGATGGGCGTACGCGAAATCGTCAGCGGCCTCGGCCTGCTCTCCGAGCGCATGCCCGGAACGTGGGCGTGGTCGCGCGTTGCCGGCGATGCGATCGATCTTGCGCTGCTCGGCGCCGCAGTGCGCGCGCCGGACTCGGATCCGCGGCGCATCGCTATCGCAGCCGCCGGTGTTGCGGCAGTCACGGCACTCGATGTCTACGCCAGCCGCCGGTTGCAAGCGTCGCAGTCGGATGACGCGCCGCAGATCGCGGTTACGCGCAGCATCACGATCAACAGCACACCCGGCGAGCTCTATCGTTTCTGGAAGGGACTGGAGAATCTGCCGCTGTTCATGGAGCACCTGGAGTCGGTGTCGCGAGTCAGCGATAGCGTCTCGCATTGGGTTGCGCGCGCGCCGGCCGGCACCAACGTCGAGTGGGACGCGGAGATCGTCGAGGATCAACCCGAGCACCGGATCGGCTGGCGGACGTTGCCAGGATCGCAGGTCACGCACGAAGGCCTGGTGAGCTTCGAGCCTGCAGCCGCGGGACGCGGCACCATCGTGCGGATCGAGATGCTGTACGTTCCGCCGGCCGGCAAGGTCGGCGTGCAGATCGCGCGGCTGTTCGGCGAGGAGCCGGGCCTGCAGATCGATGACGACCTGCGACATCTCAAGCAGCTGCTGGAAACCGGCGAAGTTGCAACGACGCTCGGCCAGTCGAGCGGCAAGCGCAGCCTGTTCGGCCGCGGCACGCTGGGGAGGCGCATGCAATGAGAGCTGTATGCTGGCAAGGCGTGTGCGAAGTCGGCGTCGAGCAGGTGCCCGATCCGACGATCATCAATCCGCGCGACGCAATCGTGAAGGTCACCTCCACCGCAATCTGCGGCTCGGACCTGCACCTGTACGACGGTTACATCCCCACCATGTATCGCGGCGACATTCTCGGCCACGAGTTCATGGGCGAGGTCGTCGAGGTCGGGCAGGGCGTGAAGAATCTCGCGGTCGGCGACCGCGTGGTCGTGCCGTTCCCGATCGCATGCGGCAACTGTTTCTTCTGCGAGCGCGAGCTGTACTCGCTGTGCGAGAACTCCAATCCCAACGCGCCGCTGGCCGAAAAGATGTGGGGCCACTCGCCCGCAGGTATCTTCGGCTACTCGCACATTCTCGGCGGTTACGCGGGCGGTCAGGCCGAGTACGTGCGCGTGCCGTTCGCGGACATCGGTCCGCTGAAAGTCTCGTCCAGCCTGACGGACGAACAGGTGCTGTTCCTGTCCGACATTCTGCCGACCGGATACATGGCGGCGGAGAACTGCAATATCCAGCAAGGCGACACGGTCGCAGTGTGGGGATGCGGCCCCGTCGGCCTGTTCTCGATCCGCAGCGCGCAGCTGCTCGGCGCCGAGCGCGTCATCGCGATCGACCGGTTCCCCGAGCGGCTCCAGAAGGCCGAGTCGATCGGCGCAGAGACGTTGAATTACGAGTCCACCGATATCCAGGAAGCGCTGCGTGACATGACGGGCGGTCGCGGTCCGGACGCGTGCATCGACGCTGTCGGCCTGGAAGCGCACATGCACGGCGTCGTCGGTGCTTACGACCGCGCCAAGCAGGCGCTGCGATTGTCGAGCGAGCGGCCCGGCGTGCTGCGCCAGGCGATCATGGCCTGCCGCAAGGGCGGTACGGTTTCGGTGCCAGGCGTGTACGGCGCGTTCGTCGACAAGCTGCCGTTCGGCTCCGTCGTCAACAAGGCGATCACGATCAAGAGCGGCCAGACTCATGTGCAACGCTACATGCGGCCGCTGCTTGAGCGGATCGAGCGCGGCGAGCTGGATGCGTCGTTCGTCATCTCGCATCGCCTGAGCCTCGACGAGGCGCCCCGCGCATACGAGATGTTCAAGCACAAGGAAGCGGAGTGCACGAAGGTCGTGCTCAAGCCCTGAGCCGGACTTCGACCTATACTAGCGCCCGTGGCGACACGGGCCGACTCACCGAAGAGCTTCGCATCGCGCGCGCAGTTTCGCGCGTGGCTCGTGCGTAATCACGCCAGCGCGGCGGAGCTGAATCTGCGCCTGTTCAAGGTTCATGCGCGCGAGCACGGCATGACCTACCGCGAGGCGCTCGACGAAGCATTGTGTTTCGGCTGGATCGACGGCGTGCGTCGCGCGTTCGACGCGGAAAGTTTTACGCAGCGTTTCTCGCCGCGGCGTGCCCGCAGCAAATGGAGCGCCGTGAACCGCAAGCGCATCCGTGAGCTCCAGGCCGCGGGCCTGCTCGCCGCACCGGGGCTGGCCGCCTGGAAGGCCGCGAGCAAGGAGCCCGCCGGGTACTCGTTCGAGTCCAAGCCGACGACGCTGGCGAAGCGCTACATCTCGCAGCTCGCCGCGAACAAGAAGGCCTACGAGTATTTCCAGGCGGAAGCGCCCTGGTATCGCCGCACCACCAGCTTCTACGTGATGAGCGCGAAGCAGGAAGCGACGCGGCAGCGGCGCCTCGCCAACCTGATCGCGTGTTGCGCGCGGCAACGTCGCATCGGCGTGCTGGACCGCAAGTGATCGCGCTCGAACACGTCAGCCACTCCTACCCACACGTCGCGGCGCTCGAAGACGTGAGCCTGCACGTCGCGGCAGGGGAGACAGTTGCGCTCATCGGACCGAGCGGCTGCGGCAAGTCGACACTGCTGAAAGCGGTGATCGGGCTGGTGCGACCGAGCCAGGGCCGCGTTGCAATCGAGGGTGTCGAGCTGCAGCCGCAGAACGAGCTGCAGCTGCGCCGGCGCGTCGGCTACGTCATTCAGTCGGGTGGCCTGTTTCCGCATCTCAGCGCGGTCGACAACATCACGCTCGCGGCGCGCTACCTGCGCCGTGAGGCCAAGTGGATCGACGCACGCGTCGACGAGCTCGCCGACCTCGTGCAGCTGCACCGTGAAGTGCTGCAGCGATTCCCCACGAATCTGTCGGGCGGGCAGAGTCAGCGCGTCGGTCTGATGCGTGCGCTGATGCTGGATCCGGCGGTGCTGCTGCTCGACGAGCCGCTGGGCGCGCTCGACCCGATGGTTCGTCACGGGCTGCAGGAGGAGCTGCGTGCGCTGTTCGGGCGCCTGCGCAAGACCGTCGTGCTGGTGACGCACGACATGGCGGAGGCGGCGTTCTTCTCCAATCGGCTGGTGCTGATGCGCAGCGGCCGCATCGTGCAGGAAGGATCGTATCGCGACCTCGCGACCGCGCCGGCGGAGGAGTTCGTCAGCGAATTCGTGCGCGCGCAGCGCGGCGTCCACGGGATGCTCGGCGATGGTTAGGGCGCTCGTGCTGCTGGTTGCCGTGCTGCTCGCGCCGTGCGCCACGGCTGAGGTCGTGATCGGCTCGAAGGTGTTCACCGAGGGCGTCATCCTCGGCGAGATCGGCACGCAGCTGGTGCGCGATTCGGGTGAAACCGCGAAGCACAGACGCGAGTTGGGCGGCACGCGCGTGCTGTGGAGCGCACTCGAACGCGGCGATATCGATTGCTATGCGGAGTACAGCGGCACGTTGCGCGCCGAAATCTTTGCGAAGCAGGCCATCGCCAACGACGAGCAGCTGCGCGCTGCGTTGGCGCGAGCGCATGCATGGGCGTCGCAGCCGCTCGGCTTCAACAACACTTACGTGCTCGGCATGCGCCGCGAGCGCGCGAAGCAGCTGGGAATCGAGCGGATGTCGCAGCTGGCCGCGCATCCGCAGCTGCGTTTCGGTTTCAGCAACGAGTTTCTCGAGCGCGCTGACGGCTGGCCCGGATTGCGCGCGCGCTACCAGCTGACGCACGAGAACGTGCGCGGGCTCAATCACGATCTCGCCTACCGCGCGCTCGCCGAGGATGCGATCGACGTCACCGACCTGTATTCGACGGATGCCGAGATCGTGCAGTACGACCTGGTCGCGCTCGTCGACGACGCTCAGTACTTTCCCGCTTACGACGCCTTGTTCGTGTGCCGCGACGACGTCGGGCCCGGCGTGCGCGCGAGCTTCGATCGCCTTGGCGGCCGCATCGACGAGCGCGCGATGACCCGCATGAACGCCAAGGCCAAGCTCGACCGCGAGCCGGAGACGCAGATCGCCGCCGAATTCCTGCGCGAGCAGCTCAGCGTCGATTCGCATCCGCACGAGCGCAGCCGCGCCGAGCGCATCTGGCAGCGCACGCGCGAGCACCTTGCGATGGTCGGCATCTCGCTCGCTGCTGCGATCCTGCTTGCAATTCCGCTGGGCGTGCTCGCGTTCCACCGCCGCGGCATCGGTCGCGTCGTGTTCGCTGTCGCCGACGTGCTGCAGACGTTGCCCGCGCTCGCGCTGCTGGTGTTCCTCATTCCCTGGCTGGGAATTGGTTACGCACCCGCGATCTTCGCGTTGTTCCTGTACAGCGTGCTGCCGATCCTGCGCAACACTCACGCCGGTCTTGCGGACATTCCGCAGGAGCTGCGTGAGTCGGCCGCTGCACTGGGTCTAACGCGCGCCGCGCGGTTGCGTCACGTCGAACTGCCGCTCGCCGCGCGCTCCATCATTGCGGGAATCAAGACTGCGGCTGTGATCAACGTCGGCACTGCGACGCTCGGCGCGCTGATCGGCGCCGGCGGCTACGGCCAGCCGATCCTGACCGGCATCCGGCTCGACGATCCCGGTCTGATTCTCGAAGGCGCAGTACCGGCTGCGGTGCTCGCGCTGCTGGTGCAGATGGTCTTCAGCCTGCTGGAACGTCTCTGG
Source organism: Steroidobacteraceae bacterium (assembly GCA_035277305.1). Classification (GTDB taxonomy): domain Bacteria; phylum Pseudomonadota; class Gammaproteobacteria; order Steroidobacterales; family Steroidobacteraceae; genus Steroidobacter. The sequence goes on along the minus strand of DATEKT010000186.1, from coordinate 20,140 downwards.
GTCCGAAATTGAGCCCGCCGCAGCTCGTCATCTTCGATTGCGACGGCGTGCTGGTCGATAGCGAGCCGGTCGCGAATCGCATGCTCGGGCAGATGCTGCGCGAGCTCGGGCTCGACCTGACGCAGGAGCAGATCTTCGAGCAGTTCGTCGGCTACTCGATGGCGCACGTGCTGCGCGTGATCGAGAGCCTGCTCGGCCGCGCGCCGCCCGAGAATTTCCTGCGCGACCTGCAGGCGCGCACCTTCGAAGCATTTCGCACCGAGCTGCGCGCAATGCCGGGGATCGAAGCGACGCTCGATCGACTCGATGAACTTGGGCTACCGTTCTGCGTCGCGTCCAGCGGCGATCACGAGAAGATGCGGACCACGCTCGGCATCACCGGCCTGTGGTCACGCTTCGCCGGACGCATCTTCAGCGTCACGCAGGTTGCGCGTGGCAAGCCGGCGCCCGATGTGTATCTGTTCGCGGCCCGGCAGCTCGGCGCGGAGCCTGCCGCATGCATCGTCATCGAAGACACGCCGCCGGGCGTGCAAGCCGGAGTCGCGGCAGGCATGACGGTGTTCGGTTTCTGCGCGCACACGCCTGAGCAAAAGCTCAAGGCGGCAGGTGCGCACCTGACGCTCGACGATCTGTGCCGCTTGCCCGCTCTTTTGCCCAGGTGACGCCCAGCTTGCGCATCAAGGTCTGTGCATCGACGGGCGCTCGCAATTTCACGTCGGTGTTGTCGAAGTAGCAATAGACATCGCGCGGCCTCGACGAGGACGGGCGATGCCACGCGCGGATGCGTTGCGCCCAGCGATCGAGCGCGCGATCGCTGTAGCCGCTCTTGTACAACTCGGTGTCGCCGTGCAGCCGCAGGTAGAGGAAGTCGCTGGTGATGTCGAGCGGCATCGGCCAGCGCTTCGCGGTTTCGGCGATGACAAGAGCGATGTCGTGATCGCGCAGCAGCCGCAAGAACGACTCGTCGAGAAAGCTCTCGTGGCGGATCTCCACGGCGTGCCGCAGCGGACGGCGTGCATCGACGGCGAGACGGGCACGTCCCTTCATGCGCGCGTCACGCTTGCGCGCCAGTCGCAAAGCGCCGTACGTGTCGTGCGGCAACAGGTCGAAGAACCTGGCCATGCGCTCGCGCTCGTAACGGAAATTCGGCGGGAACTGCCAGAGGATCGGCCCGAGCTTCGCACGCAGCTCGAACACGCCGGATGCAAAGTAGTTGGCGAGCGGCGCATCGATGTCGCGCAGCTTCTTCATATGCGTGATGAAGCGGGAACCCTTCAGAGCGAACACGAAATCCGCCGGCGTTGCGTCGTGCCACTGCCGGTAATACTCGGGCCGCTGCAGCGAGTAGAACGAGCCGTTGATCTCGAGCGTAGGGAACTTGCGCGCGGCGTACGACAATTCCAGACGCTGCGGCAGGTCGCGCGGGTAGAACACGCCTCGCCACGGCGTGTATCGCCACCCTGAAACACCGATGCGTATCTCCGCCATGCCTCCATCCGGCTGTCGGAGTAGAACGCGGCGAGCGTCAGTACGGGTCCAACGGCAGCCAGCTCACGGGGAGGCGGCGAGTTTCTCGGCGATCAGCTCGTAGTTCCGGTGCAGCGTCTGCACGAAGCGCTGCAGGTCCTCGAACGTGCCGGTGTTCTCGATCACGTCGTTCGCGGCGTCCAGCCGCTCTTCACGGCTCGCCTGCGCCGCCAGAATTTCCTGCGCCTGCTCGAGGCTGCCGCGGTCACGCGAGAGCAGGCGTTCGATCTGCGCCTCCTCGGGACAATCGACGACCAGCACGCGGTCGTATGCGTCCGCGCGTCCGGTTTCCACCAATAAAGGAATCACATGCACTTGGTACGCGCCGCCGGCTGCTGCAGAGCGCCGCGCCAGCTCGGCGCGAATCGCGGGATGCGTGATCGCTTCCAGCTTGCGCCGCTGCGCCGGATCGCTGAACACGCGCTCGCGCAGATGCGCGCGGTTGAGCTGGCCGTTGGCGTCCAGAATTTCCGTGCCGAACTCGGCGACCAGCTGACCGAGCGCCGGCGTGCCCGGTGCGACGACGTCGCGCGCGATCTGATCGGTATCGAGCACCGGTACGCCAAGCTTCGCGAACTCTTCGGCGACGGCGGACTTGCCGCTGGCGATGCCGCCCGTGAGCGCGATCAGCAGCGGAGCTGGGGTCGATGAATCCGTCATCGCACGGATGATACGCCTGCGAAGTGCAGGTACGAGGTTACGATCTCATTGCCCCACATCAGCGCGATCCAGCCGGCGGCGGCCAGGTACGGGCCGAACGGGATCGGAATGTTCCGGTCGCGCCCGCGCAGCACGATCATCAGGATGCCGATGACGGCGCCGCTGAACGCCGCCAGCAGGATGATCGGCAGCAGCATCTGCCAGCCGAACCAGGCTCCGAGCGCGGCGAACAGTTTGAAGTCGCCGTAGCCCATGCCTTCCTTGCCCGTGAGCAGGCGAAAGACGTGATACACGCTCCACAGGCTCAGGTAACCCGCGACGGCACCGATGATGCTCGACCGCGGATCGACTGGCAGGTCGAGGCCGGGAACCGGAGCCGCGAGGCTCAGCAGTAGTCCGATCCAGACCAGCGGCAACGTCATGTTGTCCGGAAGCAGTTGGTGGTCGATATCGATGCCGGTCAAAGCGACCAGCGTCCAGGTCAGCACCAGCGCCGCGGCTGTGTACCAGACGAAACCGAGTTTCCACGCGACCAGCGCGGACAGGATCGCGGTACCGAGCTCGACGAGCGGATAGCGCACGGAGATCTTCGTGCCGCAGCTGGCGCACTGGCCGCCGAGCATCAGGTAGCTGATGACCGGAACGTTTTGCAGCGCCGTGATTTTCGCGCCGCACTTCGGACAGGCCGAGCGCGGCTCGACCAGGTTGTATTTCGGCTGCGGATCGCCTTGCCGGTCGGGCTGCAGCGTCTGCTCAGCCTGCGCACGCCACTCGCGCTCCAGCATCACTGGAACGCGGTGGATGACGACGTTGAGGAAACTCCCGACCAGCAGGCTCAGGACGAAGACGCACGCGACCCATGCCGCGGGCGCCTGCTGGAAGATCTCCGCGAGCGCGGTCAGACCGCCGCGCCCAGCTTGAAGATCGGCAGGTACATGGCGATGACGAGACCGCCGACCAGCACGCCGAGGATTGCCATGATCAGCGGCTCGAGCAAGCTGCTCATCGCGTCGACCGCCGCGTCCACGTCGGCTTCGTAGAAGTCGGCGACCTTGGAAGCCATCTGGTCGAGAGAGCCCGACTCTTCGCCGACCGCGATCATCTGGATGACCATGTTCGGGAACAGGCCGGTCTGCTCCATCGAACGCTGCAGGCGCTGGCCGGTCGAGACTTCGTCGCGAATGCGCAGCGTCGCGTCTTCGTAAACGATGTTGCCGGTCGCGCCGGCCACGGAGGTGAGCGCTTCCACCAGCGGCACGCCGGCCGCGAACATGGTCGAGAGCGTGCGCGCGTAACGGGCGATCGCGGCTTTCACCATGATCGGGCCGACGACGGGCGCCTTGAGCATCATGCGGTCGAGGAACTGGCGCATCTTGCGCGAGCGCTTCTTGAAGTAGAAGAAGGTGAAGCCGCCCGCGACCACCAGGATCAGCATCCACCAGCCCTGCGCCTGCACGAAGCGCGACAGGTTGATGACCATCTGCGTGAACGCGGGCAGGTCGGCGCCGAAACCCTTGAACAGCGACTCGAACTGCGGGATCACGAAGACCAGCAGGATGATCGTCACGACGACCGCGACAGCCAGCACCGCGGCCGGATAGAACAGGGCCTTCTTGATCTTCTTCTTCAGGGCTTCGGTCTTTTCCTTGTAGGTGGCAACTTTGTCGAGCAGCGTCTCGAGCGCACCGGCATGCTCGCCGGCCTCGACCAGGTTGACGAACAGGTCGTCGAAATACAGCGGATGCTTGCTCAGCGCTTCGTGCAGCGAAGTGCCGGCCTCGACGTCGGCCTTGATCGCGAGTACCAGCTTCTGCATCGAGGGCTTGTCATGGCCGTTGCCGATGATGTCGAAGCACTGGACCATCGGAATACCCGCCTGCAGCATCGTGGCGAGCTGGCGGGCGAACAGTGCGATGTCCTCGGACGTGATCTTCTTGCCGCTCTTGAAGAGTTGCGTCTCCTTGCGCACGCGCTTTGCGAGCACGCCCTGGCGGCGCAGGTCGGCTTTGACAGCGGCCTCGGAGACGGCCAGCATCTTGCCCTTGATGCGCTTGCCCTTCTTGTCGGTGCCTTCCCAGACGAACGGGAATTGCTGCGTTGCTGCTTGGGCCATGGTTCAGTCCTGACGTTGAATCGGTCCGGTACGGCGGTTGCTCACTCGACGGTGCACTGATTGACTTCGTCGAGACTGGTGATGCCGGTCCTGGCTTTCTCCAGTCCCGAGCGGCGCAGGTCCCAGATGCCTTCAGCGGCGGCCTGCGCGGCGATGTCCACTGCATTGCCGTCCTGCAGGATGATGCGCTGGATGTCTTCGCTCACGGGCATCACCTGGTACAGGCCGGTGCGGCCCTTGTAACCGTCGGTGCAGCTGCCGCAGCCGACCGGCTTGTAGATCTTGATGCCCTGCTCGATCTCGTCCTCGGTGTAGCCTTCCTTCAGCAGCGCTTCGGGCGGCATGTCGATCGGCGCCTTGCAGTTGTTGCAGAGTTTGCGCGCCAGGCGCTGCGCGATGATCAGCGAGACCGAGGTGGCGATGGCGTAGGGCTTCACGCCCATGTCGATCAGACGCGTCAGCGTCTTCGGCGCGTCGTTCGTGTGCAGGGTCGAGAGCACCAGGTGACCGGTCTGGGCGGCCTTGATCGCGATCTCCGCCGTTTCGAGGTCGCGGATTTCGCCGACCATGATCACGTCCGGGTCCTGGCGCAGGAACGCGCGCAGCGCCGAGGCGAAGGTGAGGCCGACTTTCGGGTTCACGTTCACCTGGTTCACGCCCGGCAGGTTGATTTCCGCCGGATCTTCCGCGGTGGAGATGTTCGTATCTTCCTTGTTGAGGATGTTCAGGCCCGTGTACAGCGACACGGTCTTGCCGCTGCCGGTCGGCCCGGTGACCAGAATCATGCCGTGAGGCTGCGCCAGCGCCTGCATGTACAGGTCCCGCTGCGTCTGCTCGTAGCCGAGCGCATCGATGCCGAGCATCGCGCTGGACGGGTCGAGAATACGCGCCACGATCTTCTCGCCGAACAGCGTGGGGCAGGTGCTGACGCGGAAGTCGATCGCGCGGTTCTTGGAGATGCGCATCTTGATGCGGCCGTCCTGCGGCACGCGGCGCTCCGCGATGTCGAGGCGCGACATGACCTTCAGGCGCGCCGCCAGCTTGACCGCCAGCTGCACCGGAGGGTTGGCGATTTCTTTCAAGTAGCCGTCGAGGCGCAGGCGGATGCGGTACGACTTCTCGTACGGCTCGAAGTGAATGTCCGAAGCGCCTTTCTTGATGGCGTCCAGCAATACCTTGTTGACGAAGCGCACGATCGGCGCGTCTTCGACATCGTCGCGGCCGACCGTATCCTTCTCGAGATCTTCCTCGCCGCCGGTGACGTCGAGGTTCTCCAGGTCGATGTCGTCGTCGGCCAGCGCCGGCATCTGGGTGTCGACCTGTTCGATCGCCTTGGTGCCGATGCGCTGCAGCTTGTCTTCTTCGACGACAACGGCCTCGATCGACAGGCCCGTCTGGAATTTGATCTCGTCGAGCGCGTGCAGGTTGGTCGGATCCGAGACGGCGACGAACAGCCGCTTGCCGCGTCTCACCAGCGGCAGCACGCGGTGCTTGGCGAGCAGCTTGTCGGAGACCAGCTTGACGGTATCGATGTCGGGCTGGATGGAGTCGAGGTCGAGCAGCGGGACGCCGAACTCCTGCGAGGCGGCGATGGCGATCTCGCGCGCGTTCGCCAGGTTGTTCGTCACCAGGTGTGATACCAGGTTGGCGTTGGCTTCCTTGGCCGCGACCATCGCCGCCTGCATGGACTTCTCGTCGAGCAGGCCGTCCTGGATGAGGCGCAGCGGCAGGCCTTGCAGAGCAAGGCGTTGCGAGGCGACGGCGGGGATGACGTTCTCGGCCATTTTTCCGTTGGGTTCCAGGCTTGTGCGGCGCTACTCATTACAGTAGCAGCGGGCCGCGAGCAATTGTCAAATTACCTGGAATTCTGCAGCACAATGCCCGGGCGCTGCGGGGCCTGCGTCACAAGTCCGTGGCCCCGGAAAAGACAAAGCCCCTCCAGGGGGAGGGGCTTCGCCGTTCTTCAGGCTTTGATCCGTAACTTGAATTACGGACGGCAGGCCTTCGGCAGGTACTTCGACAGCACCGACGTGGTGCCGACAGCGGCAACCGGGCCGCCGTTCGTGCTGTTGGTGCCGAGCAGGGCCGCGCCAACCGGGGCGTTGGAAGCACCACACTGCCAGGCAACCGACGCGTCAGCCGTCTCATACGGGGTGAGCGCCAGGGTCTGCGTCGCGATCTTGCCGTTGGCTTCGTTGCCGTAGGTGATCGTGATCGTGCCGTTGGTCACGAGGACCTGCGTCACGTACTTGCCGCTGGTGTCCGTCTCGACAGCCGACATACCCGCCACGGTGCGGTTCACCGGAGCAGCGCCCGTCTGCGAGAACGACTCGGCCACAGCAGCCTTCGCCGCGCCGGCCAGCGTCAGGCCTTCACTCACCTGCGAACGGATCGTGTAGTCCTGGTACGCGGGAATGGCGATGGCCGCCAGGATGCCGATGATCGCGACCACGATCATCAATTCGATCAGCGTGAAGCCTTTCTGGACACGGTTCATTGAAGAGTCTCCTGAGATGACACATTGAAAAATCGGCGGCGACTGCCTCGCCCGCAGGCAGGGAATTAGCAATTGCCATGCCAAGCGTCCCTGCGCGCATAACTGCCTGAGGCTACGAGTATTTACGCCACGCGCCCGGCACCGGTGCGACCGCCGTGCAGGTTAGTTACTGCCGCCCGCGAGCCATTTCTGACGAAATTTGTCAGCGGGCGACGGGTTTCAGCGACGAGCTGCTCGCTGAGGTTTCCTGTGCCGCAGGCGGCGGGACCGGAGTGACTTTGAATAGCCGGATGTAAGGGATCGATCCTTGCTCGCTCGAGTCGCTGATGTTCGCCTGTTCGATCAGCGCGTAGCTGGCCGGGATCTGATCGAGCGGCTTCAGCAGCAGGTCGCTGATGAGCTGCGCCTCGACCTGGCTGTAGCTCATGTAGCGCGTTTCCTTGTCGTCCCGCGAGATCGTGACCGGCCGCACCAGCACGTAGCGGACGAAGGGCGCCACGCCAGGGAAGGCGGCCGCGGGCAGCGAAGTGAGATAGTCGATCTGCCGGATCTTCTGCTCGTGCTGCGGCGTCAGCAGGAAGTTGTTGGCGATGACCGAGCAGTCCGTGTAGTAGCGGATGTAGTGGCCCGCGTCGTTATCCGCGAGCACGATGCCTGGATCCGCCTTGCACGCCTTGCGCAGGTCTTCGAGGATCGGCCGCAGGCCGCGGAACGCGGGATCGCCGGCAAACGGCATGCGTGCCGGGAGTTGATACCGCGCCGGCATCCAATACGCGAGCAGGAAGACCAGCACGGTGGACAGCAGGATCACCTTGCGCTGCTCCGGCTGACGTTCCATTGCAGTCTGCGCCAGCATCAGCCACGGCAGGTAGAGTGCGAAGGAGCCGAAGTAGTGCATGCGCAGCTGCGTGAACATCAGCGCGATGCCGAACAAGCAACAGATCCAGAAGAACACACGCGACGTTGCGCGCTCCTGCCAGCCGCGCCACGCGCTGTAGATCGCAGCCGCAGGCGTGAGCCACACGAGGAGCGAGTAGGTGGTGCTGAGACTCACACGACCGCTGGCCGTCAGCGCCATGTTCGGCAGCGAATGCATCTCGACGATCGTGTCGAGCCGCTTGATCGTGCCGCCGAGGAATGTGCCCGCGACGAAAATCTGGTGCGCCAGCGGTACGAGCAGCACGACCGCGAGGCCGGCGAGCAAGCCGATGTTGCGCGGAGTTTTCGGCAGCGCTGCAAGCGCGAGCGCGACGACAGCGCTACCCGCAGCCACGTAGAGATGGAACCACGACAGTGTGTAGAACTCGAACAGGCCGAGCCGGAACGGCAGCGACGGAATCAGGATCGCCAGCGTCGTGAGCACCAGCGACGCCGCGAATGCGAACGTGCCTCGCAGCGGAATGCGAGTGCCCTGCAGCCAGAGCACCAGCAGCGTCGCGAGCAACGGGACCTGCAGGATGAACAAGCCGTTGTTGATGTTGGGTGCAGCGCCGAGCACAACGCCGATGAGGATTGCGTGCTTCGTGTCCTCCGGTCGCGCTAGCCAGCGCAGACCGCACGCGATCATCGCGAGCACGAAGATGTACTCCGCATAGTGGTGGTCGATCTGGCCGACCGCGTGCAGGTACTGAGTCAGCGGCGACAGGGCAGCGGCGAGTCCGGCGATCGCTACGAGACCCGGACTCAGGCTCAGCCGCCGCGCGATCAGCATCAACAGCCCGATCGAGACGAACACCGCCGCGACGGGCAGCCAGATCAGGATCGCCATCGGCTCGTTCGCGAGGCCGAGTGCGAGTCCGCCTTTCACCAGCCACGCCATGACGTAGTCGTAGCCCCACGGCCACGTGAGCAGGCTGCCTTCCGGCGCGTGGATCTTCGGATCGAATTGGTAGAACGCGGCCGGGTTCGCGACCGTGTCGAGGATGCGGCGCGCGTGATAGAACGCGTCGTTGCCGAACGGCAGGTACTCGTCCGAGAAGTGCACGGCCGGCCAGTACAGGCTGCACACGGCGGCTGCGATCGCGCCGACGAGCAACCACGAGCCGAGAAATTTCCACCGAGCGCTGTTCACGGGCGCGGATGATACGCGGCCGATCGAACATAATAGAGCGACCTCGCGCACATTCCGCGACTTGCGAGCCGCGTATCCTGCAACAGTGAGCACGATTACCGACGCCTTGCGGCAGATCAGGACGAATCCGGCACTCGCCTGCGTGGCCGGGCTGGCTGCTGCGAGCTTCCTTATCTATGCGCTTCCCTGGGTGTGGATGTTGCAGACGCAACTCGTCCACGGCCTGGAAACCTTCGACTTCGCCAACAAGGACTTCGTGAACTACTGGATGGCCGGCCGCATGACGCTGGCGGGCACCGAGCACGACCTCTTCACGCAGCAGATCTACTTCGCGCGCCTGCAGGAAGTGTTCGGCGCCGGCATGGAAATCAAGAACTGGTCCTATCCGCCGCACTTCCTGCTCATGCTCTGGCCGCTGGGGTTCATGGACTACGAGGTCGCGCTCGCCGTCTTTCTCGTGGTCACGTTCGCGCTTTTCGTGGCGGCGGTCTATGTGTTTCGCGCGAACGTGGCGCCGCAGTCGAGCGTGGCCGTGCTGTGCTGCGCGTTGTTCGGTTACGCCATGATGCAGATCGACACGACGCAGAACGGCTTCCTCACCTCGGCCTTCCTGCTGTTCGGTCTCGCGTGGATGCGGGAGCGCCCGATCCTCGCCGGACTCGCCTTCGCGTGTCTCACCATCAAGCCGCAGCTCGGCATCCTGATTCCCGTGCTGCTGCTGTGGGATCGCAACTGGCGGACTATTCTCTGGGCCGGGTTGTTCACGCTTGGCCTCGTCGGCGCATCGATGGCGTTCTTCGGCATCGAGAGCTGGCAGCTGTACCTGACGGAGACGCTCGCGTATCAGCGCTTCGTGATGACCGACTGGGTCGGGATCTTCCTGGCCATGATGCCGACCGTCTTCGGCGCGGGGCGGACTCTCGGTTTCTCGCCTGCCGCTGCGGGGCTGTTGCAGTGGCCGGTTTCGATCGCTGCGGCGATGGCTCTGTTCTGGCTGCTGCGCCAGGAACGCGACCCGTTGTATCGCATTTTCATCGTCGTGTGCGGCACGTTCCTGATCACGCCTTACGCGTTCAACTACGACATGGGTGCGTTGACCGCCGTGGCGGCAATGCTCGTGTCCTCGCCGCGCATCGCGACCCATCGGGCTGCTGCCACGAGCATCGCAGCGATCGCCGGGTTGTCGGGAATCGTGATGAATCTCGGGCGCTCGGAGTTGCCCGTGGCGCCGCTGCTGTTCGCTATCGGTCTGGGTGTAGTGGCGTGGAGCCTGGGTCAGCGGAGCTCCGCGGACGTGCGAACACCAGCAGACGCGCACTGTTGAAGTTGAACGCGAGTCCGGCCAGCGAGCCGGCTGCGAGCGCGATGACCGGAAACGCGCGCACGGCCGGCACGAAGTGCAGCACCAGGCCGTAGACGCCCAGGTTGATCGCGGAGCCGAGCGCGACGGTCGCGAGATAGAGCAACCCTTCCACCGAGCGCCGCTGCAATCCGCGACCCGGGAACGTGAACGTGCGATTCAACAGCCATGTCACCAGCACGGCAATCAGGAACGACGGAATACGTGCGGGCCACGGGCCCCATCCCGCGATCGAAGTGAGCACCGTCAGGACCAGCGCCTCGACGAGGAAGCCGATCACGCCGACCAGTGCGAAGCTGCGCAATGCGCGGAGCATGGCGATCAGGGTGTGAGCGTGCGGCGCCGCTCGCGAACCGTCGGTCCCTGCAGGCTGAGGTAGTGCAGCCGCTTCATTTCGCGCCGGCCGAGCGTGACGAGATCGAGGATCAGTCCGGTCACGAAGCTGATCGCGCCCAGCAGCACGAGTCCCGTGGCGAGCACGGCGGTCGGTATTCGCGGCACCAGCCCGGTCCGGATGAATTCGGGAATCAGCGGTGCCCCGAGCACTAGCGCAGCCACGACGAACAGCACTCCGACGCCGGAGAAGAACTGCAGCGGACGCTCTTCGCGCACGAGGTAGAAGATCGTCTTCAGGATCCTGAAGCCATCGTGAAACGTCCGCAGCTTGCTCTGCGAGCCGACCGGGCGGTCGCGGTACGGCGTCGACACTTCCGCGACCGGCAGGCGCAGCTCGAGCGCATGCACCGTCAGCTCGGTCTCGGTCTCGAAGCCTGTGGCCAGCGCCGGAAACGACTTGACGAAGCGCCGCGACATCACGCGGTAGCCCGAGAGCATGTCGGTGAGCCTGTCGCCGAAGATCGCCGCCACCGTGCCGGTCAGCAAGCGGTTGCCGAACGCATGACCGGGCCGGAACGCAGCCGCTGCGACCGCGACCCGAGCGCCGTTCACCATGTCCAGCGAGTTCTCCAGCAGCTGGTCGACCATCTTGCGGGCGCTCGGCGCGTCGTACGTTCCGTCGCCGTCGACCAGCACGTACACCTCGGCCTCGATGTCCGCGAACATGCGCCGCACGACGTTGCCCTTGCCCTGGAAAGTCTCGGTGCGCACGATCGCGCCCGCCTCGGCGGCGCGTGCGCGGGTCTCGTCCTTCGAGTTGTTGTCGTAGACGTAGATGACAGCTTCCGGCAGTGCGGCAGCGAAGTCGCGCACCACCGCGGTGATCGCCGCCGCTTCGTTGTAACAGGGAATCAGCACGGCGATACGCGGCATCAGGCCAGCGGTTTCGGACGTGTGGGTCGGCGCCGAATGCGTCACAATTGCGTGCCCTCGTTGTTTCACTTGTACACGAAGTTCCGCAGAATACGCGCACTTTTCGCTCGCGTCCGGACCTGAGTTCGAAACATGTCGCGCCGCTGGTCCGCCCTGGTGCTCGCAGTGCTCGCCTGGTGGGGCATCCTCGCCGCGTTCGCGGCGCAGCTCCTGAGCATCGGGCAGTCGGAGCTGCGGACGGCGACCGTCGCGCTGATCGGCGAGACGCAGGTCCCCGTACTGACGCGCGACATCGTCCTGTTCGTGCTCGCGCAGCTGCTCATCCACGCCGCCTTTGGCATTGCCAGCTGGCTGCTCGCGCTTGCCAGCCAGCGCGCCTGGCCGCGCTGGCGAGTCACGCCGATCCAATGGACGATCGTCTGGGTGCTGCTGCTGTTCGCAGCCGTCGACGCTCTCAACACGGCCCAGTTTCCGCGCTCCGAGTTCTCGGGAACAGTGGTCACGACGATACTGATCGGCACCGTAAGCATCGGCGACGCGCTGGTGGCTCTGGTCGGCGCGTTGATCGTCGTGACGGTCGCGCTGGCTGTTGCGTCCACGGCTCGATCGCTCTGGGCCATCGACGGGGTTCGCAGACGAGCGCAGCCGATCGCAGCCTGTGCGTTGACCGCCGTCGCCGGCCTGGTCTGGTGGCGTGTGCTCGCGGCCGATCCGCAGGCGCACGTTTCGCGCGAGCGGCCGCACGTCATCGTCATCGGCATCGATTCATTGCGGCCGGACCTGGTTGCGGACGAGCGCGGCGTCAGTCTCGCGCCGAACGTCCGGGCGTTCCTCGATGGCGCGACGACGTTCTCGGATGCGATGACGCCGCTCGCCCGCACGTTCCCGTCGTGGGTCACGATCCTCTCCGGCAAACATCCGGTGCGTAGCGGCGCGCGCGACAACCTGATGCCTCCCGCGCTCTTCGACGCAACTCCGACGCTGGGCGAACGCCTGCGCGCCGCCGGCTATTCCACCGTGTTCGCGACCGACGAAGTCCGCTACAGCAACATCGATGAATCCTTCGGCTTCGACCTCGCGGTGACGCCGAAGATCGGGGCCGCCGACTTTCTGATTCCGCGCTGGGCCGATCTGCCGGCGTCGAACCTGGTGGCCGGCACGTGGCTCGGCCGGGTGCTGCTGCCGAACCTGTACAGCAATCGCGCCGCGGCCACGCTCTATCGGCCCGGCACGTTCCTGCGATGGCTGGATCGCAGCGTCGACTTCGAGCGTCCGACCTTTCTCGCGGTGCATCTGACCCTGGCGCACCTGCCTTATTACTGGGCGGACAATGACGCGCCGTTCGAGGGCGACCAGCGCGCTCATCAGTACTTCAACAGCGTGATAGCCGTCGATCGCCAGTTCGCTGCTCTGATGCAGCGGCTTCGCGAGCGCGGCGTGCTCAAGCAGGCGGTCGTCGTAGTGCTGTCGGATCACGGCGAGGGGCTGGGGCTGCCGGGCGATAGTCTGATCTCGAGCCCGGAAGCGAAGCAGGCCGTCGGACCGATGGCCGTCGCGACCAGCGGCCACGGCAACGGCGTGCTGGGCACGACGCAGTTTCAGATTTTGCTGGCGGCTCGTCGCTTCGACTCCGCCGTGACGCACAGCGAGCCGCGGCGGACCGCGACGCCTGCATCGCTCGAAGACATCGCGCCGACGGTGCTCGACCTGCTCGGGATTGCCGCCAGGCCCGGAGAGTTCGACGGCATTTCGCTGGCGAGCGCGCTGGACGGGACGAACCTCGATCCTGCGCCCGCGTCGCGCGTGCGGTTCACCGAGAGCGGACTGACCACGTCGGCGATGCGCGAGGGAAATTTCAGCGAGTCCGACAACGTGCGGGAAGCCGTGCAGTTCTACGAGCTCGATCGCCGGACCGGCCGTGTCGTGTTCAACGGCCAGCGCCTGAACGACCTGTTCGCGCAGAAAGAGCGTGCCGCCGTGAGCGGCGAATGGCTGCTGGCCTCGATGCCCACCAAGGCGCCGAACGCTCGCAAGTACATCCTGATCAAGCGTTCCGGCGGCGTGCCCGAAGTGATCACGATGCGGCCCGAGGCCGAGCATCACCCGGTGTTCGCGCAGCTCTGGCAGGCGATGAAGGCGCGCTACGGCGACGAGGTGAGCGGCGGCACGGAGTGAGACGCGCGGCCAGTCCGCCCGCGCCAGCACTCAGTTGCGAATCGGCTCGTACAGGCGTTGCTTCGGTGGCGCCGCGGAGGGTGGCGCCTGGGCCGCCGCCCAGATCAAGCGAACGCGCACCTCGGGCTCCGCGCCAGGCTCAGGCTCGCTGACCGCTGACATCCGCACCGCGGGCTGCTCGATATCGATCACCTCGCCGTTCCGGCGCACGACGTCATCGATGACGATCGGGGTCTCGGTCTCCACGCGGTAGCGTCCCGGAAACGGCAGTTCCACGCGACGCGGATGACGGCCGACCAGCTCCGTGCTCGCGCCGGCGACCCTGATCGGTCCCCAGTACGGCTGATAGAACTGTCGGATCAGCTCGCGATCCCGCGGCAGGAGCTCAGCTTCGAAGGACCGGCTGCGCGGATCGAGCACCGGGCGATTCGCAAGCAGGAGCGGTGCGTGCACGGCGAGCGCAGGCTCGACGAAGCTTTTTCCGGACGCCCGATAGTCCTCGACGCCCCACGTGCTCATGAAGAAGTTCACTTTGCGAAATCCGCCGATCATGCCGCTGTGATCGATGTACGGCACCGCTTGCGGAAAGATGCGATGGACGGCTGCGACCACCTCGCGCTGCGCGACTTGCTCATCCGCTTGCAGTGGGCTCAAGTGACGCGCGGCCACGATGGTCAGGAGCACCGAGAAAGTCAGCGTCGCCACCTCGGGGCCCGCAGGCCATCGTAGCCGTTGCAGCAGCTCACGAACGTTCTCGACGGCCACTGCCGCCAGGACACAAGCCGGTGCGAGCATGACAACGTAGTAGTACGGCCAGGCGTTGCGATAGAAGAGCAGCGGCAGGAGCGAGAGCCCGCATGCACCGGCGCGCCGGAAGCGCGGCCGCACGATCGCGCACACGGCACCGGCGACGAGCAGCAGCCATGCCAGCAGATTCTGCGACTTGATCCACTCGTACTCGGTGTATCGCGGAAAAAAAGGCACATCGCCGATCGTCTTGGCGAAGCTCCGTGACGCATAGGCGGTCATCGTCGTGTCCGCGGCGACGACCGACAGCTTGTGCAGCAGAATCAGCGCCACTGCCGTAACGCCGGCGCAGCCGGCAACCACGGCAAGCGTTTTCACGTTGCGGGGCAGAACAACGCGCCCGTCCGTGCCGGTATCGAGCGCGACGAGGACCAGCATGACCGGTGCGAACAGCACTGCCTTGATCGAAATGGCCAATGCCGCCCCAAGGCACACTCCCGCCAACGCGGCGGCCCGCAGCCCGGGGCTCTTGCGGACCAGCACCGCCGCCAGCATGCACAGCGGTGCAAGCATGGAATCTGCGCGAAACGACGCGCCGTGCTGCAGGATCGCGGTGATCGAGAGATACGCCAGTGGCGCGAGCAGCGCGGTCGTTCTGGTTACCCAGGTCGAGGCGAGCCGCCACAGCAGCAGCGCCGTCGCGGCGAGCAGCGCGGCCATGGGAACTCGTGCAGCCACGACCTGGCCGACTTCATCGGCGTCCAGCCGCGTGACCCATTGAAACAGGTGCGTGTAGGCTCCCTGCAGCACCAGCGTGAGCTCGCCACGCGCCGCTTCGTGAACGGCGGACAGATAGAAGAACTCGTCCCAGCTGATGTTGATGCGTCCGACCAGCAGGAACTTTGCCACGACGATCGCCAGGCACGCGGTCAACGGCACCGCGCATGCGACCCACACCAGCAGGCGCTGCGCGCCGACGGAGCGGATGCTTTCGCCGGGGGCGATCACTGACATCGATTGGTTCCCGCTGGGCAAGCTGCTAATGTGCGCAGCGTCGACGGCCTCGATGGCGATGCGTACGTGCGCACTCTGATCATCCAGATTCCTTGTTATAACGAAGAGGCCACGCTGGCGGAAACGATTGCGTCGCTGCCTCGCACGGTGCGTGGCTTCGATACGGTCGAGATCCTCGTCATCGACGACGGCAGCACCGACCGCACCACGCAGGTCGCGCAAGCTGCGGGAGCGGATCACATCCTGCGCCTGCCGCACAACCAGGGGCTCGCCCGTGCCTTCATGGCCGGCATCGAAGCTTGCCTCAAAGCGGGCGCCGACGTAATCGTCAACACCGACGCCGACAACCAGTACGACGCCACCTGCATCCCCGCGCTGGTCGCCCCGATCCTCGAAGGCCGGGCGCTCATCGTCGTCGGCAGCCGGCCGATCGCGACGATCGAGGAGTTTTCCTGGGCGAAGAAACTGCTGCAGAGGATCGGCAGCACAGTCGTCGAGATCGCCAGCGGCACCGACGTGCCCGACGCTCCCAGCGGCTTTCGCGCCATCGATCGCGAAGCGGCGCTGCGCCTGTGCGTGTTCAACAACTACACCTACACGCTCGAGACCATCATCCAGGCCGGGCGCAAGAACCTGCCGATCGTCGCCGTGCCGGTGCGCGTCAATCGCGCGACGCGCCCCTCGCGGCTGGTCAAGAGCATGTTCTCGTACGTGCGACGCTCGATCCTGACGATCATCCGGATCTTCGTGCTCTACAAGCCGCTGCGTTTCTTCGTGGCACTCGGCACGCTGTTTCTCGTGCCGGGCCTGCTCATCGGCGTCCGGTTCGTGATCGGCTACC
Organism: Steroidobacteraceae bacterium; assembly: GCA_035277305.1. Lineage (GTDB taxonomy): Bacteria > Pseudomonadota > Gammaproteobacteria > Steroidobacterales > Steroidobacteraceae > Steroidobacter. Next base: position 3,866 of record DATEKT010000186.1, on the reverse strand, counting down.
TGGAGGGTGAAGGAGCAGGGCGGGTGCAGTCGCTGATCCTGTCGGCGATCCTCATCGTCACCTCGATGATCATCTACGGCGCCGGCGTCATTTCCGACCTCATCGCCGCCAATCGCGTCCTGCTGGAAGAAGTGCGCACCCGCCTGCTGCGCGCCGAAGTCGACAGCGCGAAAGCCAGCCGCCGCGGCGGCGCAGTCAGCGAAACGCGAGCTCAGGCAGGCGTATGACGCCAGTCCGCCAGCGCAGCAAGGTGTTGCTGGTCACTTCGAACTTCCCCCGCTGGCCCGGCGACAGCACGACGCCCTTCATCCTGCACATCGCACAGGACCTCATTGCACTGGGCTGGGACATCCGGGTGCTGGCGCCGCACGCGCCGGGCGCGCGGGTCGAAGAGCAGATCGAGGGCGTACCGGTGCGCCGCTTCCGCTATCTCTGGCCCGAGTCGCAGCAGACTCTGTGTTACCAGGGCGGAGCGCTGGCGAATCTGCGGCGGGACCGAACCAACGCGCTGAGAATTCCGCCGCTGGTGATGAGCGAGCTGCTGGCAATCGCGCGCGAGTTGGCGCGGGGCGGCTACGATCTGGTGCATTCGCACTGGCTGTTGCCGCAGGGGTTCACTGCGTCGATCGCCGCCAGGCTCATGCGCGTGCCGCACGTGGCAACTGTTCACGGCAGCGACGTGTTTGCGTTGCGCGGTGGGCTCCTGAGTGCTTGCAAGCGGTTGGTCATTCGCCGCTCCGACGTCGTCACGGTCAACAGCTCGGCAACGCAGGCAGCAGTCGCGCAACTCTGCCCCTCGGCCCGCAACGTGGTGCGTATCCCCATCGGCGTCTCGTATGTCGAGCCCGGGCGAGCGGCGGGCGATGCGTCGGTGCGCGAGCGATTTCGTCGCGGCAACGGGCCGCTGCTCATCTTCGTCGGCCGGCTCGTCGAGGAAAAAGGCGTCGATGATCTGCTGCATGCAGTCGCGCAGTGCCAGAGCACTCTCGGGGACATTACCGCGCTGATCGTCGGCGACGGTCCGGCGCGCGCGCAACTGGAGTTGCTCGCGCGCACTCTCGGCATCGAGCAGCGCGTGTCGTTCGCCGGCTGGCTAGAGCCCTCGCAGGTCATGCAGCACCTGCGCGGCGCCGACATCTTCGTCGGACCCTCGCGCCGCGCGGCGAACGGCGGAGTGGAAGGTCAGGGATTGGTCTTCATCGAGGCAATGATGGGCGGCACCCCGGTGGTCGCAACCGCATCGGGCGGCATCGTCGATGTCGTCCGTCACGAGGAGACCGGACTGCTGGTCGCCGAGCGCGCGCCTCAGGAGATCGCGCGGGCAATCATCCGGCTGGTGCAGGAGCCGCAGCTGGCGGAGCGGCTCGTCCGCAACGCCCGCGCGCTGGTGCAGAGCGAGTTCACGCGCGAAGTCTCCGCGCGCGCCTTTTCGAGCACGTTCGAGCGCGCGCTCGGCACCGGTCAGCCGGCCGGCGTCGCGCGCGCGTAGACGTAAAAGTCTGCGAACGTCAGCGCGCGATGCGGATTCGGAACGTGCTCCCGCAGACGAAACTGCGGAAATTCCCGCGCGACATCTGCTGTGAACTTCCGATGCCGCACATGCCGGGTCGCGTTCGCCGTGTCGCTGTCGGAGGAGTAGATGATGACGAAGCGCCGGGCCGAGCCGAACAGCGACTGCAGGTAGTCGCGATACGTCCGGTCCTCGACGAGGTGATAGATCACATCCAGCGACAGGACCAGGTCCGCCTGCAGCCACGCACCGAGGTTGATCGACCGCGCGGGGTCGTACCACAGGAATGATTTGTCGGCCTGGCCGCGAAAACGCTCCGCGTTGCGGTCGATGGCGGTTCTGGAAACGTCCAGTCCCAGGTAACTCGGGTAGCGCGCCAGCGTGAGCTGGTTGCCGTCGCCGCAACCCAATTCGAGCACGCTGCGCACGCCTTCGCTGGCGACGAACGCGTTGAGGAACCCGGCCTTGTAGCTCGCGAGCTCGCCGTAGGAGCCGGCGCCGGAATCCATCCCGAGCGAATAACGCTGCTCCCAGTAGTCCGCGGACGATCGCATCCGCATGCTGAGCCACGCCTGCTTCGCCAGATGAGCGAGTTTCATGCTTGCCTCTTTCACGCGGCCCGCAGGCGGCCCAGCGCAGTCGGTCGAATGCCCAGCCGGCGCCGCGCAGTCAGCACCAGGCCGGCACTGAGGACGATGACGCTGACGCCGGACGCAATGGCGGCGCCTTCGATTCCCCAGCGCGGTACCAGGAGCAGATTGCCGATCACTGTCAACAGGCCGGCAATCGTGAAGCACGCGCCCGCCGCGGGCTCATGATTCGTCATGATGAGCAGGTAGCCCGACGTTCCGGCGGCTGCATTGAAGAGGTAAGCCGCGCCGAGGATGACCATCGCGGGGTAGCCGGCGACGAACTCCGCGCCGAAGAGCCCGAGCACCGGCCGGCCGAACAGGCAGAGCGCGAGCAGGATGGCGATCGCGCCGAGCAGGGCTCTGCGCGCGGCGGTGGTCGCAACCTGCTGCATGGATGCGCTGTCCTGGCGGGCGAAGGCTGCCGCTATGCGTGGTGCTGCTGCCATGTTCACAGCAGTGAGAGGAAACGCGACCAGCATCGCGGCGTGGCTCGCGACCCGATACACACCTGCGGACGCTGCGTCGCTGACCATGCCGACGATGAGGACATCGCCGTAGGTGAGCAGCGTGTTCATGGCTGCGATCCAGACGAACGGCAGAGCAGTGCGCGTCAACGCCCGCGCATCGACGCTCGACTCGGCGATTGCGCCCGCTGCGGGCAGCGTTCGCCGCAGAATCCACACGCCCGCTGCACTCGCGATAGCCGTGGCGCTCACATATGCAATGACCGGGATCCAGGTCGCCCCGGTTACCGGAATCAAGCTCACGAGTAGCAGCAGCGCCAGCGGTTGCACCAACGTCTCGGGCAGCTGCCCGGCACGCACATGGCCGAGACCGACGACTGCGGCTTGCCGGATCCTGGCAAAGGTGAGCGCCGGCAGCGCGAGCGCGCCGATGAGCAGCGCTAACGGCACTTCGCTCGACGGCGTTGCCCATAGCATGCCGCCCGCCGCAAAGATCAGCGCGAGCAGGGCCGAGAGGCCCAACACGATCTTCGTCGCGGTGACCAGCAGCACGCGCAGCTCGCCGAACTTCCCCGACGCTTTCAGCAGCGCGCTTTCCCGCAACAGCAACCGGTCAAACCCGAGCGTCGCCGGGATCGCCAGCAGCACGATCGAGGAAGTGACCAGCGCCAGGACGCCGTAAGCGGTTGCGCCGAACCTGCGTGCGACGACGATCGCGCAAAGGAACTCGAGGCCGACCAGCGAGCTGCGCAGGAACAGCGTTGCCAGCGAATCCCAGGTCAGACTGTCCAGCGCGGGAAGAGGAGAGCGCACCGCGGCTATTCGATGCCGAGCTTCTTGATGCGGTAGCGCAGCGAGCGGAACGTCATGCCGAGCAGCTGCGCGGCCTTGGTCTTGTTGTAACGGGTCTGCTCCAGCGCGCGCACGATGGCGTCGCGCTCGATGTCTTCGAGGGCATCGCCGAGCTTCTCGCCCGGCGCCACCGTGTTCGGGATCGGCACTTCGGTGTTCGCGACCTTCGGCCGCAGCTGCAGGTCGGCGGCGTCGATGATGCCGTTCGAGCACAGCGTTGCGGCGCGCTCCAGCACGTTCTCCAGCTCGCGCACGTTGCCGGGGAAGTGGTACTCGCGCAGCGTCGCGAGCGCGGCGTCGGTCACCTTCAGCGAGCGGTTGCCGATCGTCCGGCCGAGCCGGACGATGATCGACTCGACCAGCTCGTCGATATCTTCGAGGCGCTCGCGCAGCGGCGGCACGCGGATC
>DATEKT010000185.1:0-4396 GCA_035277305.1 Steroidobacteraceae bacterium | reverse complement strand
TTACCCGGCGCAGCTGACCGAGCGTGCCGAAGCCAGGAAAGTTCTTGGGCGGATCGACGAACTCGATCTCCGCGCCGAAGTCGAGCCGCGCCTTGCGGATCAGATCGGCGAGCCCCGAGAACTTGTAGTCCGCATCCTGTTCGGCGTCGACCAGGATGATCAGCGGCAGGCGGCGGCGGATCAGCTCATAGCCGCCGAGATTCTCGAAGTGGCCGCCGTCGGACAGATTCCACAGACGATCGCCCGTGCCGCGCAGGTTGCACAGGAACTCCGCCAGCAGTGCGCGATACACCGGCGGCAGCAGCTTCCGCAAAAAACCGCCGGCACCGAGATCGAGACCGGAGTCCCACCAGTAACCGAGTCGCACGTTCGCGAAGGTCGCGAGCATCGCCGTCGGCAACGTCGTGCGCGATCCGACAGCCGAGCCCGCCGCCGCGCCCGAGATGCTGACCCAGCGCCCGAGGCTCAGCTCCTCGGGATCGCGTTTGAGTTTATTGGTGTCGAAGACACGGTACTGCCCTGCGCCGTCCGGCAGCGCGATGTGGCCCTTGTCCTTGTCTGCGACCAGATGATGCCGAACGCCCACGCTGAACCCGGCAGGGCCGATTGCGAGCGGCACACCCTTGCGGTCCTGCACCTGGATGCCGGTGCGGTTGTCGAAAGTTTCGTTGATCGTGACGTTGACGATGTGCAGCGGCGAGCCGTTGCGGCCGGCCGGGAACGAAGGCGGCTCCTTCGCGCGTGCGCCCCACAATTTCTGCTTCAGCATCGTCATGAAGCTCTCGACGAAGCCCGCGACAGGCTGCACCGGCCAGCGCCAGTACTTGTTCGCGGCGATGTCATCGCCGTCGATCACGTCGGTGATGTGGCTCTTCGGATCGCACAACCTCGCGCTGTTCGACGCGCCCAGATACGCGCGCGTCAGACGCTGCGAGTAAAACGTGTGCATCGTCGACAGGTTGATGAAGAAGGTGTTCTGCCCGAGCAGCGCGATGAGCGCGACCAGCACGCCCAGCACCTTCAGAGCGAACAGAGCCTGACGCTGGGTTTCCTCAGGCTCCGGCACTTGCTCGACGAAGGGCCTGATCGTGCGCGAAGCGCCCTCGCCTTCGATGACGATCTGCTCCGCGTTCGTCAGCTTTGGCGGCACGACTTCGGTGATGCTGGTCGGATAGCCGCTCGGCTTCTGGAACTGCCAGGCGATCGCATGCGAGCCGACGTTGATCGTCACGAGCCACGCGCCAACGATCACGACGGCTACGATCCAACTGACGATCGACATCGATACACGCGGACGCTTGTCCTTCGCGTCGCCGCCAAAGAGCACCAGCAATTGACGGCCGTAGGCCGCGACGCCGGCAAACGTGGCGAGCGCCGCGCCGATCGTCGCGATCACACCCCGGAACCCCGTGGTATTGAGGATCACGTACATGGTGGAGCCGAGCGTATCGATCAGTCCGAGCAGCACGATCGCCGCACACACGACGACAGAAGTCTTGAATGCAGCGGACATGCGCCGGCGCGCCGCGCTGACCTCACCCATGTCCGTCGGCGACTTGCGGCGAAAAATGCGGCGCAGAAGCCACGGATGTCCCCACAACGTCCAGAGCGTCGTCGCGACCGCTGCGAGGCCCAACAGCGCGATGAATCGCGGCATCGGTTGCGGGATCCAGCCGAACAGCACGCCGGCGCTCAGGCCCGCAATCACGAGCAGATCGGAGCGCCTGACGGCGGTTTTCGTAGCGAGCGGCTGGTCGATGACCCAGTATCCCCAGACTGTCGGCACCGACCACAGCAGCACGATCGGGATCAACACGAGGAACCACGCGCTCCACCACAAGCCGCCGAACTGCGGCGAGCGCATGAAGAGCAGCGCCTCCACCTCGTTGACGAGCGGGCGAGTCCAGGAGAGCAGCGGACCCGGCAGCCGATCCTCGATCGCATTCATCCCGCCGAGCATCCAGTCGACGGCGGCCGGCAGGTTCATCAACACGACCTGCAGCAACACGAACGCGGCGAGCACGAACGCGACCATCACGCACTGCACGGAGATCCAGTTGCGCAGCATCACTGCGAGCATCACCAGCAGATCGCCGGAGCCGCGCGGCGCAAGGTAGCGGCCGTTGTCGCGCAAGAAGCGGGTCGGGCGCTGACCGCCTTCGGGACCCATCTCGTCGCGCAGGACTTTGGCGACGTCGTCCGCGCTCTTGACCCACGGTCGTCGGAAGAGTGCTCCGAGGAAGCTGCCGAAATACCCGCCGCCGGAGACAGTGGATAGGTAATCCACGCGTGTGAAGAGCGGCCGGCCTGCGCTATCGAACTTGCGGGCGAGCGCCGTGAAGACGCCGAAGCAGAACGTCGCGCTGCGAATGCCGCCGCCGGATAGCCCGACACCGATGGAGGGGGCGTCGGCGTCCTGGCCGATCGCCGTGCGGCGCGCCTTGAGCAGATCCTGTTCGGACCGAGCGAGCGCGTCGGGAAAATAAGGTCCTGGGTCCTTGGACGGCTCCGCCGGGGTGTCGCGAGCCTCGACCGGCGCAGGGGCCGGCGCTGCAGGCTGCGTTGACGGTGCGGCCGATGTCCGCGGCGGACTCGGTGGTTCGTTCCAAGCCATGCTCACCTCCCCGAACTCGTCGGATGATAGTCGTTCCGTCGATCGCTGTACCTTGATCAGTAGTACAGGAGGTGCAGGCCGCGCTCGCCCTCGGCGAGTCCCCGGAATCGGATCGCAGAGTCGGTCGCGGACCATTCGAAGGGGCGGCCGTCATAGGGATTGCGGAGCTCGCTGGCTCGCAGTGCCTCCGCGACATCCGCCTTGTCCACCTTCGCGGCTCGCAGCGTGACGGCCGCGATTGCCGCCCGGCGCACGCCCTCGACGTCGGCTGCGCGCGCGCCATAGTTCGCGTAGTCCGACATGCCTTGCGACGCGACCCACGATCCGAGGATGTTGTACAGCGAGCGCGGCGGCCATCCGCTTTTCTGTATGCGGGCCGAGAGTTCGCTGGCCGTGCTGCGAGCCTCCTCGTAGTCCTCGAACGGAGCGTCGAGCAGCTCTCCAACCCGGGTGTAATAGTCCGCGTACCGATTGATCAGGTCCTGAGACTGATAGAGCGGTCTGCCCAGGATGGCGACCGTCACGCGTCCCGCATGGCTTTTGCGTTCCATCGCCAACTCAGGGCTGAAGAACGGGTCGAGCGACTTCGCCATGCTCGCGAAGAAGAGCCACTCGCCGCGCATGCAGCGCCGCATCGAGCGCTCGCTTTCGGTGATCGGCATTCGCCAGTCAGCTGGCATCACAAGGGCCGCCGCCTGCGAATCGAGGTCGCGCAGAATGAGGTTGCCAAGCTCGAAATGCCTGACGAGCGCGACCGTTGCGATCATCTTGACGATCAGCGTATCCGCAGACTCGAACACCACACGCCAAAAGCGCAGATCGCTCTCGAGCAGTCGCTGCGCACCCTCGTAGTCGCGCTGCATCGCGAGCCGGCGCGCCTCCAGCAATGCGAGTCGCTGTCCATCCATGACCCGCGCATAGCCCGGAAGTGGAGTCGACAGGTCGATTGGGGCCGTTTCGAGCCAGGCTTGCCTGGCCAGCAGCTGGCTGTAGCGAGGCAGCAGTTGACTCTCGGTGGCAATCCAGCGGTCGTAGATTTCCGTGCCGTTGGTGAATGCTTCGGCGCACCCCTGACCCCCTGGCTGACAGGCGCCGCGGAAATGCTCGACGAGCGGATCGCGGGGAGCCGCATTCGCAGGAGCGGCAATGGGATCTTCGGGCAGAGGCACCTTATCGATGCCGATCGTGCGCGCAGTGATCTCGACGACCTCGCGAGCCCATGCGACGCGTTCGATGCCCGCCCGCACGGGATCCTGTTCGGGGCCAGCTGTGAAGCCCATTACGTAGACGTAGCCGTTCTCGGCGTCGGCGACCGGCGGGCGAGCCTGGTACTGCTGCTGCAGTTGCTCGGCCAGCTGCGAGGGTTTCCGGTCATTCCAGTTGACGATGCCGATCACGAGATACAGCAGCAACGCGAGAACGATGCAGCCCACCAGGGTCAGGCCAATTGCTTTGAGACCAGCACGAATCCATCGCATGTAGGGAATCATAGCGCGTCGCTCTCACGGCGACGCGCAATGCGATGCCTTCAAGGATGCTGGTTAGCGCAGCTCTCCGCGGGGAGTGATCGGGCGCCGCGAACCGAATCCGAACGTGCCGCGTGACACGCGTGTGACAACCAGGCGACGGACCTCGGACACCTCGTTGAATGCGCCGCAGTGCACGCACTCATAGACGACGGCGCCATCCGACCACCGAAACTCCACGATGCCCCGCTGGGGTTTTGCGCATGCGCTGCAGATGGGCGTGTCCACGGCAAGCTCCGCTGATCTTCCATGAATT
>DATEKT010000184.1:0-10782 GCA_035277305.1 Steroidobacteraceae bacterium | reverse complement strand
CGCTGCCGGGCCTGTCGGAGAACGTGTGGAGCGCGACGCTGTACTACGAGAACTATGGCTTCTCCGCGCGCATCGGTACGCGTGCCCGTTCGAAGTACATCGGCGAGGTGACGAACTTCGCGAACGATCGCGCGCTCAAGTACGTGAAGGGCGACCAGATCACGGACGCGCAGATCGGTTACGAGTTCGGTCCGGGGCGGCTGCAGGGCCTGTCGCTGCTGTTCCAGATCAACAACCTGACCGACGAGCCATACATTGCGTACGCCGTGACGGAGACGCGCCAGCAGGACTTCCAGGAATACGGAAGGCAGCTGCTGCTCGGCGTGAACTACAAGCTCTAGGCACGTGAAGTTCGTCCTGTCGCTGCTGGCTGCGTTCGCAGTTTCCGCGAACGCAGCCGACGACGTGCGCGAGCGCGCGCAGACGGAGGAGATCGTCTACTTCGTGCTGCCGGATCGCTTCGAGAACGGCAATCCGGCGAACGATCGCGGCGGAATCAAGGGCGACCGGCTGAAGCACGGCTTCGATCCCACGTCGAAGGCGTTCTTTCACGGCGGCGATCTGCAGGGACTCACCGCGAGGCTCGACTACATCCAGGCGCTGGGCGCGACGGCGGTGTGGCTGACGCCCGTGTTCAGGAACAAGCCGGTGCAAGGTGGGCCGGGCCAGGAGTCCGCCGGCTATCACGGCTACTGGATCACCGACTTCACCAGCGTCGATCCGCATCTCGGTAATGACGCGCAGATGCAGGCGTTCGTGAGCGCTGCGCATTCGCGCGGCATGAAGGTGTATCTCGACATCATCGCCAATCACACTGCGGACGTGATTGCGTATCGCGAATGTCAGACGGACAAGTGCCCGTATCGCTCGCGTGCAGAGTATCCGTACTCGCGACACGGCGGCTTGCAGGGCGAGCCGATCAACGAAGGATTCACCGGCAACAATTTCGACAAGCTGACGCGCCCTGACTTCGCGTACACGCCGTACCTGCCGCCCGGCGAGGAGCGCATCAAGGTGCCGCAGTGGCTCAACGATCCGCTGCTGTATCACAACCGCGGCAACACGACGTTCGAGGGCGAGAGCTCGGAGATGGGCGACTTCGTCGGTCTCGACGACCTCGCGACCGAGAATCCGCGCGTCGTGCAGGGGATGATCGAGATCTACGGCGGCTGGATCGATCGCTACGGCGTCGACGGCTTCCGCATCGACACCGCCCGGCACGTGAACCCGGAGTTCTGGCAGGCGTTCGTGCCGGCCATGCTGCAGCGGGCGGCCGCGAAAGGCATTCCGCACTTCCACATCTTCGGTGAGGTTTCGACGTCGGATATCGATGTGGCGCTGCTCGCGCGTTACACGCGTGACGCGAAGTTGCCGGCGGTGCTCGACTTCGCATTCGCGAGCGCCGTGCGTGCAACTGTCGCGGGCAGTGCCGGTACGGACAAGCTGGCGCGATTGTTCGCCGATGACACGTTGTACGCCGAGGGCGAGAAAACGGCGCGGCAGCTGCCGACGTTCATCAGCAACCACGACGCCGGGCGATTCGCTTACTCCGTGCGCAAAGAGCGGCCGCAGGCGAGCGACGACGAAGTGCTCAAGCGCGTGCTGCTCGCCCACGGGATGTTGTTCGCGCTGCGCGGCGTTCCGGTCGTGTACTACGGCGATGAGCAGGGCTTCACGGGCGTTGGCGGCGACCAGGATGCGCGGCAGGACATGATGACGAGCCGCACGCCGAGTTACCTCGCGGATCGAAGAATTGGAGTCAGCCAGAATCCAGCGAACTTCGATCTGGATCATCCGATCGCGCGAGAGATCGTCCAGCTCTCGGCGCTGCGCCGCGGGCACGCTGCCTTGCGCAGCGGGCAACAGGTCGTGAGGAACTATTCCGATTCCCCGGGGCTGTTCGCAGTGTCGCGGCTCGATCCGGCCACGGGCCGCGAGATCGCGATTGCGTTCAACACTTCGCTCCAGCCGCTGACGACCACGATGGAAGTCGATGCGGGCTCGCGCCGTTTTAGCGCGCTGTACGGCCGATGCGAGAGCGAGGTGGTGGCCCCGGGATCCTATCGCGTCGTGCTGGCGCCGCTCGACTTCGTCGTGTGCGCTGCCGGAGACGACCAGTGAGTGCGTCCCCTCAGCCGGCCCCACGCGTCGCCGCGACCCCCGGGCGCGCGTGGTGGCTCGGCGCGCCGATCTACCAGATCTATCCGTATAGCTTTGCCGATTCGAACGACGACGGGGTCGGCGATCTGCCGGGCATCACGGCGCGGCTCGATCATGTTGCTTCGCTTGGCGTCGCCGCGATCTGGCTCTCGCCGTTCTTCACGTCGCCGATGAAAGATTTCGGCTACGACATTGCGGACTACCGCGACGTCGATCCGCGCTTCGGCTCGCTCGCCGACTTCGATCGGCTGGTCGAACGCGCGCATGCGCTCGGCCTCAAGGTGATCATCGACCAGGTGTACTCGCACACCTCGGATCAGCACGAGTGGTTCCGCGAAAGCCGCACCAGCCGCGACAATCCGCGCGCCGACTGGTATGTCTGGGCGGATGCACGGCCCGATGGCTCGCCGCCGAACAATTGGCAGTCGGTGTTCGGCGGTCCGGCGTGGACGTGGGACGCGCGCCGCGGCCAGTACTACCTGCACAACTTCCTGGCCGGGCAACCCGACCTCAACGTTCACAACGAGTCCGTGCAGGACGAGTTGCTGGCGTGCGCGCGCTTCTGGCTCGATCGCGGCGTCGATGGATTCCGGCTCGACGCCGTCAACTATGCGATGCACGACCCGCAGCTGCGCGACAATCCGCCGGCGCCGCGGGACGGCAAAGTTCGCACGCGGCCGTGCGATTTCCAGCTGCCGCTGCACAACAAGTCGCATCCCGACATCCCGCAGTTCATCGAGCGCATTCGCGGGCTCGTCGATACCTATCGCGATCGTTTCACGGTCGCCGAAGTCGGCGGCAGCGATGCCGACGCCGACATGAAGAGCTTCACCGCGGGGGCGAAGCGATTTCACAGCGCGTACGGCTTCAACTTCCTGCAGGCCGATCGCCTGACGCCGCAACTCGTCGAGCAGGCGCTCGCAGCCTGGCCCGACAGCGATGGCATCGGTTGGCCGAGCTGGGCGTTCTCGAATCACGACGCGCCGCGCGCGCCGTCGCGCTGGGCGAGCACGCCGGATCGTGCGGCGATGGCGCGCGTCACGATGCTGCTGCTGGCGTGCCTGCGCGGCAACATCTTCATCTACCAGGGTGAAGAGCTCGGCTTGCCGCAGGCGCACGTGCCGTTCGAACAGCTCAAGGATCCCGAAGCGATCGCCAATTGGCCGCTCACGCTTGGACGGGACGGTGCGCGCACGCCGATCCCGTGGCGTTCGTCGGTGAGCGCCGAGACGCAGCAGCGTTCGTGGCTGCCGATGGCGGCGGAGCATCTCGCGCTGTCGGTCGATCGTCAGGAGCACGATCCGCATTCGCAGCTTGCGTTTACGCGGCGCGCGGTCGCGCTGCGCACCGGCAACGAAGCGCTGCTGGTCGGCACGATGCGCGTCGTCGAAGTTTCCGACGCGATTCTGGCATTCGAGCGCAGCACGCCCACGCAACGTTTGCTGTGCGTCTTCAATCTGGGGCACGATGCGCGCTCGTGGCGCCCGGCGGAGTCCGAGCGCTGGCGTGTCATCGAGCGGTCGGACGGCGCAACCGGATGGGCGCTGCCGCGCCTCAGCGGTTGGGTCGCAGAATGGATCGGCACATAGTCATTCTGATTACAGTGCTGCTTGCGCTGTGCGCAGGCATTGTGAATGCGGAGACGGTCGGCACCGTCGCCTCTCCCGGCAACATCCTGTCCGCGAGCGTCACGATCGACAACGAAGGCCGCCCCGGCTACACGATCAGCCGCAACGGCCGGCAGATCATCACGGAATCGCGCCTCGGCTTCCTCCTGACCGACGCACCGAAACTCGAGCGCAACTTCATCGGCGACGGCGTCGAGACGCGCAGCGTCGACGAGACCTGGGAGCAGCCGTGGGGCGAGCGGCGTTACGTCCGCAACCACTACAACGAAATGCGCGTCGGGCTGGTGGAGAAGAGCGCTCTGAAGCGCAGGCTCATCGTCGTGTTTCGCGCCTTCGACAACGGGATCGGCTTCCGCTACGAGTTTCCCGATCAGCCGCAGCTGCGCCAGGTCAACATCGGCGATGAGTTGACGGAGTTCGCGCTGGCGGATCAGGGCACAGCATGGTGGATCCCGGGCGGTGAGTGGAACCGCTACGAGTATCTGTACAACCGCACGCCGCTGAGCGAAGTCGCGCAGGCGCACACGCCCATCACGATTCGCACCGAGGCGGGCCTGCACATTGCGATTCACGAAGCGGCGCTCGTCGACTATTCCTCGATGTGGGTGCGGCGAGTCGCTGGAACGCGCTTGAAGGCCGTGCTGTCGCCTTCGTCGCAGGGCGCGAAGGTGCAGCGGCAGGCGCCGTTCTGGACGCCGTGGCGCACGCTGCTGATCGCGGATACGGCCAGCGATCTGTACCTCTCGTCCGATCTCATCCTCGATCTGAACGAGCCGAACGCGCTCGGCGACGTGTCGTGGTTCAAGCCGGCTAAGTACGTCGGAATCTGGTGGGGAATGCACCTGGGCACGTGGACCTGGGCCTCCGGCCCGCTGCACGGCGCGACGACGGCGAACACGCGTCGCTACATCGACTTCGCCGCGCAGAATGGTTTTCGCGGCGTGCTGGTCGAGGGCTGGAACGTCGGCTGGGACGGCGACTGGTTCGCGAACGGCGAGACGTTCAGCTTCACGCAGCCGTATCCGGATTTCGACCTGGAAGGGCTGGCCGAATACGCGAAGAAAAAGGGCGTGCATCTGATCGGTCATCACGAGACGTCCGCGAACATCGCCAACTACGAGCGGCAACTCGAAGCGGGGCTCGATCTCTATCAGCGCCTCGGCATCGACAGCGTGAAGACCGGTTACGTCGCCGACGCGGGCGGGGTCAAGGCGCTGGGCGAGGACGGCAAGATCCACTTCGAATGGCACGACGGCCAGGTCATGTCGCGCCATCACCTGAAGGTCGTCACCGAAGCCGCCAAACGCCACATTGCAGTCGTCGCGCACGAGCCGATCAAGGACACCGGGCTGCGGCGGACGTATCCGAACTGGGTCGCGCGCGAGGGCGCGCGCGGCATGGAGTACAACGCGTGGGGCGATCCGCCGAACCCGCCCGAGCACGAAGCGAACCTGGTGTTCACGCGCATGCTCTCCGGTCCGTTCGACTTCACGCCGGGTGTGCTGAGCCTGAAAGGCAAGGGCGGGCGGCCGATCCAGTCGACGCTCGCGAAGCAACTGGCGAACTACGTCGTGCTGTACAACCCGCTGCAGATGGCGGCCGATCTGCCGGAGAACTACAAGAAGTATCCCGCGCCGTTCCAGTTCATCAAGGACGTGCCGACGGATTGGGCGCAGACGCTGGTGCGCAACGGCGAGGTCGGCGATTTCGTGACCATCGTGCGCAAGGATCGCAACAGCGACGATTGGTATCTCGGCAGCGTCACCGACGAGAACGCGCGCACGCTCGAAGTGAAGCTGGACTTCCTGGATGCCGATCGCTCCTATCGCGCGCAGATCTACCGCGACGGCGCCAATGCGGACTGGCAGACGCATCCATTCGCGATCGCAATCGAGCGTCGCACCGTTCGCCGCGGCGACACGCTGCAAATCAAGCTCGCTCCCGGCGGCGGTCAAGCCATTCGCTTCCAGGCCCGATAGTTGGTGCCGGGAGAAAAAAACAGCGAAAACTCAGCAGTGCAGCACGATTGGTGCAGTGCTGACTTTTCGGCGTTTTTCTCTCCCGGCACCCAACGAAGCTAGTGCAACCCGCGCGCGTGCTGGTGCGTCGCAACCAGCACACTTCTCGCACGGACAAGGGTTGCACCATGACAGTTTCCTTTCGTTTCTTCGGCACAGTTGCGCTGCTCGCGGCAGCGTTGCCGCTGGCAAGTCGCGCGCAGTCGGCGGAACCACCACCCAACGCGTGCTATTCGGGTGCGTACAAATTCGAGCGCCGCGACGACTACATCGTGATCTCGCCGAGCGATGAAGGCGCGCTGCGCTATCGCCTGGCCGACGGCCGCAGCGGCCGTCTGTACCTGGACGACGATCGTCATTTTCACGGCGGCCCCGGCTGGGCGTCGCGCGAGCCGCGAATTTCCGAAGCAGTGTTCGACGGCTGCCCGGGCAAGCGCCTGGAGTTTCATCTGAAGGACGGGCCTGCGGGCGTCGCGCAGCGCATGGCTGTGACGAGGACGCCGGCCTCGTTCACGAGCCTGGGCAACACGCTGTACGGTGAGTTGTACGCACCGCCGAAACCGAAAGCGCTCGTCGTGCTCGTCTTCGGCTCCGGCCAGGACAGCGCGGTGGTGTTCAACTACGTGCAGCATCTGCTGCCGATCCATGACATCGCAGTGTTCGTGTACGACAAGCGCGGCACGGGCAAATCCACCGGTCGATTCACTGTCGACTTCAGCGAGCTCGCCGACGATGCGATCGCGGCGGTCGCGCAGGCGCGCAAGCTCCTGCCGAACGTGCCGGTCGGCCTGATGGGCGAGAGTCAGGGCGGCTGGATCGCGCCGCTCGCCGCCGTCCGTTCACCGGTGGACTTCGTCGTCGTCTCCTACGGACTCGCGATCAGCCCGCTCGAAGAGGATCGCGAGGAAGTGCTCGGCGAGCTGCGCGCGAAGCACTATGACGAGAGCATCATCGCGAAGGGTCGCGAGCTGACGTCCATCACCGGCCGCATCATGTTGTCCCGCTTCACCGACGGACTCGACGATTTCGCAAAGTTCAAAGCTGCGCATGCCGACGAGAAGTGGCTGCGCGAAGTTGAAGGTGACTTCACCGGTCCGCTGCTGCGCTCGCCGGACGATCAATTCACCGAGCTGCGCGCTTTGCTGGGATTCGACGCAATCATGGATTACGACGCGCAGGCTGCCCTGCGACGCGTCCGCACGCCGATGCTCTGGGTGATCGCAGGCGAGGACACGGAAGCGCCGCCGGTGCCGACTCTCGAGTTCGTGCGCAAGCTCCAGGCGGAGCCGACGCAGCTCGACATCGCAGTCTTCCCGCACGCCGATCACGGCATCATCGAGATGGAAGAGCGGGGCGGCGAGAAGGTCGCGATCGGGCAGTCGAAAGGTTACTTCGACCTGCTTGCCAGCTGGATCACCACCCGCAAGCTGGCAGGCAAATTCGGCAATGCGCAGCTGCAGCCGGACGCGAGCCGCTAGACCGTTCGGGTAATCGACGCCGGCCGATCCGCGCGAGTATGCTCGCCGACCATGCAAGGCATGGGTCGTCGATTTCCCGCGTGGATCGCGTCCGGACTTATTCTGGCGGGCGGCGCCGCGTGCGCAGCCGACTCGCCGCCCGACATCCAGGGCATCTGGACTGCCGGCACCCTCACTCCGTTCGAGCGGCCGCCGCAGGCTGCTACGCAGGTGCCGGAAGGAGATCGCGACGAGCATCAGCGCGTCGCGGCTGAGAAGTTCTGGGCCGCAGGCCACAAAGCCGGGGAGGTCGGTCGCGACAACGATGCGTTCATCGACCAGGACCTGAAGATCCTGCCGAACGGCCAGACCTCGCTGGTGGTCGAGCCTGCCGACGGTCGCGTGCCGGTGCGCCCCGAGGCGGCGCGCCGCCGCGATTTCAATCTGAGCAACTTCGACTCGTATGAGACGATGAGCCAGTGGGACCGTTGCATCACGCGCGAGCCCAC
Organism: Steroidobacteraceae bacterium; assembly: GCA_035277305.1. Lineage (GTDB taxonomy): Bacteria > Pseudomonadota > Gammaproteobacteria > Steroidobacterales > Steroidobacteraceae > Steroidobacter. The sequence continues at coordinate 3,010 of DATEKT010000184.1, read as the reverse complement.
GCCGATGTTTCCGGGCGTGTACAACAACTCGTACCAGATCGTGCAGGTGCCCGGTTACGTGCTGATCGTCGCAGAGATGATCCACGATGCGCGCATCATCCCGATCGGTCACGGCAGCCACGCGGATGCTCGCGTACGCTCCTGGGGCGGCGATTCACTCGGCCATTGGGAAGGCAAGACACTCGTCGTCGATACCACGAACTTCAACGATCGCGGCTGGATTGCGACAGCCCAGGGGGCCCCCGGCGTACGCGGCATACCGGTCAGCGAGCGGCTGCACACTGTGGAGCGCTTCACGCCCGTCGATCACGACACGATGCAGTACGAGATCACGATCGAGGATCCCGCGAACTACACCGCGCCGTGGAAGGTTGCCTATCCGCTGGCGCGCGACGACAAGTACCAGGTGTTCGAGTACGCATGCCACGAAGGCAATCGTGCGATAGAGCTGATGCTCGGCGGTGCGCGCGCGCAGGAGCGGACCTCGAAGAACTAGTTCCCTGCGAGCTAGCGGTTGATCAGGCTGAAGATGTTGCCATCCGGGTCCCGGAACCACGCGACCTTGAAGTCCTGGCCTTCGGCCACGTGCACGTCGCCCTGCAGTTTCATCCCGGGCATGTCGTAGTGCTCGAACGCCACGCCCTTGGATTTCAGCGCGTCCACTTCCGCTTCGACGTTCTCCACCGCCCAGGTCACAGCGGTCGCCTTGTTGGTGCCCGCGTACTTCGAGCGATACACATTGAGGCGCGAATTGCCGGACTGGTACACCACGACCTCCTCGCCCTCGGCGTCGATGGGCTTCAGGCCGAGCGCGCCTTCGTAGAACTTCTGCGCAGCCGCCAGGTTCTTGACGGCAACGGTTGCGACCGCATCTTGAGTGCCGAGCATGGTTTGCCTCCTTGGGTCAGGTGCCAGTTCAACCCGCATGACGCAAAATGGGTCCGTGGCGAGGTCAATTCCTGCAGCCACGTCAAAGAAGGAGGACTGCATGACGCCTCTGAGTGCCGCTGAAGCCGCAGCGTTCGCGCAACGCTGGCTTCCTGCGTGGACCGGCAACGACCCGGAACGGCTCGCTGCTTTCTATTCCGACGATGCGGTGTACGTCGATCCTGGCATCCCGGCCGGGGCTCGCGGCAAGGCCGCGCTGCTCGCGTACTTCCGCAAGCTCCTCGCCAACAATCCGGACTGGGTGTGGACGCAGCTCGAAGCGATCCCGATGGAAGATGGCTTCCTGAACAAGTGGCTGGCGAAGATCCCGGTCGGCGCGCAGACGCTCGAGATCGCCGGCGTGTGCCTGGTGCAGCTCGATGCGGCGGGGAAGATCCGGCGCAACGAGGTGTATTTCGATCGCACCGAGCTGCTCGCGGCAATCGTCCGGCACAAAAAAACGGCGGGCCGAAGCCCGCCGTCGAAGAGCCCTCTCGCAGGAGGGATTTGTGATCAGAACGCGATCTGACCGCGCATGAAGATCCAGCGGCCCAGGGCGTCGTAGGTCTGCGGGAACGTATTGCCGTTACCCGTAGTGCCCACGGCCGAGGAGATCGGCGGATCCTTGTCCAGCAGGTTGTTGATGCCCAGCAGCACCGACGCCTTCTCGGTCACAGCCCAGTTCGCCGCAAGGTCGAAGTAGCTGCGAGCACCGAGCTTGTAGTCGATGTTGGCCGCGGTCGCGTCCACGATGTTCGACGTCTCGGCGTAGTAGCGCCAGGTCAGCGACATGTCGACGTTCCACGGCGTTTCCCAACCCATGCGGAAGTGATGCCGCCAGTCGGGATTCGGCACGCCGCAGAGTGCGCCGGAGTACTTACCTTTGCACTCGGTCGGGAGGTCGCCCGGCACTCCGGACACGTACGTCAGTTTGTCCAGGTACGTGCCGACCAGGTTGAAGCTCAACTCGCCCAGGCCGCCCAGCTCGACGCCGGTGTAGCTCAGGCTCAGGTCCACACCCTTCGTCGACAGGGAGCCGATGTTGGTGTTGAGGTCGATCACGTTGCCGTCGCCCTGCCACAGCGAACCGTTGCCGGGGTTGCGCACGATCAGGTCGCAAGACGCCTGGATGCCCAGGCCGTAGCACGCGTTCAGCGTCGTGTCGGCGCCGACGATGGAGATCGTGTCTTCGATCTTGATGTCGAAGTAGTCGATCGACATGGCCAGGTGCGGCAGGAACCGCGGCTGGAAGATCACGCCGTACGTATACGTATCCGACGTTTCGGGTTGCAGATTGAGGTTGCCACCCTGCAGGAAGTTGTACTGGCCAGCAGGGCTGTCCAGACGCGCTCTACGCTGCGGATCGTCATAGACCGCTGCCGGCACGCCGCTCGCGATGCAAGCCTCGCGAGTCGCGGACGGCTGATCGACGCCGCACGGGTCGCCCGGCAGATCGAACAGGTTGAAGCCCTGCGCGGTGAACAGCTCGACCACGTTCGGCGCACGAATCGCGCGCTGGTAGCTGCCGCGGAACCGCACGTCCTGCACCGGCGCCCAGTCCGCACCGATCTTGTACGTGTCGGTGGTGATGGGGTCGTAGTCGGAATAGCGATACGCCAGCTCGAGGCCCAGCTGTTCGGCGAACGGCTTGTCCTGCACCAGCGGCACCCGGACCTCGGTGAAGATATCGAGCACGCTCGTTGCGCCCGACAGGCCGATCGTCGCGCCGCCCGCTCCGGACAGAAGGTCCGATGAGGTCGGATCGTCAGTCACGTTCGACAGCGTGTCGCGGCGATCCTCGACGCCGAACGCGACCTTGATGCTCTCGGTGGCCGTCGGCAACTTGATGCCGTAGGCGCCGAGGTCACCTGTGACCGTCGCGGCGAAGATTTCCTGCGTGATCTTGCCCTGCTGCATGCCGGGCACCTGCAGGTAGTTCAACGCCGCGGGTGTCACGCCGCCGATCGTGAATACGTTGTACGGCACGCAGAGCGGGTCTGTGCCATCCACCACCGAGCGGCAGGTCGGCACACCGTTCACGTCCACGACGTCCAGCGAACGCGCCAGGCGCGTCTTGTGGAAG
>DATEKT010000183.1:0-20480 GCA_035277305.1 Steroidobacteraceae bacterium | reverse complement strand
GGAGCCTCGCCATGCGCCTGCCCTGCCTGTTCCCATTGCTGTTTTCCGTCGTTGCATCGAGCGCGCACGCCGCCGCGCCGACCTCGGTCTACGTGGTTGGCAGCCTGTATTCACGACACCAGTCGATCGCCGCTTACGACCTGGATGCCCTGCGGCGGATCGTGCTCGCGATCGATCCGGACGTCCTGGTCGTCGACTGCACCCCGGCCGAAGTGCGCGAACAGAAGGTGCATCCGAGCAAGGTCGAGTATCCGCAGGTGATCTTCCCGCTCGTGCAGCAGCACGGCTACCGCGTCTACGCTGCCGAGCCGGACGAGCCGCTGTTCACGCAGATCGTCCAGCCGCTGGCGCAGGCGCTGAGCGCGTTCGCGAAGGACAACCCCGAACAGGCCCGCATCCTCGACGCCTACGACAAGGCGACCTGGGCAGCACTGGCGATGTCCTGGCAATCGCCGGCCGACGCCCATGACGAGGCAACAGGGCTCGCGCTGGCCGGCCGCAAAGCGCTCGACACGCGCGTGCACGGCGAGCTGCAGGCGCAGGCGAACTCGCGCTGGATCGATCACTGGGTGCAGGTCGTGCGGCAAGCCGCCGCCGAAAACCCGGGCAAGAAGATTCTCGCGGTCGCGGGCATCGACAATCGCGAGGAGATCGAGCGCGACCTGCGTCGCGACCCGGCGCTGCACGTCGTCGACATGGCGCAGTGGTTGCGCGGACGGTAATTCCCGCGCCGCTGTCGGAGATTTCGCACAGCGTCGGCCGAAGAAACGCCGATGGAACAACGTGCACGTCGGCGCGTCGTTCAACGGTGAGATCGCTCGCCCCGGCCGCATTCGTCCTCTCCCTTTTTTGTGCCGTGCCAGCGCACGCCGAGCGCGTGAGCGTCGCCGTCGAGGGCGTCGAAGGCGACGTGCTGGAGTCCGTCCGCGCCAGCATCGAGCTGCACCAGTACGAGGATCGCGACGTCTCGCCCGTCGAGGTGCGGCGGCTGTTCGAGAAAGCCGACGAGCAGATTCGCCAGTCGCTCGAGCCTTTCGGCTACTACGAGGCCGACGTCGACAGCAAACTGGAGCGGCCCGAGCCGGGCAAGTACCAGGCGAGCTTTCGGATCAAGCCCGGCGAGCCGGTGATCGTGCGCAAGGAGCGCGTGGTCGTGAGCGGCGATGCAGCGCAGCTCGAGAGCGTCAAGGTGGCGCTCGAGCAGTTCCAGCCGAAAGTGGGCGAGCGGCTCGACCATGGCGCGTACGAGCGCAGCAAGTCGGCAATCCAGGCGGCGCTGGCGAACGAGGGTTTCATCGCGTCGAACACGGTCAAGCATCGCGTCGAGGTGGTAAGGGCCGCGAACAGCGCGGAGATCGATCTCGAATGGGACGCCGGCGCGCGCCATCGTCTCGGCCCGGTGAAGTTCAGCGATGTGCAGTTCCCCGACAAGTTCCTGCAGCGCTACACGCCGTGGCGCGAGGGTGAGTTCTACTCGACCGAGAAGCTGCTGAACTTCCAGCAGTCGCTGGTCGACGCCGACTATTTCTCCGCCGTCGCGGTCACTCCGGATCTCGAACACGTGCAGGACGCCGTCGTGCCTGTCGACGTGATGCTCGTGCCGGCGAAGCGCAACGTGTACAGCGCCAGCGTCTACGTCAGCACCGACTCCGGGCCGGGCACGAGGCTCGGCTACGAGCGCCGCTGGCTCAACGACCGCGGCCACAAGCTGAGCACAGACATCGCGTACTCGACCCGCCTGCAGGAATACGGCCTGCAGTACCGCATCCCGGATCCCGGCATTCCCAATCGCAACTACACGTTCGCGGTCGGCTATCGCGATGAGGAGACCGATAGCAGCACTTCGCGCATGGCGCGCGCAGGAGCGACCGAAGTGACGGATCGCTGGAAGGGCTTTCAGCGCACGCTAGGTCTGCAGTATCTGAACGGCGATTTCGAGATCGCGGACGAGCAGCGCTCGACCAGCCTGCTGTACGCGGAAGGCTTGCTGACGCGCAAGAAGTCCAACGATCTGTACTTCCCGCTCAGCGGCTATTCACTGCTGTACGGCGTGCGTCTCGCGGCCGAGTCGTTGCTTTCCGATACCAGCCTCGCGCAAGTGCGCGCGGAAGCGAAGTGGCTGCAGCAGGTCGGCGACGACGGTCGCGTGATCCTGCGTGCCGCCGCCGGCGGCATGGTCGTCGGCAATTTCGACGCGCTGCCCCCGGAACTGCGCTTCTTTGCCGGCGGCGACCGTTCGATCCGCGGCTTCGACTACCAGCAGATCGGCGATCTCGACGCGAACGGCAAAGTGATCGGCGGCAAGTACGAGACGATCGCCAGCGCCGAGTACGAGCACTACTTCCTGCCGAAATGGGGCGCGGCGGTCTTCGTCGACGCCGGCGACGCGTTTACGCAGCAGTTCGACGTGAACGTCGGCGCGGGCATCGGCGTGCGCTGGAAATCCCCCTTGGGACTGGTGCGGCTCGACGTCGCCATGCCGGTCGTCTCGGACTTCGACCACTCCCTGCGCATCCACCTCGTGATCGGGCCCGACCTGTGAAGCGCGTGGCTAAATGGCTGGGACTTACGCTCGGCGTCCTGCTGATCCTCATGATTGCCGTGGGCGCCTGGAGCCTGCACTCATACGCGGGCGCGCGCTGGATCGGCGACATGGCGGTCAAGGCACTGGGCGGCAAGCTCGCGCTCGGCACGATCGACGGGACGATTGCCGGTCCGCTGACGCTCACGAACATTCGCTACCGCGATCCCGAGGCGGGCATCGACGCGCAGTTGCGGCGCGTGCGCGTCGACATTGCACTCGGCGATGTCATGAGCGCGCTGCTGCACTTCCGCAAGATTGAGCTGAGCGGTATCGAGGTTGCACTGAGCGAGCCGACCAGGCCGCCCGAGCCGGAGCCGCAGAAACCCTTCTCGCTGAAACCGCCGATCGATCTGGCGATCGACTCGCTCGTGGTCGATTCGGTGCGCGTGCGTCGCGACGACGCGGTGCTGGTAGAAGTGACGCGCGCGCTCTTCGACGGCCACTGGACGAAGCGCGAGCTGGCAGTGAAGCGTCTCGACGTGCGCTCGCCCCAGGGCGAGCTCGAATTTTCCGGCCGCGTCGGCCAGCGACAGGTCTACAACGGCGAAGGCCGCGGCCGCTTCCGCTGGAAGGCCGGCGAGCGCATGTACACAGGCGTGCTCGAAACATACACGCAGGGCGATGACGCGAAAGCGGTGCTGAAGATGAGCGCGCCGCTGATCATGGAGCTGGAAGCGCAGGTCGCGCAGAAGCCGACGTGGCCGTGGCGCTTTACGCTCGAAGCACCGCGCTTCGATCCGCGCTCCGAGCTCATGCCCGATTCGTCCCTGACGAGCCTTGCCGCAAGCCTCAGCGGTCACGGCACCAATGACCAGGGCGCAATCTCCGGCAAGCTCGCGATCAACGATGAGCCGCTGCTGATCGAGCCGCTGCGCTTCACGCGCAACGGCGAGAGCCTGGCCATCGACACGATCCTGCGCATCGGCCGCGCCGCGGGCGCCCTGCATCTCGGCGGCGACATCGACTTCGCACGCAAGCCGGCGTTCGCGAAAGTCGCCGCGGAGTGGGACGAGATCGTCGTGCCGGCGCAATGGGCCGGACAGGAGCTGCATACGCACGGCGCGTTGAATGTGCGCGGCAGCTCCGAGTCCTATACGGCACGAGGCAAGCTCGCACTGGGCCCGCAGGACCGTGTCGCGGACATCGCCCTCGACGTGCAGGGCACACCGGAGCGCGTCGAGCTGAAGCAGTTCGATATCTCGCAGAGCGCGGGCCGTCTCGCGGCGCGCGGCCGCATAGATCTGAAGCCGCAGCTGGCGTGGGACGTGACCTCGACCGCGCGCGACTTCGATCCCGGCGCGTTCGCCGCGCAGTGGCGCGGCAAGCTCGGCTTCGATCTTGCGAGCCAGGGCCGCATGCAGGAGAAAGGCCCGGAGGCCACTGCGCAACTGACGAACCTGCGCGGCGAGCTGCGCGGCCGGCCTCTGTCGGGAAACGCGGACGTGACGTTGACACCCCCGCTGATCGCAAGCGGCACGGCCGCGCTCAACTCGGGCAAGAGCGAGCTGCGATTCCGCGGCCGGCGCGGCGATGAGCTCGACGCGACGTTGTCGCTCAAAGTTGCATCGCTCAACGACTGGGTACCGAATTCCGGCGGTCAGCTCAATGCGAACTTCGTGGTCCGTGGCAAGTGGCCTGAGCTCGCGATCAACGGCGAAGCGCGCGGCAGCGACCTGCACGCCGCGAACGTGCGCATCGATTCCCTCAGCGCGAAGGCGGACGTTTCCGATCCGCGCAACCCCGAAGGTTCGCTGCGGCTCGACCTCACCAAGCTCACGGCCGCGGGCTTCGAGTTCGCAAGCGTGCGAGCGCGGGCGAGCGGCGCGCCGAAGTCCCATCGCCTCGCGCTGCGGGTCGACGGCCAGCCGCTGGCGCTCGAAGTCGATCTGCAGGGCGCACGAACCGACGAAGGCTGGTCGGGATCGCTGCAGCACCTCGTCATTGACGTCAAGGATGCCGCGCACCTCGCATTGCGCGAGCCAGCGAACATCGTTGTCGACAAGGACTCGGCGGAGTTGTCGCAGGCTTGCCTGGTCGACGGCCGCATCGAGTTGTGCGCGGCGGGCGCGCGGCAGACGGACGGCGCGATTCGCGCGAGCTATTCCCTTGCGAACGTACCGTTGGCGCTCGGCAATGCGCTCGCCACTTCGCAGACGCCAATCGCGCTCGAAGGCACGCTGCAGGGTCATGGCGAAGTGCGGCGCACGGCGCAAGGCGAGCTGTTCGGCGACGTGTTGATCGAGTCGGAATCCGGCAGCATCTCCCGCCACCTCGCCGCGACGCCGGGCGACGAGACGCAGGAAGCGCCGCAGAAGCTGCTCAGCTACCACGGCTTGCGGCTCGCCGCGACGCTGTCAGGCCCGGACGCCAGAGCTACTTTCGACAGCGGGTTCGATCCGAACGGAACGTTGCACGCCGAGGGCAGCGCCCACGATCTCGGCCGGGCGTCGACTCCGATCACCGGTCGCCTGCGCGGGCAGGTGCCGGATCTTGCGCCGCTCGCCGTATTCGTGCCGCAGCTCGCGAACGTGCACGGCCGCGTCGATGCGGATATCGGAGTCGGCGGCACGGTGCAGGCACCGGAGTTGTCGGGTCTCGTCAGCGCGACCGAGCTCGCCGCCGATGTGCCCGCCGTCGGGTTGAAGCTCAAGCAAGGACAGCTGCAGGTGCGCCCCGCTCCTTCGGGCGAGATCGCGATCGAGGGCGGCATCGTCTCCGGTGACGGCCGCCTGGCATTCGCCGGCAAAGCGGATCGCTCAGGCACGCTCGACATGCACGTCGGAGGCGAGCGCGTGCTCGCAGCCGACATTCCCGGCGCGCGCGTGATCGTCACGCCGGATCTCAAAGTCGTGCGCACCGCGGAGCGCATGAACGTCTCCGGCCAGGTCACGATCCCCGAGGCGAAGATCGATGTGCAGAAGCTGCCGAAAGGCGGCGAGAAGGCGCAAGCGGCGTCCTCCGATGTGGTGGTCATCGACGAGCAGACGCGCGAGCAGGAAGCCGAGAAAGCGCCGCTGTTCGCCGAGGTCACGGTGATCGTCGGCGACAAGGTCGAGCTGGTCGGCTTCGGCCTGCAATCCACGGTGCAGGGAAGGCTCGACGTGCGCGAGAGTCCCGGCCAGCCGACGCTCGGCTCGGGCGAGGTGCGCGTCGCGGGCAAGTACAAAGCGTACGGCCAGGACCTGACGATCGAGCGCGGCCAGCTGCTGTACGCATGGACGCCGCTGCAGAATCCGCGTCTCAACATCGAGGCGACGCGCACCGTCGAGCTCGAGGGCGCGGAGCCGGTGAAGGCCGGTCTGCGCATTCGCGGCAACGCGCAGACACCAGAGCTGACGGTGTTCTCCGATCCCGCGATGAGCCAGTCGAATGCGCTCTCCTACCTGGTCGCGGGCAAGCCCATCGATCAGATCGGCTCCGGCGACAGCGACGCCGGCATGATGCAAACCGCCGCGCGCTCGATCGGCGCCGCCGGCGGCGGCCTGCTCGCGAAAAGTCTCGGCAAGCGGCTCGGCGTGGACGAACTTGCAGTGAAGGACGACGAGATGATCGGCGGCGCGGCGCTGACGGTCGGCCAATACCTCTCGCCGCGCTTGTATCTCAGCTACGGCGTCGGCCTGTTCGAGCCGGGCGACGTCATTACACTGCGCTACAAGTTGTCAGAGGCGCTTGCGCTGAAGACTCAGCGGGGCCCGGAGGATACGAGGGCGGGCATCGAGTACAGAATCGAGAAGTAGGAAAAAGAAGATCTCTCGCCAAGATCGCCAGGATCGCCAAGGAAGATGGAGAACTCTCTTTTTACGGATTTCCTGACCCGAATTCCTTTCTTTTCCGACCTTGGCGATCTGGGCGATCTTGGCGAGAGACTTTCTTATCTCCCTTCCCCCTCCGCAACCAACCTTATGCGCGTGATCTCCGACGGCGCCCCGAATCGCTTCGGCGGTCCCCAATATCCCGTCCCACGACTCACATACACCCACAGATCCTGCAGGCGATTGAGTCCCGCGGTGAAAGGTTGCTGGAAGCGCACGAAGTGATTCCACGGCCAGAACGGGCCGCCGTGCGTGTGGCCCGACAACTGCAAGTCGAAGCCGGCCGCGGCGGCAGCGGGCGCTGAACGCGGCTGGTGAGCCAGGAGGATTTTCACGGCGGCGCTCGCAGGCGCGCCCTGCAGGGCGACCGATGGATCGCTGGGATGCTTGGGGTCGAAGTGGTGAGCGCTGTAGTCGGTCACGCCGGCTACGACGACCTGGCGCTCGCGATGAGTCAGCACGACGTGCTCGTTCGTCAGCACGCGCATGCCGAGGCGCTGAAATTCATTCGTCCACGCCTGCGCGCCCGAGTAGTACTCGTGATTGCCCGTGACGAAGTAAGTGCCGTGGCGCGAGCGCAGGCGCGAGAGCGGAGCGACGTGCGGGGCAAGCTGACGTACGCTGCCGTCGACGACATCGCCGGTGACAGCGATCACGTCCGCATCGAGACCGTTGACCGCTTCGACGATCGCGTCGACGTACTTCTGCTTGATCGTCGGTCCGACGTGCACGTCGCTGATCTGCGCGATCGAGAAGCCGTGCAGCTCCGGCGGCAGATTTGCGACCGGCACTTCGACATCGACGATTGCCGCGCGCCGCCGCGCGTTGAACAGACCGATCAGCGTTGCGAGCAGAGCCATCGCGATCGTCGCGATTGCAGTGATGCGCTCCACGACCGCGAGTTCCGCAAGCGACACGAACAGCCGGGCGAGCAACAGCACCACGTCTCGCAGCACCGTGAACACGAACAGCGACGAGAACAGACCCATGGTCGTCAGGCCGATCCATGCGAGGCGATCCGACCCCTCCTCGTCTCGCGTTGCGCGCGCAAGGAGAGCGAGCGGCATCAGCAGGCACGACGCGAGCAGGGCGAGCGCGCCGATGACATAGCCGGCCGCGCCGACCGCCAACGGCGGCAGCAGCCGCAGACCTATATAGATGTGAAAGAGTGCCAGCAACCCGAGGGCGTAGAGAAACCGGCGGCTGACACGCATGCGGCCAGTATGGGGCCTTGCGCCCCCAGTTCAATGTCAGCAAGCTGCCTGAGTGCCGCAGAAATCCGCTCCAGTCTTTCATCACAGCAAGCCCGCGGCCGACATCGGGATCGATGAGGCGCTGGTGCGCTCGCTGCTGTGCGAACAGCATCCGGACCTCGCGAGCCTGCCGCTGCGCGAGATCGATTCCGGCTGGGACAACGCGATGTTCCGGCTCGGCGACTCGCTGGTCGTGCGCCTGCCGCGCAGAGTAGCGGTCACTCACCTGATCGAACGCGAACAGGAATGGTTGCCGCAGCTCGCTCCCCTGCTGCCCATTCCCGTGCCGGCGCCGGTGCGCCTCGGCCGTCCGGCGCAGAACTATTCCTGGCGCTGGAGCATCGTACCGTGGCTGGCAGGCCGCAACGCCGACTTGTGCGAGCCGCGGGCCGACCAGGCAGAGCGCCTCGCTGCGTTCCTCTGCGCTCTGCATCGACCAGCGCCGGCGAATGCGCCGCTGAATCCCTATCGCGGCGTGCCGCTGCGGGAACGAGAGCAGCAAATGGCCGAGCGGGTTCGTCGCCTCGAACGCGAGACGACGCTGCTCAGCGACGACGTCATGCGCATCTATCACGCCGCGATCGATGTGCCGATCGATGTCGCGCCGACGTGGCTGCACGGCGATCTGCATGCCGGCAACCTGCTGGTGGAGGACGGCACGATCAGCGGCGTCATCGACTGGGGCGACATGACGGTCGGCGATCGCGCCACGGACCTCGCGACACTCTGGATGAACCTGAATGATCGCAAAGCGCGCGAGAACGCGATGCGCGCGTGCAACGGCGTCAGCGACGCAACGTGGCTGCGCGCGAAAGGCTGGGCTGTCTTTTTCGGCGTCACGCTCGGCACGTCCGGCCTCGCGGGCGACAAGCGTCACGCGCTCATGGCGCGCCGGACGCTCGAACGCATCGTCGCGGGTCCCTGAGGACATTCACGTCCGAATGTGGCGAGTACCGCGCACCCTTCGGCAGTAAACCTTGGAGCATGATGAATTCCAGCGCGCTGCGTTCCATGGCGAACGTCCCGACGTCCGATCGCGAGTTGCAGATCAAGACCTGGGTGAGCACCTTCGAAGCCGGGCTCACTGAAATCTCCGAAATGCCGCATGCACTGGTCTGCATGCACCTCGGTCCCTCCGTGGAAGTGCGCTGTACGCGCGGCGGCACGGTGCGCGAGGGCCGCGAGGTTGCCGGCGACCTGGACATCGTGCCGGCCCGCACGTCCGCGACCTGGGAAATGAAGCAGGACGGCATGGCGCTGATCATGTGCGTGCCCGACGCGCTGCTGCGCGCGGTCGCGGTGCGCCTCGACCGCGATCCCACGTCCATCGACATCGCCGATCGCTTCCAGATGCGCGACCCGGTCATCGAGCACATCGGCTGGACGCTCAAAGCCGATATCGATTCGAACCTCGCAGGCGGCCGCTTGCTGCGCGACAGCCTCGGCGTCGCGCTCGCGGCTCGACTGTTGCAACGGCACTATCGCGGCTCGCTGCCGATGCGCGAGATCCGCGGCGGACTGACTCACACCAAGCTCGAGCGCGTCATCGCGCACATCGAGGACAATCTCGCCAGCAAACTGACGCTGCCGGGAATCGCCGAGATCGCCGGCATGAGCGTCTCGCATCTGAAGACCCTGTTCCGTAACTCGACCGGCGTGCCGGTGTACGAGTACGTGCTGCGCCGGCGCGTCGAGCGCGCGCAGTTCCTCCTGCGCAATCACAAGCTCTCGATCGCAGAGGTCGCGGCCACGACCGGCTTCGCGCACCAGAGTCACCTAGCCCGGCACATGCATCGCATCCTCGGCTATACGCCGTCGGCCCTGCGCCGCAAGAGCTCGAAGCAACCGGTGCTGCGCGCGGTCAACTGAGTTCTTGCCGCGTGCGCGGCAGGCCGATAGGCTTGCCGCCCATGAAAAAAATCACCGCGCCCGCTCTCACCGCTCTTCTCCTTACCCTGGCCGCCGGCACGGCAGTCGCAAAGGAAACCGCCCCACCGGAAGATCAGCGCAGGGAAGCCCGCGAGATCTTCCAGAAGGTCATCGGGTTCCGCACCTCCGAGGGACTCGGGCAGGTGCCGGCGATGGCGCAGTATCTCGCCGAGCGCTTTCGCGCGGCGGGGTTCCCCGAGGAAGACATTCACATCCTGCCGGTCGAGGAGACCGCATCGCTGGTCGTGCGCTATCGCGGTAGCGGCCGCGGCGGCAAACCGATCCTGCTGCTCGCCCACATGGACGTCGTGACCGCGAAGCCCGAGGAATGGCAGCGCGACCCGTTCACGCTGATCGAGGAGAACGGCTATTTCTTCGGCCGCGGCACGCTCGACAACAAGCAGGGCGTGACGGTGCTGACCGCCACGTTCCTGCGCCTGAAGCGCGAAGGCTTCGTGCCGAGCCGCGACCTGATCATCGCGTTCAGCGGCGACGAAGAGACCGGCATGCTCACCGCCACCGACCTGGCGAACAAGAATCGCGCGCTGGTCGACGCGGAGTACGCGCTGAACAGCGACGACGGCGGCGGCCAGCTCGACGAGCAGACAGGCAAGCCGCAGTACCTGGCGTTCGTCGGCGCCGAGAAGATCTCCGCGACGTACGAGCTGACGGTGCGCAATCCTGGCGGCCACAGCTCCGCGCCGCGCGCCGACAACGCGATCTACGAGCTCGCCGATGGGCTCAAGGCGCTGCAGGCCTATCGCTTTCCGGTCAAGACCAACGACTGGACGATCGGCAGCTTCAAGGCCACCGGTCCGGTGACGCCTGGTCCGCTCGGGGAAGCGATGACGCGCTTCGCCGCGAATCCCCAGGACGAAGCAGCCGCCGCGACGATCGCGGAAGTGCCTACCGAAGTCGGCAAGACGCGCACGACGTGCGTCGCGACGATGCTTCGCGGCGGTCATGCCTCGAACGCGTTACCGCAGACGGCGACTGCGACGGTCAGCTGCCGCATCTTCCCGGGCACGAGCGTCGATGAGGTCAAGGCAACGCTGGAACAAGTCGTCGGCAAGAACGTGGCAGTGAGCTTCCTGGGCAGTACGCCGCCGGCTGGCGCATCGCCGCTGCGCAAGGACATCCTCGCCGCGCTGACCAAGGCCGCGCACGCGCGCTATCCCGGAATTCCAGTGGTGCCGGGCATGGTGCCGTGGGCCACCGATGGAGCGGTGTATCGCTCCGCCGGCATTCCCACGTACGGCGTCTCCGGCTCCTTCATCAAGGCGAGCGACGCCTTCAGTCACGGTCTCAACGAGCGGCTGCCGGTCGAGTCGTTCTACGGTGAGCTGACGCACTGGTACGTGCTGGTCAAGGAGCTCGCAGGCAAGCGCTGAGGGCCTGTCGGCGATCGTCCGTTTTTCGGAACCTGACCGTCCGCGAGGCGTTGCCGAGTAACGCATTCGCGTACGGAGATCGCCATGAAGATGATGATGTTTTGTGTGGTGGGCGGCATCGCGCTCGCCACGTCGGCTCATGCCGGCGACGACGCAATGAAGCACGGCTCGGGTAAGGCCGAGCTGCAGATGATGGATACGGATCACGACGGCAGCGTCTCCGCGACGGAGCACGCAGCCGGCGCGAAGAAAATGTTTGCGATGATGGACCAGGACGGCGACGGCATCGTGACCGCGGAAGAGATGGAAGCCGCGCATCACAACATGCCGACCGGCCGCTCGAACGAGGCGACCGGGCGCCATCCGGCCGAGTCCGGCAATCTGCCGCAAACCGACCAGTCCGCGCGCTCGTCCGATGCGAGCGGCAAGCCGACGAAGCCGATGGACGACTCCGCGGACAAGTCCGCCGCGGCGAAGATCAAGATGATCGATACCGACCAGGACGGCACGATCAGCGCCGCGGAGCACGAGGCCGGTGCGCGCAAGATGTTCGACAAGATGGACAAGGACCACAACGGCAAGCTGAGCGCAGCGGAGCTGCAGGCTGGCCACGACAAGATGATGCGCACGGCCGAGGATCAGTAGCAGTGCGCGAGCTTCATGTCGGCAGGTTGCTCGACCACGTTCACCTGCGTGCGCGCAACCTCGCCGACACGAAGCGGTTCTATCGCGCCGTGCTGGATGCGCTCGGCAGGAAGATCGGCGCCGACGACGAGACGCATCTCTCCTGCGATGAATTGTGGATCGATGCTCTCGGCACCGATCAGCACGCAGCGACTCACGTGCACCTGGCCTTCCAGGCGCAGGACCGGGATGCCGTGCGGCGCTTCTACGAAGCGGGGCTCGCGGCGGGCGGCCGCGACAACGGCGCACCCGGCGAGCGGAACTATCATCCCGGGTACTTCGGCGCCTTTCTGGTCGACCCGGACGGCAACAACGTCGAAGCCGTGCATCACGGGCCGGCACAGCGTTCTGCGGAATCCGTGGTCATCCGCGCTGAATGATTTCGGCCGGACGGCGGTGTACGGTATGCGCCCTGCATGGGCGCGAAAGACAAACCCTGGGCGACGGCTGGTTTCGGCGAGACGGCGTATGAGGCGCTCGCGCGCGGCATGCCTGCGTCGGAGGTCTGGTCGCTGCTGCTGAGCGTGATGCGCGAGCGTGCCGAGCACCGCACTGCCGGCGCGCTTGCACAGCAATGGGAAAACGACCGCTTCGTGCAGCTCTCGTACATCGATCAGCGCACGCTCCTCGATCTCGATTCGCACCTGCTCGCCGCTGCGCATGAGTTCGAGGCGGTCGAGCTGTCGCCGCTCGCACCACTCGGTACGTCTTCGAGCGTCGCGCTGACGACGCAGAACCGCGTCGTCTCGACTGTGCGCGGCACCGAGGTCGTTTCCGATCCGACCAACGTTCTCGCACTGGAGAGCGCGCGTCGATTGCGGGAGGATCAGGCGCGAATCGTGCGCTTCTGCACGTCGCATCGTTGCGTACGCGCGCAGGCGATTCCG
The DNA here is from genome assembly GCA_035277305.1 of Steroidobacteraceae bacterium. GTDB lineage: Bacteria > Pseudomonadota > Gammaproteobacteria > Steroidobacterales > Steroidobacteraceae > Steroidobacter. The sequence continues at coordinate 7,940 of DATEKT010000183.1, read as the reverse complement.
AAGGTGCCGGGATTCGCGGCGCACTTCCGGATGTTCTGCATGACCACCGCCGGCCACGAGCGCAAGGACCAGGCGTTCGTCACCGACGCCTTGACGCATCACATCCGTACGCATCTGCTGGCGCTGGACCGGCTCGAGCAGCACGGCTACCGCTTTCCGAATCGACGCGTGAAGCTGCTCAGCAGTGAAGAGCGAGAGCCGCTGGCGCAGCGAATCGAGGCAGCGATCGCAGGCGTGCCCGTATCGATGGAACGGCTGGAGCAGCGCTACTACGACGGCCTGCGATTCATGATCAGCGCCCACACCAGCGCCGGCGACGACATTCCGCTCATCGACGGCGGCGCCTTCGACTGGCTGCACACGCTCGCCGCCAATCGCAAGCTCGTCTTCGTCGCGAGCGCCATCGGCTCACAACTCGCCGCGTACCTGTATCGGGTGCCGGGAGAGAAAAACGCGTGAAACTCAGCAGTGCAGCAATTTGCTGCGCTGCTGAGTTTTCGCTCTATTTCTCTCCCGGCACCGGCTACGGCTGAACCAGCTGTGTGATGCCGCGCTTGCGCTTCTCGTCGGCGACCATGGCGCGGACGTCGGCGAGCAGCTTCTTCGCGTCGTAGACGATGCCGTCCTTGATCGTGTACTTCACGCCGCCGACGCGGTGCGACTTGCCGTCGTCACCGAGGCGGATGTGACCGGTGCCGTACAGCACCTTGAGATTCGCCAGCGGGTTCTCCTCGAGGATCGCCAGGTCGGCGAGCTTGCCGGGCTCGAGCGTGCCGATGCGGTCGGCCGCGCCGAGCGCCTGCGCGCCGTTCAGCGTAGCCGAGCGGATGATCTCGAGCGGATGGAAGCCGGCCTCGCGCAGCAGCTCGAGCTCCTGGATCGTGCCGAAGCCGTACAGCTGGTAGATGAATCCGGAATCCGAGCCGACCGTCACGCGGCCGCCGCGATTCTTGTAGTCGTTCACGAAAGCCATCCACAGGTGATAGTTCTCGCGCCAGGCGACCTCGTCCTCGGTGCCCCAGTCGAAGAAGAAGCTGCCGTGATTGTCGGGATTCGGCGTGTAGAAGTCCCACAGCTGCGGCAGCGTGTACTCATCGTGCCAATCGGCGCGCCGCGCGCGCATCAGGTCGCGCGACGCGAGATAAATCGTGAAAGTCGGATCGAGCGTGAAGTCGAGGCCGAGCAGCTCCTTGATCACGGATTCGTACTTCTCGCTGCCGGGCTTCGCTGCCTGCTGCCACAGGCGGCCCGCCTGGCCGAAGCGATCCTGCTCGTTGTTGTAGTTGTACGCAGCCGGATAGTGCTGGACCGTGCGATCGTCGAACAGCGCTTCCGGCAAGCCGTACCAGTGCTCCATGCTCGTCAGGCCCCAGCGCGCGGTGGTGAGCACGTTGACGCGGGTGACGTCCAGCTGCGCGTGGTGGCACGCGCTGCGCATGCCCTGCTTCTTCAGCTCGTCGAACACGGCTTCGAGCACGTCGGGGCGATAGCCGAAGCACTTCATGCCGACCGCGCCCTTCGCCTTCATCTCGCGCACCCAGCGACGGCCGTCCTCCGGCTTCGTGATCGGCGGATCGGGCGTGAAGAATACGTACGGGAAGATGCGCGGCGCGGTGATCTCGTTGCGCTCGCTGCGCTTCTCCTCGCGGACGCACCACTCGACACCGTTGCCGCAGCCGGGGTCGCGGATCGTGGTGATGCCGTGGCCCATCCAGAGCTTGTAGACGTACGTCGCGGGCACCTTCTGCTCTTCGCCGCCGATGTGACCGTGCATGTCGATCAGCCCCGGCAGCACGTAGTGGCCGGTCAGGTCGATCTCGCGACCGCCCGCCGCGAGCTTGGGACGGTTCGGCACTTCCACGACCCCGCGGGGCCTGCCGACCGAGACGATCTGCACGATGCGGTTGCCTTCGATCACGATGTCGGCCGGGCCGAAGGCCGGCGCGCCGGTGCCGTTGATCACGGTGACGCCGCGCAGGATGAGCTGCGAATACGGACCATCGCCTTCCTGCCGCGGCGGAGCCGGCACTACCTTCGGCGGCTGTGCCTCGGCGGCTGCCGCGGCGACGTGCCCGACAGGAATCACGAACCCCAGCGCGCACCCCAGAGCAAGGAACAGGGCAAAGACAAATCGACGCATGAAAAATCTCCCCGGCCACGGCCGGTGCGCATGATGCCCCAAGGAACGAAGCCCGGCGAGCTAGCGTTTCTACCGCATGGACGACACCTCGCGATTCGTAACAGCAGTGTTCCGCAGTCCCGACGCAGCCGAGCGGGCCTATCGGTCCGCCCTGGCGCTGGGCTACCAGGACAAGGACATCAACGTCGTCGTCTCCGACGAGACGCGCGACCGGCTGCTCTCGGACGCAAAGCACCCGAACCTGCAGAGCAACGCCTCGGAGAGCGCAGAGAAGCCTGTGAAAGGAGCTGACCTCGGTGGGCCGACCGGCGGCACGTTCGGCACCATCGCACCCATCATCGCTGCAGTGGGCACTGCGGTGCTGGTTCCGGGGCTCGTGTTAGCTGGACCGATTGCGATCGCGCTGACCGCCGCCGGCGCAGTCGGCGTTGCCGGCGGACTCATCGGCGCGCTCAAGGACTGGGGCGTTCCGCAGGAGCGCGTGCGCGAATACGAGACCGCGGTGCGTGACGGTTCCATCCTCCTGGGCGCCAAAGCAGGATCGGCCGAAGAGGCGCAGCGTCTCGAGCAACAGTGGCGCCTGGAAGGCGGCCGCTGAGCCCGCAGCGTTGAGTTAGTCTGGCGGCATGAAAAAAGCCGCTGCTCCCTTCGCCTGCGCACTCGTACTCGTCACCCCCGCACAGCTCTGGCAACCCGACGTCGTCTCGACCGAGAAGTCGGAAGTGCGCATCACGTTCAGTCCCGACGGCAAACGCATGCTGTGGGGCGCGATCGGCTGGAGCCACGGTGTCGGCGGCTGGGACATCTACGAAAGCGAGCGCGCGGCGAACGGCTGGAGCGAGCCGCACGTCGTCTCATTCGATTCCAGCGCCAATGATTTCGATCCCTCATTCGCACCGGATGGCTCGGGCGTGTACTTCTTCTCCAATCGCGACGGCGGGTTCGGCAAGGACGACATCTACTTCGCAGCGTTCGACGCGAGCACCGGTCGCTATGAAGCCGCGAAGAACCTGGGCAAGGACATCAACTCCGCGGGCGATGAATGGGCGCCGGTCGTAGCACCCGACGGTCAGCGCCTGATGTTCGCGAGCGATGGACACGGCGGCCGCGGCAAGCACGATCTGTTCATCGCGCATCGCACGGGCAAGACGTGGGGCCGCATCGAGAGCCTGGAAGCTTTGAATACGCCCGACGAAGATTTCGACGCGACGTTTCTGCGCGACGGCGTGTCCGTGGTCTTCACGTCGGGCAAGTTCGAGGACGACTCCGTGGCGCTGTACGTCGCCGAATTCCGCGACGGCCGCTATCAGCCGCGCGAGCGGCTACCCGCCGCTGTGAATTCTCAGAAACCCGGAGCGTGGACCTTCGGACCGTCCGTCTCCGCGCACGATCCGGGCGCGCTGTACTTCACGTCGCAACACGAGCAGGGCCGCGGCCGCGCGGATATCTACCGGATCGAATACAGCGTGCGCTAGGGCCTTGAAATTCACTCGCCGAGCCACGAGAATCCGCGCCGTGAACACCTCGACTCGCAATTGCACGATGGCGGATCGGCTGGCGCAGGCGCGCCGGGCCGCAGCCGCGCGTGCGTTCGATTTTCGTTATCCGCCTTTCGATTTTTCGGAAGGCTGAAGCCTTCCGGCGATGAACCCCACCCCGGCAGGCCACGCGTCTCCCGGGGTTTTTTATGGTCCAACGCCGAGGTCTTGTCATGCGCAACTACGACAAGCTGATTGCCCATATTCAGGAGCGCTGGTGCGCGGCCTGCTTGCGGCCGTGCGCCGGCGTGACTCCCCCGCAGCACGACTGATCGATCCCTCGCGGCGAATCGCCTGAAGGGTCGGTCGCGACTCTTCAGGTTCGGACAGGACGGCACGGTGCGTCCTGCCAGGGATTCGTCATGAACACTCGACTCAGAAACATCGGCATCATCGCTCACGTCGACGCGGGCAAGACCACGACGACCGAGCGCATCCTGTATTACACGGGCAAGAGCCATCGCATCGGCGAAGTGCACGCGGGCAACACCGTCATGGACTTCGATCCGCAGGAGATCCGGCGCGGCATCACCATCAACAGTGCGGCCACGACGGTGTTCTGGAACGGTGCGCAGATCAACCTGATCGACACGCCGGGACACATCGATTTCAACATCGAGGTGAACCGTTCGCTGCGCGTGCTCGACGGCGCGGTCGTAGTGCTCGACGGCGTCGCCGGCGTGGAGCCGCAGACGGAAGGCAATTGGCGGCTGGCGGACAAATACGGCGTGCCGCGGCTTGCCTTCGTCAACAAGCTGGACCGCGTCGGCGCCGATTTCAGGCAGACGGTCGAATCGATGCGCGAGCGACTGGATACGCAGCCGCTCGTGCTGCAGCTGCCGATCGGTCGCGAGGCCGGCTTTGTCGGCGTCATCGACCTGGTCGAGATGCGGGCGATCGTGTGGCCGTCCGGCGAGCAAGGCTCCGCGTTCGAGACACGCGACATTCCGCCCGAGATGCTGGCGGAGGCGGAATCTGCACGCTCGGCGCTGATCGACAGCGTCGTCGAGCTGGATGACGCGGCTCTGCGGATCTACCTGGACGGTGGCCGACCGAGTGCCGAACTGCTGCGGGCATGCATCCGCAAGGGCACGCTCGCGGGCAGGTTCGTGCCCGTGGTCGCCGGCTCGGCATTTCGCAACCGCGGCATCGAGACGCTGCTCGATGCGATGGTCAGCTATCTGCCGGCGCCGGGCGAAGTTGCCGTGGCAGGCGCGCTGCATTCGGCGCTCGACGAGCCGTTCGCGGCGCTCGCGTTCAAGATCGTGAGCGGCGATCACGGTGACCTGACGTTCGTGCGTGTATATCGCGGCCAGCTCGCAGCCGGCCAGACGGTGCTCAACGCGAACACGGGTCGTCGTGAGCGCGTGGCGCGTGTGTACGAGGTGCACGCGGACAAGCGTGAGGAAGTACCGCGCATGCAGGCAGGTGACATCGTGGCAGTCGTCGGTCTGAAGGACACGCTCACGGGTCACACGCTCACGGATCCGGAAGAGCCGCTGCTGCTGGAGCAGATCGCGGTGCCGGAACCGGTGCTCGATGTTTCGATCACGCCGCGCACGCAGGCGGATACCAAGGGCTTGAGCGAGGCACTGCACTGGCTCAGCCGGGAAGATCCGAGCTTGCGAATGCGGCAGGATGTCGAGTCAGGCGAGACGATCCTGTCGGGCATGGGCGAGTTGCAGCTCGAAGTGACGCTGGAAAACCTGCGGACGAAGCACGGCATCCAGGTCACGACCGGTGCGCCACGCGTGGCGTATCGGGAAACGATTGCGAGAGAAGCGGAGGTGAGTCATGTCTACAAGAAGCAAACCGGCGGTCCCGGGCAGTTCGCGGCGCTGACGCTGCGGCTGTCGCCGGCGGCGCGCGGCGCGGGCTTCGCGTTCGAGAACCACATCAAGGGTGGCTCCATTCCACGCGAGTTCATTCCGAGCGTCGAAGCCGGCATCCGCCGCGCGATGCAAGCGGGCGTGCTGGCAGGCTTCCCGTGCGTGGATCTCACGGCTGCGTTGCTCGACGGCAGTTATCACGAGCGCGACTCTTCGACGATCGCGTTCGAGGTGGCGGCCGCGGCAGCGTTCCGCGAGGCCTTCCTGAAGGCGGGCGGCCTGCTGCTCGAGCCGATCATGGCTGTCGAGGTGATCACGCCGTCGCTGTACGTCGGTGACTGCATCGGCGATCTGAGCCGGCGTCGCGGCGAGATCCGTGCGCAGCACAATCGCGGCAACACTGTCACGATCGACGCGCACGTGCCGCTGAAGGAAATGTTCGGCTACATCGGGTCGTTGCGCGGCTTGTCCTCCGGACGGGCGCAATACTCGATGCGGTTCGATCACTACGCGCCGGCGTAGCGATACCTGGAAGGAAATGGAGAGGTGACGTGCCGCTGGGGCACGTCGCCGCTAGCTGCCCGAGGCTCTTTTGAACGGCGAGAAGACGGACTGCGCCGCGCGCTCCGCCGACAGGATCGTGTTGTGCAGGAGCATCGTGACGGTCATCTGGCCGACGCCGCCGGGCACGGGCGTGATGTACGAGGCCTTCTCTTTCACCCGCTCGAAATCCACGTCGCCGACGATGCGGCCGTCCGGCAGGCGGTTGAACCCCACGTCGATCACGACGGCGCCCGTGCGCACCATCTGCGGCACGATCAGATTCGGCACGCCGGCCGCGACGACGAGAATGTCCGCCAGCAGCGTGTACTGACCGAGATCGCGCGTCTTGATGTGGCAGATCGAAACCGTCGCTTCCTGCTGCATCAGCATCAGGGCCGTCGGCTTGCCGACGAGATTGCTCGCGCCGACCACGACGACGTTGCGACCTTCCAGGGGAATCTGCTCGAACTCGAGGATCTTCTGCACGCCGTAAGGCGTGCACGGCGAGAACACGGTGCTGCCCGTGACGAGGCCGCCCATGTTGTACAGGTGAAAGCCGTCGACGTCCTTCTCCACCGAAATCTGCTCGACGATGCTGGCGACGCGAATCTGCGGCGGCAGCGGCAGCTGCACCAGGATGCCGTGGATCGTGGGATCGTCGTTCAGCGCCTGGATGCGCGCGAGGAGCTCGCTTTCGCCGACCGTCGCGGGCAACTCGATCAGCTCCGAGCGAATACCGACCTGCTTGCAGCCCGCGATCTTGCCGCGCACGTAAGAGCGTGACGCCGGGTTGTCGCCGACCAGGATGACGGCGAGCGCAGGCTGGACGCCATGACGGGATCGAAGATCATCGACGCGCACCCGGTATTCCGCCCGGAGGCGGTCCGCGATGGCTTTGCCGTCGATGATCTTGGCAGTCATAAAGTGTGTCGGGCTTCCCGCCCTGAGTCCCTCCCCCGCTCGCGGGGGAGGGTAGGGAGGGGGCAGCCTATTAGTATCGGTACTGCTCGGGCTTGTACGGACCCTGCTGCTGCACGCCGATGTACTTCGCCTGCTCCGTGCTCAGCTGCGTCAGCTTCGCGCCGAGCTTGGCGAGTTGCAGGCGCGCCACCTTCTCGTCGAGATGCTTCGGCAGCACGTACACGCCGACCGGGTACTTCGCGTTGTTCACGTGCAGCTCGATCTGCGCCAGCGTCTGGTTCGCGAACGAGGAGCTCATGACGTACGAAGGATGGCCGGTGCCGCAGCCGAGGTTCACCAGCCGGCCTTCGGCGAGGAGAATGATGCGCTTGCCGTCGGGGAAGATCACATGATCGACCTGCGGCTTGATGTTCTCCCAGCGATACTGCTTGATCGCCGCGATATCGATCTCGTTGTCGAAGTGACCGATGTTGCAGACGATGGCGTTGTTCTTCATCTTCTTCATGTGCTCGTGCGTGATCACATGCAGATTGCCGGTGGCGGTCACGAAGATGTCGGCCTTGTCGCAGGCATCGTCCATCGTCACGACGCGATAGCCTTCCATCGCCGCCTGCAGCGCGCAGATCGGATCGATCTCGGTGACCCACACCTGCGCCGACAGCGCGCGCATGGCCTGGGCCGAGCCCTTGCCGACCTCGCCGTACCCGGCGATGACCGCGATCTTGCCCGCGACCATCACGTCGGTCGCGCGCTTGATGCCGTCGACCAGCGACTCGCGGCAGCCGTACAGGTTGTCGAACTTGCTCTTGGTGACGGAGTCGTTGACGTTGATCGCCGGGAAGGCCAGCTTGCCTTCCTGGTGCATCTGGTACAGGCGGTGCACGCCGGTGGTGGTTTCCTCGGTCACGCCCTTGATTTCAGGCAGGCGCTTCGAGTACCACGACGGATCGCGAGCCAGGCGGCCCTTGA
>DATEKT010000182.1:0-45897 GCA_035277305.1 Steroidobacteraceae bacterium | reverse complement strand
GGTCGTAAGCGGCGATCGACTGGTGTCGTGAATACAGGCTGCCAACCACGTAGACCGAGGTCGGCGCGGCGGCGTGCGCGCTCGATGCAACGACGGAAAACAGCAATGGGAACAGGCAGGGCAGGCGCATGGCGAGGCTCCGGTGACTTGCGACCTGCGCACTCTGCGTGGCGCTCGAGCTGCGGCGGTCACGGTCGTGTCAGAGCTTCGTCAAAGTTGCATCCATCGCGCCGGTCAGCCGGTACGATGCGTCGATGCGGTGGCAGTCTTCATTCGTCCTGCTCGCTGCCAGCGCGGTGCTGACTTCGGTGCTTGCGTGGCAGGCATACGAGTCGGCGTCTTCGCATCGGCGACTGGCGGAGCGTGTACTGCACGACTACGCCGATCTGGCGGCGACGGAATTCTCACGGCGCACGACTGCGTATGTCGGCAACTATGGAGTCGTCATCGCCCTGCGCGCACTCGCGCAGACGACAAGCTCGCAGCCAGGACTCCCGTCACGAGACGCGTTGCAGCTCGCGATGCCGCCCGAATCGCGGCGCGCGATCGAGCTGGTCGGTCCGATGTTCCGGTTCGCACCGGCCGGATTCGTGGCCGAGGGCGCGGGATTCGAGGAGCCGTTGCGCGACGCGCTCCGGACCGCCGCGACGCAGCCGCATGCCGGCGGCACATTGAGAGTGCGCTGGCAGGAGGAGGGCGCTACCAGGCTCTTCGTGCTCGCACCGCTCCAGGATTCGGCATGGGTGGGTTTCGAGGTGTCGCAGCCGGCATTGACGGCCTGGTTCAGTGAGTTCATCGCGGCCGAGCCGCTGCTGCCGCGGACATTGGCTGCGGTCGGTGTCCTCGTGAACGTGCGTGCGCCTGACGGGGGCACGATTTTTCACTCGCCGGCCACAACGAGTTCGCTCGCGCCGCTCGCGACGCATGACCTGCGAGGTACGCCGGCCATCACCGGCCTCGACGCGTACACAGTCGAGATCGCAATAGATCCCGCAGCGGCCTCGAGCCTGATCATCGGCGGTCTGCCGCGCTCGCAGACCGCGTTCCTGCTCGGGCTGGCGTTGTTGTCGGCAGCGTTGGCCGCAGCCGCGGCTGTGCAGATCCGCCGCGAACGGCGCCACGCCGACATGCGCCAGGATTTCGTAACGCGGGCCTCGCACGAGCTGCGGACTCCGGTCGCGCGCCTGCGCATGTTCACCGAGACGTTGTTGCTCGATCGCGTGCGCTCCGAAGATGAGCGGCGCGACACGTTGCAGGCGCTGGATCGCGGGGCTCGCCGCCTTTCGATCCTGATCGACAACGTCCTGCAGCTGGCGAGCTCGCTGCCGGCCGTGCCGCATCGCGAGCAGGTCGACATCGCGACCCTGGTTCGCGACATCGTGCGAGAGTTCGAGGCCACCGTCGCCGCATCCGCATCGATTCCAGTCGCCGGTCCACAGCGACTGGAGCGCGCTGTCGATGCCGAGGCGCTGCGCCAGGTGCTGACGAATCTGCTCGACAACGCCTGGAAATACGGCTCATCGCCGGCGGGAATCAGTGTCGAGTTCGCCGCCGACGAGCGCGGACTCACGATCGCTGTCGAGGACGATGGCCCCGGCGTGCCCGACGCGGATCGCGAGCGCATCTGGGAACCGTACGTGCGGCTCGACCGCGACCGTCGCTCATCGATCGCCGGCACGGGTATCGGGCTCGCAGTCGTGAAAGAGTTGATTGCTCGAAGCGGTGGATCGTACCGCGTGGAAGGCGGTGCCCGCGGCGCGCGGTTCGTGGTGGTGCTGCCATGAAACGCGTGCTCGTAGCCGAAGACGATCCCGACCTGGCGCTCGGACTGAAGAACAATCTCGAGATCGACGGCTACGAGGTGCGCGTCGCGCGCGACGGAGACGAGGCGCTGGCGAGCGCGCTGCAATGGCGGCCGGATCTGCTGATTCTCGATCTCGTGATGCCGAAGCTGGATGGCATGCGGGTGCTGCGCTCGCTGCGCGAGCAGGACACGAGGATTGCTGTCCTCGTCCTCACGGCGCGCGGCGATGAAGCGGACAAGGTGCGTGGATTGAAGCTCGGCGCGGACGACTACGTGACGAAGCCGTTCGGCCTGCTGGAACTGCTCGCGCGGGTCGAATCGCTGCTGCGCAGGGCAGGGGAGAGCAAAGAGGCCGCCACCGAAGTGTTCCGTTTCGGCGATGTCGAAGTCGACGCCGTCGCGCGGCGCGTGCGCAAGGCCGGTCTCGAAGTCGCGCTGCGTCCCAAGGAATACGACCTGCTCCTCGAACTGCTGCGCCACCGCGGCGAAGTGCGCTCACGCCTCGATCTGATGCAGAACGTGTGGGGCTACTCCTCCGCCGTGATCACGCGCACAGTCGACACCCACATGTTCGAGCTGCGCCGCAAACTCGAAGCCGACGCCACTCACCCTCGCCACATCACGACCGTCCGCGGCATCGGCTACCGCCTCGACGACTAACTCCGCTCTCCGAATCCGACTTCAATTCTTCTCTTTTCCTCCTTGGCGTCCTGGCGTCAAAGGGGTCCCCAGTCCATGCGTTGCAAGCGGAGCGGAAAAGAGAGCCGGAATATCTCTCGCCAAGATCGCCAGGATCGCCAAGGTCGGAACAGCAGAATTTGAAATTCTGAGAGCTTCTACTCGGGAAGTTGGATCTCTGGTTCTTCTTGGCGGCCTTGGCGATCTTGGCGAGAGACATTCTTTTGATGGTCGAAGAAAGAAACCTGACTCGCTGCTGAACGCCGCATTCAGAGGTCGTTAAGGGCCGCTGCGTTGTCATGCGTCCCATGAAACACATTGTGGCGTCCGGCATCGTTGTACTGTCATCGCTTCTGGCACAGCCCGCGGTCGAGGCGGCCGAAGGGCGCGTCTCCGAGCTGCAGGCGCCGCCGCTCGATGCGTCGCGCGTCTCGAAGTATGCGGAGGCGCGAGGCGCGACGAAGTCGGCGGCGGTCGCGAAGAGCGCGAAGTCGCACAGTCTGCGCGCTGCGACCAAAACCGCAGCGGCAAAGTCAGTGCGCCCGTCCGCGACGATGTCGGCGCGCGCGTCGGACTTCTGGTTCTTCGATGCGGGCAGCACGCTGCTCGGCGACCGCGACAACGACGGTTTCCATCATGAGTTCCGGATCCGCTTCGACGCCGACGTGATCTCCGGCGATGCGCTGGTGTACGCGAAGCTGTACCTGCGCCGCGCCGGCGACAGCGACTGGCTGCTCTACGCCGAAACCGATGACTTCCGGATCTCCGGCCAGGACGGCGATGACGACTACTTCGTGATCACGACGCTCGACGACGGCTGGCCGACGGGCGACTACGACGTGCTGATCGATCTGTACGAAGCGGGCTTCAGCGGCGTCGTCGCCACGATCGGCCCGTTCGACAGCGACGCGCTCGGGCTGCTGCCGCTGGAAGAGACCGGTCTCGATCTGCCGATCGAGTTGCCCGGCTATGACATCGGTGACGTGACGACGACGCTGCTGATCGACGACGACGGCGATGGCCACTACTCGAAGTTCAGCATCGACTTCGATCCTGACGCGGACTTCGACGGCACGTTCGTGTACGCGGAAGTGTGGCTGCGCGCGCAGGGCGGCGAGTGGATCAAGGAGCACGTCTCCGACGATTTCCTCGTCGACGCCAGCGGTGACGCTGACACATACAGCCTCACGGCCGACTGGATCAGCGGCTACCCGACCGCGCTCTACGACGTGCAGATCGATCTGCGCGACGCCGACACGGGTGCGCTGGTTGCATCAGCGGGCAGCGAGCGGCTGTCGCTGTCGCGCATCCCGCTGGAAGACCAGGCGCGCGACACGCGCGGCAGTCCTCCATCCCATGGCGGTGGAAGCGGTGGCGGTGCGCTGGGCGCGTGGTTCCTCGGGGCGCTGACGCTGCTCCTGGCGCTGGCACGGCTGCATCCTTTGGGTCGGGCCGAGGCGCGGCAGCAGCGGGAATCCCACGAGCGGGTCAATTGACCTCCCTCGCAGGAGGGTGTCGCAAATATTGTCACAGGCTGCCGGCCCCGCGGCTGAGCGGCACCGAAACCTGCTGAACTCCTGACCCATTTGCGGGGCTGGCACATAGCTTGCTGCTACCTCAGTGGGCTGCAAAGCAGTCCCCCGGCACTGGGGCCGGACATAACAAACACTGGGGTTTCACGTGGCAGTTCCTTTCCGCTGCGCGACCGGCTCACTCTTGTGCGCCGCGCTCGCATTGCTGACCAGTCCCATTGTCCGTGCCAACAACGCCGTCGGAGCGTGGGATCCCCAGCTCTATAGCTGGCCCTTGATTCCGGTGCACTCCGTGCTGACGCCGGACATGCGCATCATGACCTACGGTACTGACGGCATAGCGCGCCAGACCGGCTACTTCATCTACGACATCTGGGACATCAACGCCGGACTGACCGGGGGCCACCTCACGCTCGACAACGTGACCAGCACCGATATCTTCTGCGGCTCGCAGGTGGTACTGCCGGGGGGCGGGCAGGTTTTCCTGGCGGGCGGCGACAACTGGACCGGCACTGGCACGACGAACACCGGCAACAACAACAGCAACCTGATGACCCTGTCGAGTAACGTGCTCGCCCGCGGTAACAATATGAACCGCGCGCGGTGGTACTCCGGCTCAACCGTGCTGCTGAACGGCGAGGTGTACGTCCAGGGCGGATCGAGCGGCACCGATCGTCCGGAAGTGCGCCAGTCCGACGGCACCTTCCGCCTCCTGAGCACTACCGACACCAGTACGCTCGATTTCATGTATCCGCGCAATTTCATTGCGCCGGACGGCCGCGTGTTCGGTTACGACAGCAACGGGCGGATGTACTACGTCAATCCGACCGGCACCGGCACGATCTCCCTCGGTGCGCAGTTCGCCAGTCAGTATCGTGCAAGCGATGCGAGCGCGGCGATGTTCCGCCCCGGCCGCATCCTGCAGTTCGGCGGCAATTCAGCCGGCGCAATCGTCATCGACATCACCTCGGGTACGCCGACCGTGACGCCGACGGGCACTATGTCGTCGCAGCGTCGGCTGGTGAACTCCACGGTCCTGCCGAATGGCAAAGTGCTGGCGACCGGCGGCAGCCAAGTCAACAACCAGCTGACCGGCGTCAACAACTCTGCCGAAATCTGGGATCCGACGACGGGCATCTGGACGCGCGGACCGGACGGTCAGCGCCCGCGCTTGTATCACTCGATGTCGTTGCTCCTGCCCGATGGACGCGTGCTGGTCGGCGGCGGCGGCGCCCCCGGCCCGATGGCCAACATGAACATGGAAGTGTTCCTGCCACCGTATCTGTACGACTCCACCGGTGCGCGCGCGGTGCAGCCGCGGCTGACGTCGGCGCCGACCTCGATCGCCATCGGCGAAACGTTCTTCGTCGATTTCACCGATGCGGCCGACATCAGCCGCGTCACGATGGTCAAGTCAGCGTCGGTGACGCATAGCTGGAACATGGAGCAGCGCTTCGTCGAGCTGACGTTCGTGCGCGACGGCACGCGTCTGCGCGTGCAAGCGCCGACCAAGGCGGCAGATGCGCCTCCGGGCTTCTGGCTGCTCTTTGCGTTGAACGAGAGCGGCGTGCCCTCGACCGCACGCATCGTCAAGGTCGATGTCGCGTCGAACTGGAACCCGGCGATCACGCCGGTGCTCACGAACCCGGGCAACCGGTCGGGGACCGTGGGGATTGCCACCGGACTGCAGCTCGCTGCTAGCGATCCGAACGGCGACGAACTCGGCTACGGCGCGAGCGGCCTGCCGCCGGGCCTGACCCTCAACGCGGTGACAGGCGCTATCAATGGCACGCCGACCGTCAGCGGCAACTTCAACGTCGTCGTCGCTGCGAGCGACGGCATCAACTCGGCGACGCAGTCATTCGTGTGGACGATCGCCGATCCTTCGCCGCTCCAGGTGCAGCCCGCTGCGCTGCCTGCACCATTGCTTCTCGGCGGCGCGGCAAACTATACGGCGAACATCAGCAACGGGCTGAATGCCCGCGTCCAGTGGGACTTCGATGACGGTACGCCGGTGACCGCTTGGTCGACGCAGACCAGCGTGAGCCACACGTTCGCGCGCCCGGGCGTGTACTACGTCACGGTCACCGCCATCGACGACCGCGGTGTGCCTGTGTCGCAGACATTCGTGCAAGCGGTGCATCTACCGCTCACTACGAACCGTCCGGCGGCTTCAGGGAGCATCGCCTGGGAATCGCGCGCTGCCGGCGATCGCGTCTGGGTTGTGAATCAGGACAACGATACGGCGAGCGTCTTCAACTCCGTGACCCATGCGAAGATCGGCGAAATCGCTGTCGGCGCCGCGCCGCGCAGCGTTGCGGTCGCCCCGAACGGCAGGATCTGGGTTACGAACCGGCAGGGGGCCTCGATCAGCCTCATCGATCCGGGCACGCTCAGCGTCGTACAGACGCTGGCGCTGCCGCGCGCTTCGCAGCCCTATGGTCTGATCTTCGACCCGGCCGGGACTGCGGCGTTCGTCGCGTGTGGGGCAACGGGCGCGGTGTTGAAACTCGATCCTGTCAGTGGCGCTGTCCTCGGCACGGTCAACGTCGGCGCGAATCCGCGAAATCTGTCCATGAGCGCTGACGGCCAGTCCGTCTACGTCTCCCGTTTCGTCACGCCACCCGTGCCAGGTGAAGGCACAGCGGGCGTGCAGACCGGTCTCGGTGCGGCCGAGGTCGTGGCACTCTCGGCGAGTCCGCTCACTGTCGTCCGTACGATCGCGCTCGCGCATAGCGATCTTCCGGACACCGAAACGCAGGGCCGCGGCATTCCGAATTATCTCGGACCGGCCGTGATCTCGCCGGATGGCACACAGGCGTGGGTGCCCTCGAAGCAGGACAATGTAGCGCGCGGCACGTTGCGCGACGGACTCAATATCGACTTCCAGAATACGGTGCGCGCCATCAGTTCCCGCATCGACATGGCCGCAGGCGTCGAAGATCTGGCGGCGCGCATCGACCACGACAACGCCGGACTCGCCAGCGCGATCGCCTACGACCCGCTCGGCGTCTACATGTTCGTCGCACTCGAGACCAGCCGCGAGGTGGCAGTGGTCGACGCACATGGCGGCTGGGAGGTCTTCCGGTTCGACGTCGGTCGGGCGCCGCAGGGACTGACCGTGGCGCCGGACGGCTCGAAGCTGTTCGTCAACAACTTCATGGATCGCACGGTCGGCGTGTTCGATCTGCAGCCGCTGTTGAAGAACGGCACGACCAGTGTGCCGGCGCTGGCGACACTCAATGCCGTCGCGACCGAGAAGCTCACCGCGACCGTCCTCAAGGGCAAGCAGTTCTTCTACGACGCGCGCGATACGCGCCTGGCGCGCGATCGCTACATGAGCTGTGCGAGCTGCCACAACGACGGCGGTAGCGACGGCCGCGTGTGGGACCTGACGGGCATGGGTGAAGGTCTGCGCAATACCATCACGCTCGCAGGCCGCGGCGGCATGTCACAAGGCTTCCTGCACTGGAGCGCGAACTTCGACGAAGTGCAGGACTTCGAGGGGCAGATTCGCTCGCTGGCCGGCGGCACCGGACTGATGAGCGACTCAGCGTTTGCGACGCGCACGGCGCCGCTGGGCACGGCCAAGGCGGGCGTGAGCGCCGATCTCGATGCGCTTGCGGCGTACCTCGCATCGCTCACGACCTTCGCGCAAAGCCCGTATCGCAATGCGGACGGCTCCCTGTCGGCAACAGCCACGCAGGGACGCACCGTGTTCCAGAACGCGGGCTGCGGCTCATGCCACGCGGGCACGAGCTTCACCGCGAGCGGCGCAGCGACGCTGAACGACGTCGGCACGATCAAGCAGCCCGGCAGCGGCAAGCGTCTCGGCGGTACGCTGGCCGGCATCGATCCACCGACGCTGCGTGATGTTTGGGCGACGGCTCCGTATCTGCACGACGGCTCGGCGGCGACGCTGGCCGACGCAGTCCGCGCGCACACGAACATCACGCTGAGCACTGCCGACGTCAACGCAGTCAGTGCGTATGTCAGGGAGATCGGCAGCGAAGAGGCCTCTGCTCCGGTCCCGCCGCTGGCAACGGGCAGCGGCCTGCGTGGAGAATACTTCGCGAACCGCACGCTCAGCGGCAGTCCGGCGCTGACGCGCACCGAAACCGTCAACTTCGACTGGGGCACCAGCTCGCCGGGCACAGGCATCCCGAAGGATAACTTCTCGGTGCGCTGGACGGGCACAGTGAAAACCTCGGCCACGGGCGCCTACTTCTTCCGCACGATCACCGACGACGGCATCCGTGTCTGGGTGAACGGCGCGCTCGTGATCAACAACTGGTCGGATCATGCACCGACGACCAACACCAGCAGCTCGATCACGCTTGCGGCCAACACGCGTTACACGATCAAGATGGAGTACTACGAGAGAACCGGCGGCGCCGTCGCGAAACTGCAGTGGCGCCTGCCGGCCACGACGACTTACGGGGCAATTCCGCGTGAAGCGCTGTTCAGCAATTAGCCTCGCAGGGACCCTGCTGGCGTTGCTGACCGGCGTCGCCGCTTCTGCGGCGCCGACGGAGCGCACGCTCTTCGCCGAGCCGCCGCGCGCCATCGCGGACTTCCAGCTCACCGACCAGGACGGCAAGGTCGTGAAGCTCGCCGATTTCCGCGGCGCGCCGGTGCTGATCTTCTTTGGTTTCTCTCACTGCACGACAGCGTGTCCGACGGCGCTGACGCAGCTGCGTCAGCTCGATCGCGAGCATCGCGCCGAGCTCGGCAAGACGCGCATCGTGATCATCAGCGTGGACGGCGAGCGCGACACGCCGGACGCGATGAAGGCGTGGCTCAAGCCGCTGTCAGCGAGCTTCACCGGGCTGACCGGAGCGCCGACGCAGATCCACAACATTGCGGCCGGATTCAGTGCCACGTTCTACAAGACGCCGGGGCAGAAGCCCGGCGATTATTCCGTCGAGCACAACTCGCAGGTCTTCCTCATCGACGGCAAGGGCCGGATGCGCGCGACGTTCTTCAACGCGCCCGTCAACACGATGGCGGAAGTGACGCAAGGCGTGGCGAAGGAAGACAAGAAGAAGTAGATTCCGCGGCATGGTCGTCTGCCATGCCTCATCCATCGTCTTCGACGGACGCCAGCTTTCCTGGTTCGGCGCGGAAGGCGCGACGTGGAGCGTTGCAGTGGAACGCCTGCGTGCGATTCGCGAATTCGTGGCGGAGTCGGGTGACGTGCGCTGGCTGCTCGCGTTCGATATCGAGGGCGAGGATGCGTGGCTGCAATCGCCCGCTAACGCCACCGGCATGAGCCAGGCGCTGACTGCACTCGGTCAGCGGCTGAGTGCGAGTCTGGAGCTGCGGATGGAAGGCGGTGCGGCGGGAACCCATCGCGAGGTGTGGTCCCGGAAGTCAGGCTAAAGCCTGACATCTTCTCTCAGCCAAACATGTCGAACTGGCGGCTGTCGCCGATGACCTGCTCGAAACCCAGTCCGAGCGTTTCCAGCACCGGCTCCGCGACCGGGCGCACCTGCTTCTCCACGTAGTGCTCGCGATCGAGCGGATGCTCGACGTTGTCGACGGGCTCGGGACCCGCGGTCGTGATGACGTAGCTGACGAGTCGTCCTGAGGCCTGCGTCGACTTGCGGGCCGCAGCAACGTGCGGCGGAGTCGTCGCCGTGTATTCCTCCGCATCCTTGCGCAGGTTCTTGCGATAGACGAGCTCGGCATCGAGCTCGCCGCCGCGCACGCGCCGCACGATTTCGGCGAGATAGACGTCGACCGACTGATCCGTGAACAGGCGCTGATACAACTCGCGCTGCACTTGTTTGGCGAGCGCGGTCCAGTCGCGCCGCACGACTTCCATGCCGACGAACTCGACTGCGTCCACGGACGAGCCGTGCCGCAGGCCGGCGTATCGTTTGCTTGCGCCGCGAGTGCTATGCCGTGCGCGCGGCAGAAATAACTTCAGGTACAGCTTCTCGAACTTCAGCTCGAGCTTGCTGGGCACGCGCCAGCGCTCCTCGATGTACGCCGCAAGCTCCTGCGTGAGCGACGCAGCCAGCTCGGGCCCGCGTGCTGCTGCACTTTCCGCATCGTCGGAGCCGGAGTGCACGAACAGACTGTCGGTATCGCCGTAGAGCACGACGAAGCCGGCTGCCTCGAACCAGCTCTTCGACCACAACAACATCTCCTTGCCCATGCCCGTGATCGCATTCGCCAGCGCCGGATTGTAGAAGCGGCACGCAGGCGTGCCGAGCACGCCGTAGAAAGAGTTCATGAGGATCTTGATCGCGTGACCCGCCACACCGTCGCCTGCGCGCTTCGCGGCCTCGCGCCGCGGAAACAACTCGTCGAGCATGCGGGGCAGTATCGCTGACGAGCGGCGGAAAGCGCCGCCGCCCGGCGTCTGGATCAGATCGCCGCCAGCCATCGGCTCCGCGACGTACGACAGCGGATCGATGTTGAACGTGCGGATGAGACTCGGGTACAGGCTCTTGAAGTCGAACACCCAGACGTTGCGGTGCATGCCGGTCAGCGGCTCGAGCACGTGCCCGCCTTGCTGGGCCGCATGCACACGCGAGTCGCTGGAGCGCACGCTCGGCGCAACGATCTTCAGCTTCTCCAGCTCGCTCAGATATAGGAAGTCGAAGGATGCGATGCTCGCGGCCACGCGATCCGGCGTCATGCCCGTGAGCTTGCTGCGCGCGAACGCCAGCCGCACAACGTCGAGTTTCTCCACGATCTGGTAGGCGAGCCGCGCATCGGTGCGCGCATACAGCGCAAACGCGGGCAGGTCGTGGCGGTAGTTGTGAATGATCTCGCCGATCCGGTCGCGCACGTCGCCGGAAACGGCTTTGCCTTCGCCGAGCACCTCGCGTGACACCGCGTCGAGCGAGTAGTCGTCCATGCGGATGAACGCGCCGCGCAGCAGGTCGATGCCGTCGAGCACGAGCCGCCCGGCGATCGAGGCCTGGCCGCTGCCGAAATAGCCTTCCGGCTTGCGCAGCCGCATCGGCGTCGAGTCGCGGCCGAGCTCCAGCGGATGTCGCAACCGCAGCGCGATCTTCTGCAGCACCGTGAGATCGAAGTCGATCGTGTTCCAGCCTGTCAGGACGTCGCAGTCGTTCTCGCGGACGCGGGCGCAGAACGCATCGAGCGCTGCGTACTCGTTCGCGCAGCGCGTCGCCTTCTCGGGCATGGGCCGCGAACCCCCGTCGACGATCAACACTTCGTCGAGCCCCGGCGCGTACAGCGAGATCGCCAGCAGGCGCTCGCCTTTCGAGTCCGTCTCGATGTCGAACGACAGGACTCGCGGCTCGACGGTCACGTCGGCGGGGCGCAGCACCGGATTGTCGAAAATCCACGTGACGCCTTTGCCCGCAGTGGCCTCGCCTTCGATGTCGCAACCGCCTTTGATATCGCGCTCGATCAGATAGCGCACCGCGAAGCGCACGTCCGCTTCGAACGTATCGATGCCCGCGCCATGCAGACGATCGCGAATTGCCGGCACGTCCGAGGGGACTTCTACTTCGACTCGCGCGACCTGATCGCCCGTGAACGTACGGCTGTCGATGGGCTGCGCCGGCGGAATACGCAGCGCACGCGCACGTTCCGCGTCGGCTGTGCGGATGTAGAAGTGCGCGTGCTGGCGGTCGTCGCGGACGAGGAACGTGCCGCCATCGTCGAGGCGGCCGTACAAATGGACGACGGGGACGCGTGCGCCGTCACGCCGGGTCGAAACCCGGTAGCTCGCCTGCAGAATGAAGCCGCGCGCGTTCGTCACGAGCGCATTGTGCCACCTCAGAACACCATGTTGATGGCGGTAACCGGGGTGACGCTCGCGCCGGTGTTTTTCCCGGCCGCGAACCAGCGCGCGCCGAAGATCACGCCTACACGGCTGTTGAAGTTGTACTCGAGGGCGGGCGCGAGGCCGAGCCGCCACGCCGGGCCCGACTCGGCTGCGAATTGCGCGCCGTCCTGCTCGCCGCGGATCCGCGTGCTGTCGTCGTGCTGATAGAACACGTCGAGTGCCAGCACCCAGTTGCGCGTCGCGCTGTACTCCCACGCGGAGTAGATGCTGAACGTATCGCCCGGATCGGCGTGACCGCGAAATCCCTGCCTCGTGCCGTAGACGCTGGTGTCCGCGACGTCGACGCTGTCCGACATCGCATACGCAATGTTGAGTCGCGTGCGCAGAATGCGTCCGTTCGGCATCCAGAAGTAATACTGAGAGTGCACCGCGAGCGACGTCGTATGTGCACCGGCGCCGATGCCGTCGCTCGGCCGTGTGCCGAGTCGATCGTACTTGCCGGTCGGCAGCGTCTGTTGCAACACCAGCGACGAAGTCGGCACGTGTCCGCTTTCGCGAAACTGCGAGAGACGCCATTGCGCCTGGAGAGTCACGTCGCCGACGCCGATACCGGAACTGTCTTCGCCGTTGCTGAGGTCGTTGAAGCCGAACGTCGGGATCACGCCGGCCGTGAATGAGTCCGTCACTCCGTAGAGCATGTACGTGAGCGAGCCGAAGCTGTGGGCGGTGTCGGTGCTGCGGTAGTTGCCGTTGCTGTCGTAGCGCCCGCGCGTGATTGCGTCGTACACGTACGGCTCGATCAGCATGTGACCCTGCGGCAAGGTCGCGGCGCCGGCCGCGACGATCGGCCCGGTCCACCACGCATCGTCGAGCGATTGGCGGTCCACTTCGTTGGCCGTGGCAGTGCCGGCAACCAGTGCGATGAAGAGAGCGGCAGTGAGGCGCGTGTGCATGGCGGCGATCGTAGTGGGAAAACCTGACGGGGCCTGTCACGAATCGGCCTCGATATTGGCCGGTCCGACACGATCGGACACCCCGTTCCTTGCGCTCGAAGTGCCGCTACTTCATCAGCACGAGCTCTTCCGCCATGGTCGGATGGATCGCCACGCATTCGTCCAGTTGCGATTTGCGCAAGCGCGCCTTCACCGCCACGGCCAGCACCTGCAGGATCTCCGGTGCATCGGGGCCGATCATGTGCGCGCCGACGATGCGATCGGTGGTGTCGTCGACGACCAGCTTGAACAGCGCGCGCTCATTGCGATTCGCCAGCACGTTCTTCATCGGCCGGAAGTCCGACGTGTAGATCTTCACCGAGCCGAGCTGGGTGCGCGCCTGTGCTTCGGTGAGACCGACTCCGGCCAGCGGCGGATGACTGAAGACCGCGGAGGGAATGCAGCCGTAGTCGACCTTGCTCGGATTCTTGCCGAACACGGTTTCCGCGAACGCCTGGCCTTCGCGGATCGCGACCGGCGTCAGCTGCACGCGGTTGGTGACGTCGCCCACGGCGTAAATCGACGGGCAAGTCGAACGGCTGTATTCGTCGACACGCACGGCGCCGGACGCCTCCAACTCGACGCCGGCGCTGGCCAGTCCGAGCCCGTCTGTGTTCGGAATGCGCCCCGTCGCGCACATGAACGCTTCGCATTCCAGGCTCGTGTCGGCGAGATGCACGACCAGCACGCCGTCCGCGCGCCGCTCGACGCGCTGCAGTGTCGCGTTGAACACGAACTGCAGGCCCTTGCTCGTCGAGATCTGCAACAGCCGGTCGCTGATCTGCGCGTCGTAGCTGCGCAGGATGCGGTCGGAGCGATTGATCAGCGTCACCTTGGAGCCGAGCTCGTTGAAGATGCCCGCGAACTCGTTCGCAATGTAGCCGCCGCCGGCGATGACGATGCGCGGCGGCAGTTTCTCGAGATGAAACGCCTCGTTCGACGTGATCGCGTGCTCGATGCCGGGCACCGCGAGCGTCTGCGGCCGCGCGCCGGTTGCGATCAGGATGACCTTCGCCTCGACCTCGCGTTCGGCGATTCGCGCCGTGTTCGGTCCGGTGATGGCGGCGTGGCCGCTGAGGATTTCGACGTTGTGGGTCTGCAGCGTCTGCTGGTAGAGGCCGCTAAGGCGCGTGACTTCGGCCAGCACGTTGTCGCGCAGCGTTGCCCAGTCGAACTGCGCATCCGAGAGTTGCCAGCCGAAGCGCCGCGCATCTTCCAGGTCTTCGGCGAAGTGCGCGCCGTAGACGAGCAGCTTCTTCGGCACGCAGCCGCGGATCACGCAGGTGCCGCCGATGCGATGCTCTTCGACGATCGCAACGCGTGCGCCGTAGCCGGCCGCAACGCGTGCAGCCCGTACACCGCCGGAGCCGGCGCCGATCACGAGGAGGTCATAGGAAGGTCGGGTAGTCATGGCTCGCCGACCTTGCCGAAATGCGCTTAGTCGGTCAACCCGGCGCCGATCCGCGCCCGTCGATCCAGGTCTCCACCACATCCAGCTTGCTGTCCAGCAACGCCAGATTCGCGCGCAACCCGGGCGCGACGCGGCCGAGCTCGTGGCCGAGCCGCAGGAACTCCGCCGGGTACAGGCTCGCCATGCGCAGGCTCTGCTCGAGCTCGACGCCGAGCATCGAGACCGCGTTGCGCACGGCGCTCGCCATGTCGATGTCGGAGCCCGCGAGACGGCCGTGCTCGTCGAGCACCTTGTTGTCCGCGACGGAGATCTGCCGCCCCTGCAGCTTGAACGACTTGTGTGGCGCGCCGACGCTCGGCATCGCGTCCGTCACCAGCATGAACCGATCCGGCCGCTTGCTGCGCAACGCGATGCGCAGTACGACCGGATCGACGTGATGACCGTCGACGATGATGCCGCACCAGCTGTCCGCGTCGTCGAGCGCTGCGCCCACAGCGCCGGGCTCGCGCCCCGTCAACTGCGACATCGCGTTGAACAGGTGCGTGAAGCCGGTGAGTCCCTGCGACAGCGCGTCCTTGATTTCCTCGTACGTGCCGTTGGTGTGGCCCGCGGACACGATGACGCCGGCATCGGCGAGCTTGCGGATGATCTGCGGGCTGGTGCGCTCCGGCGCGAGCGTGACCAGCGTGCGCCCGCCATCGAGCGCCGTCAGCAACCCGAGCGCGTCTTCGTCGAGCCAGCGCAGCTTGGTGACGTCGTGCACGCCCTTGCGCTCCTCGTTGAGGAACGGCCCTTCGATGTGGATGCCGAGCACGCCCGGCACGCCGATCTCCATCGCAGTCTGCACCGCGCGCACGGCTTTCATCACGACGTCGAGATCGTCACTGATGAGCGTCGGCAGAAAGCCGGTCGTGCCGAAGCGGCGATGCGCACGGCCGATCTCGACGATCGAGTCGACGCTCGGATCGTCGTTGAACAGCACGCCGCCGCCGCCGTTGACCTGCGTGTCGACGAAACCGGGCACGAGCCGGTTGCCCTTGAGATCGTAGACGCTGTGCTGCGGCGTGCGCGCGGTCTGCCACTGCTCCTGCGTGAGAATTGCCTGGATGCGCCCGCCTTTGAGCACGACTACGCGGCCTTCTTCGAAGCCCGTATCGGTCAGCACGCGGCCATTGGTCAGCGCCAGGCTCATCACAGCGTCTCGGTTACCTTGTTCAGATGCGGCGGTTTGTCGGGGTTGAAGCCGCGCGCGAACGCCAGCGCGGTGGCCATGCGATAAAAGCTCTCGATCATCAGGATCGGCTCGATCGCCGGATGCGCCGCAATCGTCGGCAACGGCAGCGCGCGCTCGACATCGATGCCCGCGGCCAGCACCTCGGCGCCGCGCAGGACGAAGTCTTTCGCGAGCTCCTGGATGCCGGCGCGGCTCTCGTCGTTCTGCGACAGCATGAGCACGGGGAAGCCGAGCTTCACCAGCGCCATCGGTCCGTGCTTCACCTCCGCCGCACTGAATGCTTCGGCGTGCAGCCCGCACGTCTCCTTCAGCTTGAGCGCGACTTCCTGCGCGACTCCGAGGCCGAAGCCACGGCCGACGACATACAGATTCGCTGCGTTCGTCAGCGCCGGCACCGCGCGGTTCCAGTCGAGCATCCACGCGTGTTCGAGCTGCCGGGGACAACGCTGGAGCGCTTCGAGCAGCGCCTGATCCGCGGTCCAGCTCGCGACCAGGTGCACGACAGCCGTCAGCGACGTGATGTACGACTTGGTCGCCGCGACGCTCATCTCGACGCCCGCACACAGCGGCACGAGATGATCCGCCATCGCTGCGAGCGGCGAATCCGTCACGTTGCACAGCGCGATCACGAGCGCGCCGCCGCGCTTCGCAGCTTCAGTCGAGGCGAGCAGGTCGGGGCTCTTGCCCGACTGCGAGATCGCGATGAACACGACGCCGCGCAGATCCGGCTGCGCTTCGTACAACGAGCTCAGCGACGGCGCGGCGGAGGAGGTGAGTACCTTCGCGTGCGACTCGATCAGATATTTCGCGAACGTGGCAGCGTTGTCCGAGCTGCCGCGAGCGCAAGTTACGACGGCATGCGGCTTCATGTCCCGCAGCAACGCACCGATGCGCGCGACGCCGGCCGCATTCGTCTGCAGCTGCTCGCGTACGACTTCGGGCGCTTGCGCGGCCTCGCGATACATTCGGCTCGACAGGCTCATGTGCTTGCGCTGAGCTCCGCGACGAAGTCGTAGATATCGCCGCGGTAATACGATTGCGAGAACTCCACCGCGCGTCCGTCCTTGAGAAAGCCGAGCCGCTCCACCAGCAGACCCGCGTCCGCTTCCTTCGCCTTCAGCAACTTCGCCTGCTCGGCCGTGAACAGCACTGCGCGCAGGCGCTGCAGCGCGCGGACCGGGCGATTGCCAGTGCGCTCGAGCGCTTCGTACAACGAAGATTCGACCGCTTCGATCGACGGCAGGCAGAACGCGAGCACGGTCGCGTATTCGAGCGCCATCGGCACGTCGTCCGCGTAACGAATACGGTTGAAGCGATACACCGGCGTGCCGGGACTCGAGCGCAGCGGCAGCGATTCTTCGGGCGTCACGGTGCCGGGCGCGCGATTCAGCCACACGCTGCGCGGTTTGCGGCCGCGCGCGCGCATGTCTTCGGAGAACGAAGTCAGTTTCGAGAAATTTTTCTCGACGCGATTGCTGACGAAAGTGCCGGAGCCCTGGCGACGCACCAGCAGGCCTTCTTCGACCAGCCCATCGATCGCTTTGCGCACGGTGATGCGCGACACGGAGAGCTCTTCGGCGAGATCGCGTTCCGGAGGCAGCGCGTCGTCGGGGCCGAGGATGCGATTTTCGATGGCGTCGCGCAGGCGGCGCTGGAGTTGCTGATACAGCGGCAGGGTGTGCTCTTCGTCGAGAGGCCGTAAATACTGGGACAAAGTTGCCAAACCTGCTCTCCTCGAATGCGCTTCGTCCGCGCCAGTGCGGACGTGGGAGTTGGCGCTCACGATGCCACCGTCATATTACCAATGCAATACCAATGCAGGCCATGAAGAGAACTTTGTATGCGTTAATCGATTATTTCAGTTGGAAAAAACCGATTCGCAAAGAAATGGTATGCAACAGGCTTGGCTTTTTCATTCGACTGGTACTATATTGGCCCCATATTGGTCTGATCATCACAAAGCACAAGGGGTATGGGGCTTATGAGCACACGCAGATCGACCCACGGATCAAACCTGCTTGCCGCGGCGATCACACTGGCCTTGTCCGGCACCGCAGCGCCGGCTCTCGCGGCCCAATCGACGAACTCGGGCCAGATCGAAGAGGTCGTGGTGACCGGCATTCGCGGCAGTCTGCGCGAATCCCTGGAGACCAAGCGCGAAGCGGTCGGCGTAGTCGACGCGCTGAATGCCGAGGACGTCGGCAAGTTCCCGGACAAGAATCTCGCCGAGGCGCTGCAGCGCGTGCCCGGCATCGTGATCAGCCGCGATTTCGGCGAAGGCGAGCGCGTCAATCTGCGCGGCCTGTCGGCGTCGCTGACCCGCACGCTGCTCAACGGCCACAGCCTCGCGACGGCCGACTGGTTCATCCTCGATCAGCTCAATACCACGCGCAGCTTCAATTACCTGATGCTGCCCGCCGACGTGATCGGCCAGGTCAAGGTCTACAAGTCGCCGCAGGCGGACTTCGAGGAAGGCGGCATCGGCGGCACCATCGACGTTATCACGCGCAAGCCGCTCGAGATGGAGTCGATGCAGACGTACCTGTCCGCGCAGATGGCTTATACGGACCTCGCGGACAAGTACGATCCGCAGTTCTCGGGCCTGTTCAACTGGAAGAACAGCGAGGGCAACTTCGGCGCGATGATCGCCGCGATCTACCAGAAGCGGAACATCCGCCGCGACGGCGTCGAGACGCTGACCTACGACACGCGCAACGTCGGCGGCGAGGACGTGCTCGTCCCCGGCCTGATCGGCTCCGCGCTGTTCACGCAAGAGCGCGTGCGCAAGGGCGCGAACTTCGCCGTGCAATGGGCGGCCGCCGACAACTTCGACGTCACGGTCGAGGGTCTCTACTCCAAGTTCGACGGCGACAACACCAACGAGAACTTCCTCGCGTGGGGCTCGCGCGCCATCAATAACGGCGGCACGCTGACCAATGCGACGGTGGAGGGCGGCACGGCGGTCGCCGGCACCATCTCCTCGCTGAACAACGGCACGCAGGACTTCGCGGTGGTGTACGACGCGATCAACCGCTTCGCTTCGGCGGAGACGCGCTCGATCGACGTCGACTTCAACTTCCGGCCGGCCGACGGCTGGAGCGTGCACGCCAAGGTCGGTTACACGGACGCCGAAGGCAACACCGACGCCCAGCCGTTCGTCGAGTTCGGCGCGCCGGGCACGTTCACCTACGATCTGCGCGGCAAGTCGCCGCAGGTCAACTTCAGCATCGACCCGACCGATCCGAACGACATGCAGTTCATCTTCTCCTCGCTCCACCAGATCCTGAACGACGACGAGGAGAAGTACGCGTACGTGGACGCGACCCACGACATCGAGGCGGGTCCGTTCAACGCGATCAAGTTCGGCGTCAAGCGCACGGATCACGACCGCGACCTGCGCTTCAACGGCACCACGTACGGCGGCTTCCACGTGCCGATCAACGGCCTGCCGGCCTCGGATTTCGCGGGCGGCCCGACCCCCGGCGACTTCCTGGACGACATCTCCGCGCCGGGCACGCTGGATGCCTATTGGCAGATCAACAAGAGCGCGGTGAACCGGATCCTGTTCGCCAACCTGACGGCGCCGCGCGTGTACTACCCGCAGCAGAGCTTCTCCGTGTCGGAGAACGCGACCGCCGGCTACTTCATGGGCAACCTGAGCGGCGACAAGTGGCGCGGCAACATCGGCGTGCGCTACGTGTCGACCGACCTGACCTCGCGCGGCAATGAGATCAACGGCGTCGGCTGCACGCCCAATCCGTTCGGCTGCTTTACGCCGCTCAGCGTCGATCGCACGTACAACGACTGGCTGCCCTCGGCGAACTTCGCGTTCGATCTGAGCGACACGCTGGTGTTGCGGACGGCAATGGCGCGAGTGATGGCGCGACCGGACTACACCGACGTCGCACCGCGCGTCAGCCTGAATCCCGGCGCCCTCACGGGCACCGGCGGTAATCCGAACCTCGACCCGTATCGCGCGAATCAGTGGGACATTTCGCTCGAGTGGTATTCGAGCCAGGACGCGGTCGTGGCGCTGGCGCTGTACTACAAGGACATCAAGTCCTTCATCACCGACGAGCCCGGCATCGAGTTCTTCGACGTTCAGTCCGCGACTTCGCCGTCCCTGGACTGCACGCCGGCGGGCACGAACCTGTTCAATTGTCCGTTCTCGATCAACCGGCGCACCAACGGCGGCGGCGGCGAAGTGAAGGGCCTCGAGTTCACCGTGACGCAGCCCATCTGGGGCGGCTTCGGTGCGACCGGCAACTTCACCTATTCCGACGGCAGCACCGACAGCGGCGATCCGCTGCCGGGCAACTCGAGACGTACGTACAACGTCGCCGGCTACTACGAGAACGACCGCGTCAGCGCCCGGCTCGCGTACACGTACCGCTCGGACTGGTTCGTGACCTTCGATCGCTCCACGCCGCTCAATCAGAAGGCGCTGGCATCGGTCGACGCGTCGCTGGTCTGGAACGTGCTGCCGAGCGTCGCGCTGACACTCGACGGTCTCAACCTGACGAACGAGAAGACGGAGCAGTTCGCCGGCACCGAGCTGCGGCCGCGCGCGATCTACGACAACGGTCGCGTGTACTACGCCGGCGTGCGCCTGAAGTTCTGAGCAGGGCGCGGGACGCGGGGTTTCAATAGCCCCGCGTCGCCACCAGCCGTTCCAGCTGCGACTGGAACGGCTGCAGCTGGCGGGCGTAATGCCGGTGGCGTCCGATGGACCGGTCGTTGAGCTGCTGCGTCACCTGCGCATAGCTCGGCGTCGGCGCGTAGCGCGGGTTCTCATGGAAGGTGAGACACGCCGGCTCCAGGTCCAGGCCGAGATGGGCGAGCAGCCGGACGGTCTCGCCGCGCTGATCGGCGATGAAGCGCTCGTACTGCAGCTGCAGCTGGTCGAACGCCAGCTCGCGCGCGTAATGCTCGTCCAGATCGGATACCGCCAACAGATGATGCACGATGTCCTCGATCCGATAGCCGCAGTTGAACCCGTGCGTCATGTTGTTGGCGAGCATGGAGACGCACACGTCGAGCGGCTGGCGCAGCACCCTGACGATCTTCGCCTGCGGAAATGCCATCCGCACCAGCGGCAGCCAGATTTCGTTGAACGGCATCTTGTCGGTGAAATAGCGCTTGCCGGGCTCGAGCAGTCCGTATTGCGCGGCACGCGCGAAGTAGTAATCGCGGAACAGCGTCGCGGCCCAGCGATTGTCGGCCGTCCAGGTGCGCGCGAGATTCTCGGGAAACGGCTCCGGTCCCGCGAACTGCTGCATCGAGAACTGTCGCAGCTCGGTGATGAAGGACAGCTCGCCGCCTGGACGCACGGCCGAATGACTCGCGAGCACTTGCTCGATGAGCGTGGTGCCCGAGCGCGGAAAGCCCATGATGAAGATCGGTTGCGGCACTTCGGTGCGCAGTGGCGCCCGCGGCAGCAGCGCGACGTTGGCGCGGACGAAGAAGTGCTTCAGCCGCGCGAAGAATGCTTCCACGGCCTGCGCGTTGTACGTGAGCCCGCCGGCCTCGGCCGCCAGCAGGCGTTTGCCTTCGGCGAGATCGCGCCACGCTTCGTCGTAACGACCGAGTCGATCGAGCAGCCGGCCTCGTTCGAGCCGGGCGTCGCCATTGAGCGCCGGCGCCGCGTCGAGGATCGCCAGCGCTTCAGCAACTTTGCCGATGCGCCCCAGGTGATTCGCGCGCAGCAGGTTGACGCTGTTGCCGCCCGCGGCGCGATCGGCGCGTTCCAGCAGATCCCAGGCTCCAGCGTGATCGCCACGCACTTCTCGCAGCTTGGACCAGTGTGCCAGCGTGCGAAAGTCGCCAGGCGCGAGCGAGTGCGCGCGCGCAAAGCCAGTCTCGGCCTCATCGGCGCGACCCTGCTGCAGCAGGTTCAAAGCAAGGTTCGCGAGGAACGCCGGCTGTTCGCCGCCGAGCTCGATGGCGCGTCGAAAGTGCCATTCGCCCGGCGGCAGATCGTTGAGCTGCGACAGGATCGTCCCGAACAGGTTGTGCGCCTGCGCATTGAGCGGATTGACGCGCAATGCCGCGCGCGCCAGCGTCTGCGCATCCCCGTGCCGTCCCATCTTGTACAGCAGCTCGATGAGCTCGTTGTAAGCCCAGTCCGCGCGCGGATCGCCTTTCAGCACCGTCTTGAGGGCCTCGGCGCGCGCTTGCAGCGGATGAGTGGGAGCGCTCATTGGAACAGAAGTATATGACACGGCCGGTGAGCTCATTGCTGCTGTTGGGTGCCTGCGCATTGCTCGCTGCCTGCGCGAAGGAAGCGCCGCCGCCAGCGCAGGCGCAGCGCGCGATCTCGGTCATTCCCGCGCCGGCGCAGGTCGTCATGAATCGCGGTGCGTTCGAGCTGAGTGTCGCGACGCCGGTGCGCTACGCCGCCGGGTCGCCCGGCGAGCAGGTCGCGAAGTATTACGTCGACGTGATGCAACGAACCCGCGGCATCGCACTGTCAGCGGCTGCAGGCGAAGCCGGCGACGGCGCGATTTCCTTTTCACTTCTGGCTCGCGAGGGTGCCCAGGTCGGGGAAGAGGCGTATTCGTTAGATGTGTCCCCCAAGCGAATCGTCGTTTCCTCGCAGAGCCCTCGCGGCCTTTTCTACGGTGCGGTGACGTTGTGGCAGCTCGCCGCGACGTCATCGAGCATTCCCGCGCTGAAGATCGACGATGCGCCGCGTTTCCGCTGGCGCGGCCTGCTGCTGGATTCGGCGCGTCACTACCAGTCGCCGCAGTTCATCGAGCGGCTCATCGACACGATGGCGCTGCACAAGCTCAACGTCCTGCAGTGGCACCTGACGGACGATCAGGCGTGGCGCATCGAAATCAAAAAGTATCCGAAGCTGACTGAAGTCGGCGCGTGGCGCGTGCCTGCGGGGCCGGCCGCGGCCGCGGACATCGATCCGGCGACGCGGCGGCCGCGGCTGTACGGCGGCTTCTATACGCAGGACCAGGTCCGCGAAATCGTCGCGTACGCGGCGGCTCGCCACATCACGATCGTGCCCGAGATCGATATGCCGGGTCATGCGAGCGCGGCGATTGCCGCGTATCCGCAGCTCGGCGTCACGGGCAAGCCTGCGACCGTGCCCGCCGACTGGGGCATCTATCAGAGCCTGTTCAATGTCGAGGAGTCGACGTTCACGTTCTTCGAAGACGTGCTCGGCGAAGTCATGGCGCTGTTCCCGAGCGAGTACATTCATACCGGCGGCGACGAGGCCGTGAAGAATCAGTGGCACGATTCGCCGCGCGTGCAGGCCAGGATGCGCGAGCTCGGCGTGAAGGATGAGCACGAGCTGCAGAGCTACTTCGTGCAGCGGATCGAGAAGTACCTGAACCAGCACGGCCGGCGGTTGATCGGCTGGGACGAAATTCTCGAAGGCGGGCTGGCGCCGAACGCCACCGTCATGTCCTGGCGCGGCATCCAGGGCGCGGTGACGGCGGCCGCTGCGAATCACGACACGGTGCTGTCACCGGCGCCGACGCTGTATCTCGACAATCGTCCCGTCGATTGGCCGCGCCCCGGTCGCGGGCCGGTCGTGAGCGTGGAAGACGTCTATCGGTTCAATCCCGCGCCCGCCGAGCTGACCGACGCGCAACGCGCGCACATTCTCGGCGTGCAGGCGAACTTGTGGACCGAGCACGTGCGCACGGAGGATCGCGCCGAATACATGTTCTTCCCACGCGCAGCCGCGCTCGCGGAGGTCGGCTGGTCGCCCGCTGCCCGCATCGACTGGCAATCGTTCTCGGCGCGTCTGCCGGATCAGCTGGCGCGCTATCAGTCGCTCGGAGTCGGCTTCGCGCGCGCGCCCGACTTGGTCGCGCCGAAGCCGGGACATCGCACCAGCTACGAGCTCGAGTCGTGCAGCAGGAACATCCTGCTCTCGCTCGAGGACGATGCCCCGGTGCAGGGCGACCGCGCGGTGTTCCTCGTCGACATCATGAATCCGTGCTGGATCTATCGCGGCGCCGAGCTCTCGGACGTCGGCGCGATTGCGGCCTCGGTCGGGCAGGTGCCCTTCAACTTCCAGATCGGCGATGACGTGAAGAAGATTCCGTTGCGCAAGCCGCAGACCGCGGCGGGTGAGCTGGAAGTGCGCATCGACGGCTGCGAGGGCGAGAAGATTGCCACGCTGCCGCTCGCGCCTGCGGCGAAGAACTACGCAGTGACGGAGCTTCCGCCCGCGACGATTGCCCGCCGCACCGGTGCGCACGACCTGTGTTTCATGTTCACGCAGGCCACGGTCGATCCGCTCTGGGTCCTCGATGCCGTGCAGCTGGTCGGCCTTGCGGTCGCTGGCGGCGACGCTCATCCTGCGACCGTCGCAGCCAATAAGTAGTCCCTTGCTGGAGCGTGCATGGCGAATCTGACGCTGGTTTCCCCGCTCCGCGGCTGGTGCGCCCCGCTCGATGAAACGCCCGATGCCGTCTTCGCCCAGCGTCTGCTCGGCGACGGCGTTGCGATCGATCCGACCGCCGGCGTTCTGCATGCTCCGTGCGACGGCGAAGTGATTTCGGTCGCGGCTGCGCGCCACGCGATCGCGCTGCGCGCCGCGAACGGTGCGGAGATTCTGCTGCACGTCGGCATCGATACCGTCGCGCTCGACGGCGCAGGTTTCGAGGTTCTCGTGGCGGCCGGCGCGCGCGTGAAGCAAGGCGACGCGTTACTGAACTTCGATCTCGATACGCTCGCGCAGCGCGCGAAAAGCGTGATCACACCGATCGTGATCACGAACGGCGACCGCTTCTCGATCGCGCATGCGCGGGTAGGGCAGGGCGTCGACGTTGGCGATCCGCTGCTCGAATTGCATCCGGTTGCGAGCGGCGCAAGAGCGCAGACGGATCAGGCTGCGCACCAGGAAGTCAGCGAGCGTGTGACCATCGGTCACGACCACGGCATCCATGCGCGTCCGGCAGCGCTGATCGCGAACTTCGCGAAGACCGCTGCCGCCGAGATCTCGATTGCCTTGCGCGACCGCAAAGCGAACGCGAAGAGTGCGGTCGCACTGATGTCTCTGGGAGCGCAGCATGGCGACGAAATCACGCTGACCGCTGCGGGTCCCGATGCGGCGAAGGCTGTCGCGGAATTGAAGAAGCTGGTGTTGTCGCTCGATGAGAAGACCGCGAGTGCGCCAGCTGCGAAGGCTCCGGCTCCCATTTCACCTGCGACCCTGCAAGCTCAGCCAGCCGGCCGACTGCGCGGCGTCATCGCGAGCCGCGGCCTCGCAGTTGGACGCGCAGTGCCGCTGAAGGGCGCGGAAGTGCAGGTCGCGGAAGCGGGCAAAGGCATCGCGCACGAGAGCGCTGAGTTCGAACGGGCGCGCGCCGAAGTTCGCACGCGTCTGGAGCAGATCGCCGCGTCCGCGCACGGCACCGCGCGTGAAGTGATCGCGGCGCACCTGGAGTTCCTCGACGACTGGGAACTGGTCGCAGCGGCACGCCGCGCGATCGCGCGCGGCAAGAGCGCCGGATTCGCGTGGCGACGCGCAGTTCGCGACAGTGCAGATACGCTGCGTGCGCTCGGCGATCCGCGCATGAGCGAGCGCGTCGACGACCTGCTCGATCTCGAATCCCAGGTGCTGCTGACGCTCAACGGCGAAGCGCCGATCGTCGTGCGCAATCTGCCCGAGCGCGCGATTCTCATTGCCGAAGATCTGAAGCCCTCGCAACTCGTCTCGCTCGACGCGTCCCGGCTCGCCGGCATCTGCCTCGCAGCGGGCGGACCGACTTCCCATGTCGCGATTCTCGCCGCTGCGATGGGCGTTCCCGCGTTGGTCGCGCTCGGTCCGTCCGTGCTCGACATTGCCGAAGGCGCGTGGCTCGTGCTCGATGCGGAGCAGGGCAATCTCACAACCTCGCCGGACCAGACGGCGCTGGCCGCAGCGGAGCAAACGCTTACCGCGCGTCAGCAACGCAAGCAGGTGGAGCGCGCCGCCGCACACGCCGATTGCCGCACGGCAGATGGGGTCCGCATCGAAGTGTTCGCGAATCTCGGCTCGCTCGCCGAGGCGCAGGTCGCGGTCGCACATGGCGCGGAGGGCTGCGGCTTGCTACGCACGGAGTTCCTGTTCCTCGAACGCGATGCGCCGCCGGATGAAGACGAGCAATTGCGTCAGTACCAGGGTATCGCGACGGCGCTCGACAGCCGGCCGCTGGTGATTCGCACGCTCGATATTGGCGGCGACAAGCCCATCCCGTATCTGCCGCTCCCGGTCGAGCCGAATCCAGCACTGGGTTTGCGCGGCGTACGCACGAGTCTGTGGCGTCCCGACCTGCTGCGCGTGCAGTTGCGCGCGATCCTGCGTGTGCAACCCGCCGGTCAGTGTCGGATCCTGTTGCCGATGATCACCGACACTGCCGAGATCCGCGCAGTGCGGCGGATGATCGACGAAGTGCGACGCGAGCTGCGACACACCGGCTCCATTGCCGTCGGCGCCATGATCGAAACGCCTGCCGCGGCTTTGCTCGCCGAGCGGGTCGCGAACGAAGTCGAGTTCCTGTCGATCGGCACCAACGATCTCACGCAATACACGCTCGCGATGGACCGCGGTCACTCCGAGCTCGCACATCGCATCGACGGGCTCCATCCCGCGGTGCTGCGGCTGATCCAGACGAGCGTCGCCGCCGCGGAGAAGCATTCGCGCTTCGTCGCCGTGTGCGGCGGGCTCGCATCCGAGCCGGCGGCTGTGCCGGTGCTGCTCGGTCTCGGCGTGCATGAGCTATCGGTCGTGCCGACGTTGATTCCTCAGCTCAAGAGCCTGATCCGCACGCTGACGCTCGATGCCTGCCGCTCGCTCGCGCAACGCGCAGTCGCGCTCGACACTGCCGAAGCGGTGCGCGCCCTAGTCAACGACTTCTCCGCCTCGGAATCGCAGGTGGCTTCATGAAGAACATCATCGCGAGCCTGCAGCCGATCGGCCGCGCGCTCATGTTGCCGATCGCAGTACTCCCGGCGGCCGCGCTGCTGCTGCGCCTCGGGCAACCCGACCTGCTGAACATCGCGGCCGTGGCCGCGGCCGGCAACGCGATCTTCTCGAATCTCGGCCTGCTGTTTGCGATTGGCGTTGCGGTCGGACTGGCGCGCGAGAACCACGGCGCGGCGGGCCTCGCGAGCGTAGTGGGCTACCTCGTCACCACGAAGGGTGCCGAAGTGCTGATCGGTGTACCGGCGGAGGTGACGGCCGATTTGTCGGGCCGCGCCGTCGATCTCGCGACTGCAGCCTATCGCGCGACAGAGCTGGCGAAGCTGAGCGTGCCGGCGGGTTTGATCAACGGCCTGCTGGCGGGCTGGCTGTACAACCGCTACAGCACCATCCGTCTTCCGAGCTATCTCGCGTTCTTCGCCGGCCGGCGCTTCGTGCCGATCGCGAGCGGCGTCGCCGGCATCGTGCTGGCGCTGTGCTTCGGCTACGGCTTCCCGTTGCTGGAACATGGCATGGACGCGGCGAGCCACGCCGTGCTTGCGTCGGGCTCTCTCGGCCAGTTTGTCTACGGCGTGCTGAATCGCGTGCTGATCGTGACAGGGCTGCATCACATCCTGAACAACATCGCGTGGTTCCTGCTCGGCGAGTACGGCGGCGTCACCGGTGACCTGAACCGTTTCTTCGCCGGCGATCCGAGCGCGGGCGCGTTCATGTCAGGCTTCTTCCCGGTGATGATGTTCGGCCTGCCGGCTGCGTGTCTCGCAATGTACCGCTCGGCGCCGCCGCAGAAGCGTCCGGCCGTGGGCGGCCTGCTGTTCTCGATGGCGCTGACCTCGTTCCTCACCGGCGTGACCGAGCCGATCGAATTCACGTTCATGTTCCTCGCGCCGGTGCTGTACGCGATTCACGCGGTGCTGACCGGTGTGTCCATGGCGTTGATGGACGCCATCGGCGTGCACCTCGGCTTCGGCTTCTCGGCCGGGCTGTTCGACTTCGTGCTGAACTTCAACAAGGCGACGCGGCCGTGGCTGCTGTTGCCGATCGGGCTCGTCTACTTCGGTCTCTACTACGGCTTGTTCCGCTTCTTCATCGTGCGTCTCGATCTCAAGACGCCGGGCCGCGAAACCGACGACGCAGCACCGGCGATTCCTGCGGGGCCCGAAGCTGCATCGGGCGGAGGCGCGTGGGTGCACGCACTGGGCGGAGCACGCAACCTGGTGTCCGTCGATGCCTGCACGACGCGACTGCGACTCGTCGTCGCCGACCAGGCGACGGTGAACGAGAGTGCGCTCAAGCAACTGGGCGCGCGCGGCGTGGTGCGTCCGTCCGCGGAAACATTGCAGGTGGTGGTCGGACCGATTGCCGATCAGCTCGCGTCCGACATTCGCGCCGAGCTGAAGTCTCCCTCGTCCGCGCCGGCTGCAGCGACGCTTTCGCCCGCAAGCCTGCTCGAAGCGCTCGGCGGTCGCGCCAACATTCGCGATGTGCGGCTGGCAGCGAGCCGGCTGCTGATCGCTGTCAAAGATCCCGACGGTGTGGTCGACACTCGCATCGCCGCACTCGCGGCTCGCGGCGTTGCACGACCGGCGCCGACCAGCGTTCACATTGTGCTCGGACCGTCTGCCGGTGCTGTCTACGAAGAATTGAGCGCAATTCTGTGACGGGCCTCTAACCTCGTTGCTGGCACCGTCACGGCGACGGTGCGAGACTCACGCTCGCGATCCAGGATATGTCGCGAGCCGACGATGCAGGATGGAGACAAGCATCCCGATACGACTCTGCCGTCGTTCGTCAAGCGGGCGGTGGTCGCCCAGGCTATTGTCATCTTCATCCTGGTCTGGGGCTACGCGAGCTGGCGCATCCGCAGCGACGAAGTGGAAGTTCTCGACAGCGCGCGTCATGAGTTGCGCGCGGTTGCGTCAGGCATGTACGTCCACATGCAGGCCGTGCTCAACGACAGCGTCGGTGCTGCGCGCGCGGCAGCAATTTCCATCAACGGTCACGGCGGTCTCGACGCAATCACGCCGACGCAGGCCGCTGATTTGTTGTCGCGCGAGCTGAGCAGCGGCGACTACGTGCGGGCGCTGTTCGTCGCCGACGAAGGTCACTACGTCAGCGTGACCCGCGACGAGCAGATCCTCTCGTTCGAAAGCTGGCCGCAATGGTTCGACCTGAGCGACCAGCGCCAGCGCAATGTCTACATCGGCGCGCGGATTCCAGATCCCATCGACAGCTCGCAGCATGCGATTCCGATTGCTGTGCGCGTGACGCGGCCCGGCGGCGAGAGCGTCTGGGCCGGCGCGTTGCTCGGCGTCGAGGCGCTCGACCAGTTGTACGAGAGCATGGCGATCCGCGACGGCTCGCTCAGTCTGATGTCGATGGGCGGCGATCTGCTGCTGCGCGTGCCGCAGGTGCCGGGCGGCGAGCGTGCGATCAACCTCGGGCAGACGCAGTTGTTCAAGCAGGCCGACGCCGCTGGCGAGGGCGGCTTCCTCGAAGGACCGAGCCCGATCGTCGACGGCACCTGGCTGTACGCGTTCCGCAATATCAGCAGTTATCGGCTCGTGGTCACCGCGGCGCGCGACAAGCGGGCGATCCTGCAACCCTGGCGCGATCGCACTCGCAGCCTCATCTATGTGCTGGCCGGCGTATCGGTGCTGTTTCTCGCGCTGACCGCGCTGCTCAAGAATTTCATGCTGCGGGTCGAGCGCGCGAACACCACGCTCGCGCAGCTCAACAGCGAGCTCGAAAGCCGGGTCGCAGCGCGCACTTCGGAGTTGCAGAGCGCGAACCAGCGACTTGCACTCACCAACCAGGAGCTCGAGGCGTTCACGGCATCCGCGTCGCACGATCTGCGCTCGCCGCTCGGCGCGATCGCCGGACAGGCGGGGCTGCTGCGCGACGAACTGCACGCTTCGATGAACGATTCGATTCGCAGCCGCATCGATCGCATTCAGTCCTGCGTGCGGCGCTCGTCCGACATCATCGACGGCCTGCTGTCGCTGGCGCGCATCTCGAGACAGGAGCTGCTCAACGAGCGCGTCGATCTTTCGGCGCTGGCACAGTCGATCGTCGATGACCTGAAGCAGCAGTATCCGCGACAGAGCGTCGAGTGCCGCATCGAGCCGAAGCTCAGCGTCAACGCCGATCCGCGGCTGATGAAAAGCCTGCTCTACAACTTGCTCGGCAACGCCTGGAAGTACACGTCGCGCACCGAGTACCCGCGCGTCGAGCTCGTGCAGACGGACGCGCGCGACACGACCGTGTTCTCGGTGCGCGACAATGGCGCCGGCTTCGACATGGCCGGGGCCGAGCACATCTTCGAGCCGTTCCATCGCCTGCATTCCGCGAGCGAATTCCCCGGGATCGGCATCGGCCTGGCGACCGTCGCGCGGATCGTGCAGCGCTACGCTGGCAAGATCACCGTCGAAAGCGTCGCCGGCAAGGGCACCACCTTCCGCTTCACGCTCCCTGCAGCCGCACTTGCCGGCGCCTAGCAGCTGGCCCTAGGCTCTCCGCAACAATCAAGAACGTTGCGGGCGGGCGAAATCGTGCAGGCTTCCATCCGCGTCACCGACGCCTACCGGTACTACGTTGCCTGGTTGCTGTGCGGCGTCTACACGATCAGCCTGATGGATCGGCAGCTGGTGGCCGTCCTGGTGCAGCCGATCCGCGCCGAGTTCGGCCTCAAGGACGCGCACATGGGGCTGATCACCGGCCTGTCGTTTGCAATTTTCTATGCGACCTTCGGCGTGCCGCTCGCGCGCCTTGCCGACCGCAAGAGTCGCGTCAACATCATCGCGGTGTCGCTGGTGGTCTGGAGCGTGTTCACTGGCCTGACCGGCCTTGCCAGGACGTTCACGCATCTGCTCATCGCGCGGATCGGCGTCGCGATCGGCGAGGCCGGTTGCAACCCGCCGGCCTACTCGCTCATCGGCGATTATTTCGAGGCGCGCCGCCGCGCCACTGCGCTGTCCATTTTCCAGATGGGTGGCTACATCGGCTCGTTCCTCGGTTTGCTGCTCGGCGGTTGGGTCGGCCAGGCCTACGGCTGGCGCGCGGCATTCCTGTTCGTGGGCTTGCCCGGCGCCGCGGTCGCGCTGTTGCTGAAGCTCACGCTGCGGGAGTTGCCGCGCGGCTATTCCGATCCGGAGCGCGCGGTCAAAACTCCGCCGCCGACGGCGCGTGTGCTGCGCGAGTTGTGGGCCAAGCGCTCATTCCGGCATTTGTCCTTCGCAGCAGCGCTGCACAACTTCGCGATCTACGGAGTCGGCAACTGGTACGCCGCCTTTCTCATGCGCTCGCACGGGATGAGCCTGAAGCAAGCCGGGATCACGCTTGCCATCGTGACTGCGGTCGGCGGAGCTGCCGGCACGTATTTGGGTGGCCTGCTCAGCGACCGGCTCGCCGTGCGCCGGCAGGACGCCCGCTATTACCTGTGGATTCCCGCGCTCTCGCTGCTCATAGGTTTTCCGCTCAGCCAGGGCGTGCTCACGTTCAACGACACTGCCGTCGTCATCGCGCTGTTGACGCCGGTCGTGATGTGCAGCGCCGCCTATCTCGCGCCAAGTATCACTGCGACGTACGGGCTCGTGCAGGTGAGCGAGCGCGCGGTGGCGAGTGCTCTGCTGCTCTTCATCATCAATCTCATCGGACTCGGTCTGGGTCCCTACCTTGCGGGCATCGGCAGCGACTACCTGCGGCAGTCGTTTCTCGACAGCGGCATGACAGCGGCGCAGGCGGACGGCGACGGCTTGCGCTGGTCGTTGCGCATCATAGTCGTCGTCAATCTGTGGTCAGCCGTTCACTATTTCCTCGCTGCGAGAACGCTGCGCGAGGAAGAAGCGCGGGCGTGAGTCACCGGGCCATCACGACATACGTCTTCGGAATGCTGTCGTGCCAGCCGCGCTCGCCCAGGCAGGAGAAGGCTTCGAACGGAATGAACCGGCAGAAGGAGCGGCCGACGACCTGACCGATCGATGCCTTGCCGCCCTGTTCGTTGACCACGACGGTGCCGAACATGAATTTGCCCGGCGTCCGACCCCAGATGCCCTCGAAGAAAATGTAGTACAGGGCCATGAGGAGCGATGCGACCAGCGTGTCCAGGCCGTTATCGAGCCCGTCCAGCGCTGTGTCGCCGGCGACGATGACCGCGGCCACCCCGAGGACAAAGATCACAACGAGGAAGCAGACGTAGTCGACGACGAACGTTCCGAAGCGCCGGCCTTTGCCCGCCGCTACGATCGGCCGATCGGGCTCGATCTCGGCGCCGCTCACATTGCTGGCCGGAGGCGCGTAGGGATTCGTTTCCTGGCTCATGGTGATCTCCCTCTTCTGGTTATTCGTCCCTCCCTATATTACTTCTCCGGCGTCGCGGGCAGCATCGTCGAACTTCCCTGATCGTGGATCAGCACGACGAGGAATTTCGCGGGCTGCGTCGTGCTCGCGTTCCGCGAGATCTCGTGGACGTCCGCCGGGGATTCGTAGAACGTCTGGCCTGCCGAGACAGTCACCGGCTCCTTGCCCTTGACGCCCATGACCAGCGCACCCTCCAGAACGTATACAAGGACGTTCGCGTTATGCCGGTGCGGCGGGGACGACTGGCCCGGCGCGTATTCGACGGTCAGCATGTCGGCGACCTTGTTCGGAATGCCGTCGAGCGGCTGGCTGCGCAGGGGCACGGTGGCCGGGCGATCAGCCGCGAGAACAGCCGTGGCGATGAGGCCCGCGACCGCGAAAAGTGCCGTAAATGTGCGTTGCATTACGATGACTCCATTGGAAACTGGCATGGCGACGCCAAAGCAAGGAAGATGCGCCTTTCGGCCCCACTCGTCGATTGTCAGACGAGTCTAGCGCCGCCCCCGTGACACTCCTGAGCTTGGACGATCGAACCATGGTTGAGCAGGCATCCCTGAGACAACAGCCCGCCGCGGCGGGCAGCGGCGTGCTGCGCTTCGTATCCGCGGCATCGCTGTTCGACGGCCACGATGCGGCCATCAACATGATTCGCCGGCTGCTGCAGTCGAGCGGCGCCGAGGTCGTCCACCTGGGCCATAACCGCAGCGTGGCGGACATCGTGCGCGCGGCGATCCAGGAGGATGCCGACGGCATCGCGGTCAGCTCTTACCAGGGCGGCCACAACGAGTACTTCAAGTACATGGTCGACATGCTGAAGGAGCAGGGCTGCGAGCACATCCGCGTGGTCGTCGGCGGCGGCGGCACGATCTCCCCCGACGAGATCTCGATGCTGGAGCAATACGGCGTCGAGAAGATCTATACACCGGAAGATGGCCGCCGCATGGGCCTCGTGCCGATGATCGAAGACGTGATGACTCGCGTGCGAACGGCGCGCAAGCCGGGCTATGAATTCGGTCCGCTGCACGTTCGCGATCACCGCCGCATCGCCACCACCATCTCCGTGCTCGAAGGCGCGGACGGTGAAGGCGAGGCCACGCAAGTCCGTCGCGCGCTCGGACGCGCGAAGCACCAGGCGCCCGTGATCGGTATCACCGGCACGGGCGGCGCAGGCAAGTCGAGCCTCACCGACGAGTTGCTGTCGCGCTTCGTGCGGCACTTCCCGGATCGCCAGATCGCCGTGGTCGCGATGGATCCGACGCGCCGCCGTTCCGGCGGTGCGCTGCTCGGCGATCGCATCCGCATGAACGCGCTCGCGAACGAGCAGATCTTCATGCGCTCGCTCGCGACGCGCCGCCAGCACCTCGCCACGTCCGCAGTGCTGAAAGACGTGCTCGAGCTGTATCAGCTCGCCGGCTTCGATCTGATCATCGTCGAGACCGCGGGCATCGGTCAGTCCGACACCGAGATCGTCGACATGGTGGACCTGTCGCTGTACGTGATGACCAGCGACTACGGCGCGGCCAGCCAGCTCGAGAAGATCGACATGCTCGACTTCGCCGACATGGTCGTGCTCAACAAGTTCGAGAAACGCGGGGCCGAGGACAGCCTGCGGCACGTGCGCAAGCAGTGGCGGCGCAATCACCCGGAACGCATGCAGATTCCGGAGAACGATGTGCCGGTGTTCCCGACCATCGCCAGCCGCTTCAACGATCCCGGCGTGAACCGCCTGTTCGCCGGTATCTGCGCTGAGCTCGACAAGAAGCCCGTCGGCGCTTCGCGCTGGACGGTGACGGATCCGGGCGTCACGGTGATGACGTCGCGCGACCCGCTGATCCCGGGCTCGCGCTCGCGCTACCTCGCGGAGATCGCCGAGTCCGGTCGCAAGACGCGCGCGGGCATCGAGGAGCAGATTGCATCGGCGCGTCGCGCGTATGCGCATTACGAATCGCTGAAAGCCTTGAAAGACGCCGCGCTGCCGGCGCCGCTCGATCGCTATCCGGGGAGCGCGCTCACCGATACCGCTGCCGACGCGACTCGCCGCGAGTTGCGCTCTGCTTATCACGCCGCGCTCGACGAGATGGGTGCGGACGCCATCGGCGAGCTGAAGGCGTGGCCGAAGCGCGTCAAGGCAGTCACGCAGGAGAAGTTCTCGTACAAGGTGCGCGACCGCGACGTCACCGGCGACAACTACACGATATCGCTGTCGGGCAGCCAGATCCCCAAGATCGCGGTGCCGCGCGCGGTGGACTGGGGCGAGATCCTGGCGTTCGTGCTCAACGAGAATCTGCCGGGCGCGTATCCGTACACCGCGGCCGTGTATCCGTACCGGCGCGAAGCGGAAGATCCGACGCGCATGTTCGCGGGCGAAGGTCCGCCGGAACGCACGAATCGCCGCTTCCATTACGTCGCGGGCGATCACGCAGCCGCGCGTCTGTCGACGGCGTTCGATTCGACGACGCTGTACGGCGAAGATCCCGATCCGCGGCCCGACATCTACGGCCGCACCGGCAACTCCGGCGTCTCGATCGCGACGCTCGACGACATGAAGAAGCTGTACTCCGGCTTCGATCTGTGCGCGCCGACCACGTCCGTGTCGATGACGATCAACGGTCCTGCGCCGATGATCCTCGCGATGTTCATGAACAGCGCGATCGATCAGCGTGTCGAGCGCTACCTGAAGAGCGAAGGCCGCTGGGAAGGCGCACAGCGCAAGATTGCGGAGCTGCAGGCGAAGGCCACCGAGCGTGGCGTCGCGTATCCGCGCTACAAGGGCGAGCTGCCCGGCGGGCACGACGGCACCGGGCTCGCGCTGCTCGGCGTGACCGGCGATCAGCTGGTCGAGCCCGAGGTGTACCGCAAGATCAAGGCCGAGACTTTGTCGCAGGTGCGCGGCACGGTGCAGGCGGACATTCTGAAAGAGGATCAGGCGCAGAACACCTGCATCTTCTCGACCGAGTTCGCGATGCGCATGATGGGCGACGTGCAGCAGTACTTCATCGACCACGGCGTGCGCAATTTCTACTCCGTGTCGATCTCCGGCTATCACATCGCCGAAGCCGGCGCGAACCCGATCTCGCAGCTGGCGTTCACGCTGGCGAACGGCTTCACGATCGTCGAGTACTACCTGGCGCGCGGCATGAAGATCGATGACTTCGCGCCGAACCTGTCGTTCTTCTTCTCGAACGGCATGGACCCGGAGTACGCAGTGATCGGCCGCGTCGCGCGCCGCATCTGGGCGCGCGCCATGCGCGAGCTGTACAGCGCTTCGCCGCGCTCGCAGATGCTGAAGTATCACATTCAGACGTCCGGCCGCTCGCTGCACGCGCGTGAGATTTCGTTCAACGACATTCGCACGACGCTGCAGGCGATGTACGCGCTGTTCGACAACTGCAACTCGCTGCACACGAACGCGTACGACGAAGCTCTGACGACGCCGACGGAAGAGAGCGTGCGCCGCGCCGTCGCGATCCAGATGATCATCAACCGCGAGCTCGGGTTGAACAAGAACCAGAACCCGTGGGCCGGCTCGTACACCATCGATGCGCTCACCGACCTGGTCGAGGAAGCGATCTACAGGGAGTTCGAGGCGATCTCCGAGCGCGGCGGCGTGCTCGGCGCGATGGAGACGATGTACCAGCGCAGCAAGATCCAGGAAGAGTCGCTGTACTACGAGACCAAGAAGCACGACGGCTCGTTGCCGATCATCGGCGTCAACACGTTCCTGGCCGAAGGCGACTCGTCGCAGGAGCTGAAGGGCGCCCAGCTGATCCGCTCGACCGAAGAAGAGAAGCAGGACCAGGTCGCGGCCGTGCGTGCGTTCCAGGCCCGCAACTCCGACCGCACCGCCGAAGCGCTCAAGCGCCTGCAGTCAGTCGCGGCTTCCGGCGGCAACGTGTTCGAGCAGCTGATGGAAGCGGTCAAGAGCTGCTCCCTCGGCCAGATCTCGCGCGCGCTGTACCAGGTCGGCGGCCAGTATCGGCGCAATATGTGATTTCACATTCTTCTTTTCCGACCTTGGCGATCTTGGCGATCCTGGCGAGAGATCTTCCGGCTCTCATGCCGCTCCGCTGCCAGGTCATGGACTGTGGACCAGCGCCGTTGAAAGGTGGTTTGCGGCGAAGAAGAAGACCCAGAATATCTCTCGCCAGGATCGCCAAGATCGCCAAGGAAGAATGAAGAGTTTTGGAGTTCAGAGGTCATGAAGGCAGTCGGTCTGTATCGCAATCTTCCGATTGACGATCCCGAGTCGCTGGTCGATCTGGAGGTGCCGAAGCCGGCGCCCGCGGGGCGTGAGTTGCTGGTCGAGGTCAAAGCGATCTCGGTGAATCCTGTGGACTACAAGGTGCGGGCGCGGCCGGATCCGAATGCGCAGGTGCCGCGCGTGCTCGGTTGGGATGCTGCGGGCGTCGTTCGCGAGGTCGGCCCAGCGGTGCAGCTGTTCAAGCCGGGAGATGAGGTTTACTACGCTGGCAGCATTGCGAAGCCGGGCGCGAACAGCGAATTCCACGTCGTCGACGAGCGCATCGTCGGGCACAAGCCGCGCAAGCTTGGGTTTGCCGCCGCCGCTGCGTTGCCGCTCACGACACTGACTGCGTGGGAAGGGTTGTTCGATCAGCTCGGTATTTCGCGCACCGGCGCCGATCGCGGCAAGACGTTGCTGTTGATCGGTGCGGCGGGCGGTGTCGGCTCGATAGCGATCCAGCTGGCGAAGAAGCTCGCCGGCCTGCGCGTAGTCGGAACGGCCTCGCGGCCGCAATCGTCGCGCTGGGTGCAGGAGCTCGGTGCGGATGCAGTCATCGATCACACGGGCGATCTCGCCGCGCAAATGCGCGCGGCAGGTACGCCGGAGGCGGACTATGTTTTCTGCCTCACGGACGCGACGCCGTATTTTCCGCGCTTCGCGCCGATCATGCGCTCGCAGGGCAAGCTGTGCCTGATCGTCAGCATGAGCGGCGCGGTCGAGCTCACATCGCTGATGCAGAAGAGCATCTCGATCCACTGGGAATTCATGTTCACGCGCTCGCTGTTCCAGACAGCGGACATGCAACGCCAGCACGAGATCCTCGAAGAAGCAGCAACGCTGATCGAAGACGGCACGCTGCGTACG
This sequence comes from Steroidobacteraceae bacterium, assembly GCA_035277305.1. Classification (GTDB taxonomy): domain Bacteria; phylum Pseudomonadota; class Gammaproteobacteria; order Steroidobacterales; family Steroidobacteraceae; genus Steroidobacter. Next base: position 9,074 of record DATEKT010000182.1, on the reverse strand, counting down.
ACGCTCGGTGACAGCATCGGCACGATCGACGCGGCGAACCTGCGCCGCGCGCACCAGATGCTCGAGCGCGGTCACACGATCGGCAAGCTGGTGCTCGAAGGATTTTCATGACGAGTTTCGCGGAGCGGCTGGATCACGGCATCACGGTCGTCGACACCGGTTTCGTTCGTCCGCGTTTCGACGCCAGCTATCTCGTCGTCGAGAACGGCCGCGCCGCATTCATCGAAACGGGTCCGAACAGCGCAGTCCCGCGGCTGCTCGCCGCGCTCGAAGCGCAGGGTCTGGGGCGCGATGCCGTCGACTACGTGATCCCGACTCACATTCATCTCGATCACGCCGGCGGTGTTGGCCTGCTGATGAGCGAGCTGCCGCGCGCGAAGCTCGTCGTTCATCCTCGTGGCGCGCGCCACATGATCGATCCGACTGTCCTCGTGGAAGGCGCGCGCGCGGTCTACGGCCGCGCAGTCGCCGACCGCGACTATGGCGAGCTCGTGTCCGTGCCGGCCGAGCGAGTCGTGACGACGGAAGAGGGAATGGTGATCGAGCTGGGCGGCCGGCCGCTGCGCTTTGCCGACACGCCGGGGCACGCGCGACATCACAATTGCATCTGGGACGAAGCGAGCCGCGGCTGGTTCACCGGCGACACGTTCGGCATCGCGTATCCGGATCTGTACACGTCCAACGGACCGTACATGTTGCCCGCGACGGCGCCGGTGCAATTCGATCCTCCAGCGCTGCACGAAACAGTCGCGCGATTGTTGGCGCAGCGTCCAGCCGTCATGTATCTCACGCACTATGGAGCGGTGCGCGATGCGGAGAAGCTCGCTGTGCAATTCCTCGCGCAGGTCGACGCGATGGCTGCAGCAGCCCGCTCGCTCGCGACTGCACCGAGCCGGCATGAGGCACTGAAACTCGCGTTTCGCGACATCTACGTGGCTGAGTTGCGCCGCTCGGGCTCGACTTTGCCGGAAGAGCGCCTACACGAGTTGCTCGCGCCCGATGTTCAGCTCAACGCGCTCGGCCTCGGCACTTGGCTCGATAAAAACAGCGTGTAAGAATTGCGAGGCAATTCACCGACCGCACGATGCCGCGCGCGCATCGTGTGTCGCATCCGCTGTCCCTATCTTCGAACTCCCATGCCCGCAGAATACAGCTCCGCCCTCGCATTCCTCGCCGGCGCCCTCGTCGCCATGATCGTCTCCGTCCGCCATGTTTCGCTCGGCGCGCAGCTGCAGCAGGAAATCCTGAAACGCGGCGCCATCGCGCAGGGCCGCATCCTGCGCATCTGGCGGCCGCCCGTGTTCGGGGCCTTCACGCGCGTTTACTTCGAATTCCAGCCGCTCGAGGCGCCTGCCTCCGTGCAGACCTGCCATGTCGATCGTCGCGGCGGTGAGTGGCAAGCCTCGCTCCCGGCGGTGGGCAGCTTCGTGCGCGTGAAGTATCTGCCGGAGCGGCCGAGCCACGCCGTCATAGCCAAACTGGTGTCGCGATTCATCGATTGACGGCCGACTTCCTACGCCAATCGCAAAAAACGCGGAACCGAAACCGACTCGCCCTCATTCTGTGGTCGTGACTGTTTTTGGCGACCCTGAGGAGGGAGTATGGGCATTCTCGTCTGGTTGATCGTGGGTGGCGTCGTGGGCTGGCTGGCCAGCATCATCATGCGTACCGATGCGCAGCAGGGCATCTTTCTCAACGTCGTGGTCGGTATCGTGGGCGCGCTGCTCGCCGGATTCGTCGTGTCCCCGATGCTGGGTATCGGCACGATCAATGAAGGCATCTCGGTGGCGACGTTCCTGATCTCGTTGATCGGCGCCGTGATCCTGCTGGCGATCGTGAATCTGTTCCGCCGCGGCCGCGTCCGCTGACGGCACGCCTGGCGCAAGAGGGCCGGACGGCACCCGCCGCCCGGCCCTTTGTTTTACTTGTTGTCCTTGCTGTCGCCGTACAGGCGGATGCCGTAGAAGTAGTTGGCGAAGTCCACCATCTGCACGGTGCCCGATGAGCCGAACGTGAATTTCATCGGCTTCTTGAAGAACTGCTTCGCCTGCGTCTCGCTCAGGCCCGAGCCGACCAGCGAGCGCTTGCTCACCAGCCCGCCGATGCAGTGCCGCGACAGGAACATGGATTTCTGGTCGCGCTCGCCCGCCCCGAGGCTGCGCGACTGCGAGTAGGTCGAGAGCCCGAGCTGCATCTTGCCGCCGTACGGCAGGCCGGTGGCCGGATCGATCAGCGTCGGGTCGTCGAGCACTTCGTTTTCGATCGTGATCAGCGCGCGGCCGGTGAAGCGTGCGTTCGGCTGCGCGACACCCGTCAGGTTGTTGAACTCGTAGCTGATGCTCGGCGTCAGCGCGAAGCAGATCAGCGATTTCGTGCTGTCCGCTGGCAGCTGCAGCGTAGCGAGGCCGTCTTCTACCCAGCTGGTGGCGCTCGGCTGCGCGTTCAGCACGATGCAGCGGTCGGTCGGTCCCGGCGGCGCGGTCGGATCCGGCGTGCAATCGTCCTGCAACGCCACGATGCCGGTCTGCGCGTTGCCGAGATAGATCACGTCGCGTCCGAAGGAATCCGCATCGCCAACTTCTTCGACAGTGGGAGGCGCAGCCAATGCGGTACCTTGTGCAGCGACCGCCATGCTCAGCGCGAGTGCGATGACACTGTTCTTCATTGTCACTTCCTCTGTTTCCCGACACGGGGCGCGCAGCATCGTCGAGAGAGCCGGGAAGCGAATGTGACCGCTCGCACATAATGCCCGTACACTGTTTGCAATATGTCAGGTCGAGCACAAGCAAGTTTGTTCGAGCCCGTGCTGCCGCCGGGTCTGATCTATCGCCGCGAGTTTCTCGCGCGCGAGGAAGAGCAGTTGCTGCTCGAAAATATTCGTGCGTTGCCGCTGCGCGAAGCGCAGTACCGGCAATACACGGCGCGCCGGCGCACCGTGAACTACGGATACGCATACGACTTCCAGCACCTCGAAGCGAAGCCCGCGCCGCCGATCCCGGAGTTTGTCGCGACGGTGCGCGCGCGAGCGGCGCGGTGGGCAGGTGTCGCTGCCCAGGATTTCGTGCAGGCGCTCATCGCCGAGTACACGCCGGGCACGCCGCTCGGCTGGCATCGCGACGTGCCCGACTATGAATTGATCGTCGGCATCTCGCTCGCCGGCTCCGCGCGCATCCGTTTCCGCCCATACCCGTGGAAACCGGAACGGCGCAAGGAAGTGTTCGCAGTCGAGCTGGAGCCGCGCTCGGCCTACATTTTGCGGGACGAGGCGCGCTGGGGCTGGCAACACAGCGTGCCGCCGACGAAGCAGCTGCGCTATTCGATCACGTTTCGCACGGCCCGCGCCGCCGGAACCGGACGGCGGGCAGTGCGTTGAATCAGCACGCGATTCCACCGGGAGCTGCCATGCATCGCGAATTCAAGGAACGCTATGCCGAGCGCGGACGCCAGCTGAGCGTGATGGGATTTCCGGTCGACGAGATGGAGACCGATGAGCTGCACGCCGTGATCGGCTTCCTGCTCGATCATGCCGGCGACGGCACTGAGGCGCTGCTCGCGCAAGAAGCGCCGCTCGGCGCACCTCTCGCCGATCCGCCGAAGAACGACGGCCTGATCGAAGGCTGACGGTGGCACCGCTTCGCGTCAGTTGCCCGCTGCGGTGGTCGTGGTGGACCCCGCCGCTTTGCCGCGATAGCGATCGAACCACGCGAGGATCGCGCTCGCTTTCGCTGCCGACTGCGAGGGACGCGCCGTCAGGCCGCCGTGCGAAGCGCCGGGCACCTTGACCAATCCCGTCGGCACGCCCGCCAGCTGCAACGCCTGGTAGTACTGCTCGGCATCGCTTACCGGCGTGCGGAAGTCGCGATCGCCGACCAGCACCAGCGTCGGCGTCTTCACTGCGCCGACCAGCGACAGCGGCGAACGCTTCCAGTACGCCTGCGGGTCTTCCCACGGCATCTTGCCGAACCAGTACTTCGGCATGAACGTCGCGACGTCGGTCGTCAGCACTTCGCTGGTCCAGTTGATGACGGGCTTCTGGCTCACGGCCGCTTTGAAGCGCGTGGTCTTGCCGACGATCCACGCCGTCAGCACTCCGCCGCCCGAACCGCCGGTCACGAACAGATTGTCCGCATCGACGGAGCCCTGCGCGATCGCGGCATCCACCGCGCTCATCAGATCGTCGTAGTCCTGGCTCGGGTAGTTGTGGTGAATCAGGTTGGCGAACTCGGCGCCGTACGAAGTCGAGCCGCGCGGATTGGTGTACAGCACCACATAGCCCGCGGCAGCGTAGAGCTGGTAGTCCGTCGAGAACTGCGGCCCGTACGCCGTGAACGGTCCGCCGTGGATTTCCAGGATCAGCGGATATTTCTTGCTGGGGTCGAAGTTCGGCGGCGTCACCATCCACGCGGCGATGTCGCGCTGATCGAAGGTCGACTTCACTTTCAGCGGCTTCACCTCACCGAGCGTCTTGCCGGTCAGAAAGCCGTCGTTGAGATGCGTCAGCTGCTTCACTTTGCCGCCGCGTGCGATCGCGATCTCCGTCGGCTGTTGCGGCGACGCCTTGGTGAAGGCGACTGCGCCGTTGTTCGCGACCGTGAACTGACCGCCCGTGTACGGACGATCGAGCGAGCCGCCGCCCAGACCTTCGGCGACTGTTTCCATCTTGCCGTTGAGCGACAGGCGCGCGACCTTGACGTTCGCATGGTCGTCGTACTGCACGTAGAGGCTGCGGCCGTCGTGCGACCACACCGCATCGTCGACCGTGCGATCGAGCGATGCAGTGAGCGAGCGCGAGTTGCTGCCGTCCAGGCCCATCACGCTCAGCTCGACGTTCTGATAGCCCAGATACTGATCGTCGTAGCCGAGATACGCGATCGACTTGCCGTCCGGCGAAATGTCCGCCGCGCGATCCGGACCGTTGCGCTTCGTGAGCGTCTCGATCGCGCCGTCCGCGAGCGCCACGCGATAGACCTCGCTGTTGTTGACCTGCCGCTCCCAGTCATTGCGGCGGTTGCCCGTGACGACGACGTACTTGCCCTCCGGCGTCCACGAGATCGGACCATCCTCGTTGTATGCGCCGAACGTCAATTGCCGCGGCGCGCCGCCGTCCGCGGACACGACATATATATGTGTGAAGCCGGGCTTGAGATAACCCTCGGCGTCGCTGCGATAGATGATGTTCGTGATCACTTCGAGCGGGGGCGCCCACTGCGCGCCTTCCGGCTTCGGCGGCGCTTCGCCGAGCCGCGCTTTCTCGTCGGGCGCGAACATCGCGAAGGCGATCCACTTGCCGTCCGGCGACCACTCCAGGCTCCCGGGGCCATCGGTGAGATCGGTGATCTTCGCGGTCTGTCCGGTGCCGAGCCAGCGCACGAACAATTGCGCCCGGCCATCGTCCGCGGCGGACACATAGGCGATGCGGTCCCCGTTCGGCGACCAGCGCGGCTGCGAGCCCGCTGCGACCAGCGGCCGCTGCTCGCCGCTTTCCGAGTCGATCAGCCAGATCGATTGCCGGCCGCGATCGGCCATGATGTCGAAGGAGACACGCACGTACGCGATCTCGCGGCCGTCCGGACGGATCTGCGGATCGGTCGCCATCTGCAGCGCGAACAGGTCGCGGCCCTGAAACGTGCGGTTCGGTGCGTCGGGCGGCGCGGCCAGGGCGGACGCGGCGATGGCGGACAACAGCGTGGCGGCAATGATCTGGCGCATACGGCGGCACTCTTCGCTGACGGAAAGAGTGCGGAAGCTAACGGGCTTCGCGCGGTCCGTCCAGTAGAATTGCAGCCATGGTGTGCAGAGTCGCTGCAGTTGCGCTGTTGTGCTTCGGACTGTCCGCGGCCGCGCAGACCCCGCCGCGCGCCGGCGACGAAGGGGTTTTCTATGGCCCGCTGGTGCGCGTCAAAGACGGCGATTCGCTGGTCGCGAAGGTACAGGGCGTGAAGATGGAGATCCGGCTCGCGGAGATCGACGCGCCCGAGATCGAGCAACCGTACGGGCGCGCCGCGCAGCAGGAGCTTGCGTCGCTCGCAGCGGGCCCGCAACTCGTGATCGTGCCGATCGACACCGACCGCTACGGACGCACCGTCGCGCAGGTCTGGAACGGCAATACTCATCTCAATGCCGAGCTCGTGAAGCGCGGCGCTGCGTGGTTCTACTCCGAATACGCCCGCACGGAGGCGCTCTACAAAATCGAGCTCGAGGCTCGCGACGCCAGGCGCGGACTGTGGGCGTTGCCGCTGCCGGATCGCATCGAGCCGTGGGAGTGGCGCAAGCGGGCGCACCGCAGGAACTGAACCGGTCCGCACCGGTCGGATTGCTGTGGAGTCCTCAACAGGAAGGGAGAGCCCTCATGGCCATGAGCATTGCTGCCCGCGACGATTCCGCTCCCATTGCCGACATGAATACGACGCCGCTGGTCGACGTCATGCTGGTGCTGCTGATTCTCTTCATCATTACGCTGCCGGTGATGACGAACAGCACCAACGTGCACATCGGCAAGGGGGGTCCAATCGATCCGCCGCCGGCTCCCCGCGAAGCGATCACCCTGTCGATCGACTTCGACGGCACGGTCCTCTGGAACGGCGCGGTGGTGCAGGATCTGGCCCAGCTGGAGGGCTACTTCAAAGTGGAAGCGGGCAAGGCCAACCAGGCCGAGCTGCACGTGCTGCCCGACCGGCGAGCGAAGTACGACACCGTCGCCCAGGTGCTGGCGATTGCCCAGCGCAGCGGCATGCAGCGTATCGGTTTCGCTGGGCAGGAACGCTTCAGGGACTGAAGCAGCGCGAACAAGAAAACGCCAGCACCCCGGTGTGCTGGCGATAAGGCCTGCGTGAAGCTTGAGCTCGGAAGCAGGCGGGGGCACCCGCTTTTGGATTGCATTCTTTCTGTGGGGCGCAGTATCCGGCGCGCCCGGCCGTGCGTGAATCAGACCAATGCTGAAAGTTCGGATGCGCCGCGCGCTATGATTGTAGAAACGAAATAGCAGGGGGGAAGCAAGCGTGCGCAAAGCTCTCATCGCAATCATCGTGCTGGTCGTGCTCGTGGGCGCCGCGATGTTCTTCGGCCGCGACACCTGGACGACCGCCAAGCTGGGCACTGTTTACGTCGCAAAGCAGACGTGCTCGTGTCTGTTCGTCGCCGGCAGGTCCGAGGACTCGTGCCGCACCGATTACGATCCCGCTGCGATCAAGCCGCTGACGGTCGAGAAGCAGGAGCACGGCGTCAAAGTCACCGCGCTCGGCGGCATCGTCTCTGCCCAGGCGGAGTTCGAGCAGGGCTTCGGCTGTCATCCGGCGAACTGAAAGGAGAACACCATGCGTAGCGCAATCTGGATTGCCGTTGCCGCTTCGTGCTGCGGCCTGAGCGCCCATGCGGAGCTCGTACCGCTGCCGCCGCAGCCAGCCGATGTAGCGTGGCCGACAAACGAGTGGCCGACGGGTCCGATGCCCGAAGGCGTCGACCGCGCCGCGTTCGACGCGGCGATGGCCGATGCGTTCGACAACAAGGCCGCAGGTCTGGGTGAGACCCGCGAGGTCGTGATCATCGTCGGCGGCAAGCTGGTGCATGAGCAATACGCGCCCGGCTACAACGCCGACATGCGACTCGTCTCGTGGTCGATGGCGAAGTCGATCACGCAGGCCCTGGTCGGCGTCGCGGCCAAGCAGGGCAAGGTGGACGTCGATCAACCGATGGGCAATCCGCACTGGGCCGCGACCGACAAGCGCGCGCAGATTCCGTGGCGCACCTGGCTGAACATGACGGACGGAATGCGCTACCTGGAGATCGAAGCGAAGAGCGTCGCCAACAGTGATGCGTCGGCGAAGCTGTTCGGTCCCGGCCGGCTCGACGTTGCGAATTACTGCGCCGGCCTGCCGCTGATTCATGAGCCGGGCACGCACTGGAATTACAACTCGTGCGGCATCGTGCTCACGGCCGACGCGCTGACGCGCGCAATCGTGCCGAATCCCGAATCGCCGCAGGCACGCCGCGCGGCGATGCTGCAATGGATGCACCAGAGCCTGTTCGACGTGATCGGCATGAAGCCGCAGCCGGAGTTCGACGCGAGCGGCCTGTACTACGGCAGCGCCTTGATCTACGCCTCGGCGCGTGACTTTGCGAAGTTCGGCCTGCTGTATCTGCGCGACGGCATGTGGGACGGCCAGCGCGTGTTGCCCGAGGGTTGGGTCGACTTCGCGCGTACCGCCGGCAAGAGCGAGAACGCAGACATCTACGGCGCGGGCTGGTGGGTCAGCGCGGCTGAAGGGCCGGGCAAACCTTATCCGACGAGCCTCGATACGGGGCCACTGCGCGATGCGTTCAGTGCGCAGGGCTTCGAAGGTCAGTACACGCTGGTCGTGCCGTCGAAAGATCTGATCATCGTGCGGCTCGGCTACACGCCCGAGCAGGATCTGCGGACTGGCGCGCTGGGCAAGTGGCTGGGCCGCGTGGCGCGCGCGTTCAGTCAGTCACCGGCCGCACCGCCAGCGACAGCACCTTCCCCTTCCTCAGCACCTTGAGAGGCACGTCGCGCTGAGCGAGCCCCGCGGTGAGGCGGCGATGCAGATGATCGAGACTCTCGATCGCATCGCCGTCGAACTCCAGCAGCACATCGCCTTTCTCCAGGCCCGCGCGCTGCGCGGGTCCGTCGGCTAACACTTCCATCACGAGAATCGCGCTCGACGCGGCGCGTTCCAGGCCGCGCAGGATGCGGCGATCGAGCGTGATCGTCTGTCCGGCGAATTTCAGGCGGCTGCGGCGCACGCGGCCTTCGCGCATCAGCGTGGCGGCGACGTCGGCGGCGATGTCGATGCCGATCGCGAAGCAGATTCCCTGCGCGCCGCCTGCGATCGCGGTGTTGATGCCGACGATGCGTCCGGAGCCGTCGACGAGCGGTCCGCCGGAGTTGCCGGGGTTCAGCGGCGCGTCGGTCTGAATCACGCTCTCGACCAGCCGGCCCGAGCGTGTGCGCAGACTCCGGCCGAGCGCGCTCACGATGCCGGCAGTCACCGTGGCCTGGTAGCCGAACGGATTGCCGATCGCGATCACGAGCTGCCCGACTCGCAGTGCGGACGAGC
>DATEKT010000181.1:0-5743 GCA_035277305.1 Steroidobacteraceae bacterium | reverse complement strand
GTCGGCGCAGAAACCGAACTACTCGACGCTCCGAGACGCCGACCATGACTATGGCGATTTCTTCTTCATGCCGGCCCGCGAGCCGGTGCGGGTAGCTGGTCTGCAGTGAAACGTGCGTGCCGTGCGGTGCGCACGGCACTGTCGATGTCGATACAAGAGAACAAGAAAAGGGGAGAGTAATGATCAAGACGAGAATTCTCGCCGGGTGCGTCGTGCTCATCGGCATTCTTACGGCGACGACAGTGCAGGCGCAGCTGCGCCCCGGACTGACCGATTTCGTCGATGACGCGGCGACCGGGGCGACGCAATCGCAGCAGAACGCCGGGCGCGCCGTGCAGAGAATGTGCGGAGCGCTGGGAGGTGCAGGCGGCTTCAATCTCCAGGACGCTCAGTTGCTGGACCTCTACCTGCGCTGCAACGAGCTGGTCGAGACGGCGAGAGATCTCCTCGATCAGCAACAGCAACCACAACAGCGCCAGCTGGGTTACACGCAGCGCTCCGAACTGCTCGCAGCACTTCAACAGGTGTCGGGCGAAGAAATCGCCGCGCAGGGCTCGCTGTCGACGCAAGTGTCGGCAGGTCAATTCGCGAACATCGGCGGACGGTTGAGCGCACTGCGCTTCGGCACCGCTGCGGCTGCGGCACGTGGCCGGGTCGCAGCATTGGGTCCTGCATCCAGCGCGCCGGACGTGGAGCAAGCCCATGCGAGTCTTTCTGGCGGCCGCGCGCTCGGTGGCGGCGCCGCCTCGGATGCAGAGGCTCCGCAAGCGCGCAATCCCTGGGGCTGGTTCATCGAGAGCAGCTACGGCTTCGGCGACCGGGACCAAACGCAGAACGAGGACGCGTTCGATTTCGACTCCTACAGCGTGACCACAGGCAGCGACTACAACTTCGGCAACGGTGTGCTCGGATTCGGCGTCGGGTACGACAACTACACGGCTGATTTCAACAACGGGCTGCTGGTCAGCGGCGGCGACGTGGAAGTGAAGGGTGTGAGCGGCTCGTTGTTCGGAGCCTGGTTCGGCGGCGGCTGGTCGCTCAACGGCATCGCCACCTACGGGAAGCTCGAATCCGACCTCACTCGCAATGCGACGTACGCGGCTCCCAATGGAGCTTGCATCCCGGCGTGCGGCGCCAGCCGGTCGTTGAAGGGCAGCCCCGACGGCAGCTACGTAGCGCTCGGCGCCACACTGGGATACGACTTCCTGGCCGGCGGCTGGCAGATCTCACCTTCGCTCAGTGCGAGCTATCGCGATGTCGACGTCGACGGCTTCGATGAAACCGACTCCGCGCCCAATGGCGGCCTGGCGTTGCGCTATCAGGAGCAGAGCATCGAATCGAAGCGATCGATCCTCGCGCTCGCGCTCGCCCGTCCGATCAGCCGGCCGTGGGGTGTTCTGACACCCAACTTCCGCGCTGAATGGCACCACGAGTTCGAAGACGATCCGCGCGTGCTGCGCGCGAAGTACGTGCTCGAAGACCGGTTGTCCGGAGGGTCCGCGGCTCAGGATTTCAGCGCCGGCTGCACCATCTCGTGCTTCAGTTTCTTCACGGACGAGGTCGAGGCCGATTACGGGATCGCGGGCGCCGGATTGAGTGCCCTGTTCTCGCAGCGCGTGCAGGTGTACCTGTACTACGAAGCGGTGCTCGGCATCAGCGGCCTGAACGCCAACTCGCTGGCGCTGGGAATCCGCGGTCAGTTCTGAGGCGTCGAGCTGGCGCGGCAGACGTCCCGCTCGAGGGTAAACAGATCCTCACTCTCGGGCTGGACCCTGCGCGCCGTCCGCACCAGATCGCGCGCGGCGGCGAAATTGCGCTGGCGCAGCAGCTCGCGCGTTCGCGCGGCATACGTGTCGGCGATTTTCTGCTTGATCTCGAGCGCGCGCGGCTCGCGCGGATCGATGCGCAGGGCGATCTCGACGAAGTCGTTGACGGTGTTCGTCCCCTCGCTGAGCAGCGACTTCAGTTCCTCGAGGTCCATCGTCGGCGTGGCCTTGGTCACATCATCCGCCGCCAGATCCAGCACTGAATCGATCTCCTGGATCTGCTGCGCCGACAGCTGGAAGCCGGGCGGGCGAGCCGCGCGGCCGGCAGCTGGCCGGGGCACGTCCGAGCAAACCAGTATTTCCTTGCGATACCACTGCGCGCTGACCGTGATCGCCACGGCTGCGACGACCGTTGCGGCAAGTGCGACCGGCAGCGCGTACTTGCGCAGCCGGCTCGGCGGCTCGAATGCCTTCAGCAGCTCGTTGACGCTGGGAGTGCGCCGCTCGCGTCGCAGCGCCAGACCTTTCTTCAGCGCTTCCCATTGGCTGCGCTTCAACGAGCCGATACGAGCGGGCGACAATTCCGACTCGAACGCTCTCTTCGCCGAGGCGCGCCCGAACGGGTGCTGGCCGCTCAGCAGCTCGTAGATCACGCACGCGAACGCATAGATGTCGTCGCGCGGGTCCGGCGGCTCGCTGTTCCACATTTCCAGCGACGCGTACGCGGGCGTGAGGCCGCCGATGCGCTGCCCCGCATCGAACACGGTCTCGTCCCCTGCACCGCCGACCGGCCGCATCAGGCGCGAGATGCCGAAGTCGAGCACCTTCACCGTGCCGTCGTTGCAGATGAAGATGTTGCCCGGCTTCAGATCCGAATGAATGATGCGCTTGCGATGACCGTACGCGAGCGCGTCGCCGATGCCGCGAATGATCGGCCACGCGGTCGCGAACGCACTGCCGTTGGCGCACTCGCTGGTCAGGTACTTGTCCAGCGGACGGCCTTCGAGAAACTCCATCGTCATGAAGATGCGCGGGCCGTCGCGATCGAAGTCGTACACGGTCACGACGTTCGGGTGCGCCAGCATGCTCGCGCGGCGCGCTTCGCGTTGCAGGGCGATGAACGAATCGGGGTGCGCGCTGAATTCGGCGTTCAGGACCTTGAGCGCCATGAACGGATTGCGGTCCTGTGCTTCCTCGCGGCGCAGGTCGCGCACCTTGAAGACCTGGCCCATGCCCCCGCGGCCCAGCTCCTCTACCAGGATGAAGCGGTCCCGGATGACGCTGCCCGGACGCAGGGCAGTCGCGTCGAAGGCGGGCTTTTCGCGACCCTCCTGAGTAACGACCGTGGTGCTGCTGGCGTGAGCTGCATCGATCGCGGCCGCCAGCTCCTTGCCGATGTCGGCAGGCAATCGACCGTTGCGGACGCGGGCATCGACCCAGGCCGCAACTGCATCACGCTCGCCCGGATGCTGGGACACGTATGCGCGAAAAGCAGTCTTCAGCTGCTCGGTATCAGCTTCCCCCGCAATGAATCGGCCGAGTTCTGCGCCCAGCGCTTGCACGTGGTCAGTCATGCGCGGGACATGATACCCGCGCGACTGCCGCGGACAGCGGCGTCCGCTCTATCGGCTTGATGCGGAAGGGGTTGCGCGGGTCAGCAGTCGATGATCGGCGCGACCGCAGCGCGAATCCGCCGCATCTGCGGCTGCGTGACCATACCGCCCAGGAGTTTCATCAGGTGCGGGTGCTGGCAACCGGAAGTGATGTACTGCAACCGATAGGCGCGCAGCACAGTCTCGCGGATGGCGTGCTGCTCGGCCGGTGTAAAGGTGCGATCGCAGAGGCGCATGAAGTAGCCGGCGTCCGCGGCCGACTGCCCCTGCAACAGATGATCGAGACCGGTGATGAGGGAGATCAGGTCGTCGACGCCCGCATCGCGCGCTTCGGGGCTCAGCGTACGGTCCTCGCGGCACCATTCGATCTCGTCCATCACGGCGTGCTGGCACTCTTCGAGCCAGTGGAAGCGGAAGACGTCGCGGTACAGGTCCGACAGCTCCTCGTCGCGCTCGATGCTTTCGCGGTAGTGCACCTGGGTGAACAGTTCCACGTGGCAGGTCATGGCCAGAACGGCCCAGCTCGACTTGCCGAGCACGGTACGAGCGACTTCGTTGGCATCCGCGACCAGCACATAGCCGCCGGGCATCTTCGCCCCGAGCGCGGCCTCGATGCGGCGGAACAGCTCCTGGTGCTTGATCTCCTCGTCGCTGAAGCGCACCAGGCCCTCGAGCGCGATCTGGTCGCCCAGACCGTAGCGGATCGCCATTTCCAGCGTCTTGGTGCTGATGAAGCGCTCGAGCAGGCCGAAGATCGCGGCGTAGCTGCGGCCCTGGACGTGGCTCATCGTGCGCTTCTCCTCCGGGGTGAGGAACGCGAGGTCGTTGACCTTGGTGAGCCCGTCCGGCAGGAACTTGCGGCGGAAATCGAAGCTGCGGCCGCGGAACACGTCGGCGTCGATGTCCCAGCGCACGCGCTTGGAGGCCTTGATGCAGCGCGCATAGCGGGCGCGGTCGCTGTTCTCCTGGAACAGGCGCTCAGCGGCGGGCGAGACGGCGAGATCGACGGCGGCGTTCATGGGGCTGGTCCAGCTTTAACGGGGACGAAGCGCATCGTGGCTGAACGGCGCAATCGGCACATGAGGCAGGCGCCTCATTTGCAACCCGGCCCGAGGCGGGACAAATGTCCCGTGTCCTTTCGGGAGGGGCGAATTTCTTCAGACCAGGCCGCGATCCCTAGCCAGCACGATCGCCCGCGCGCGCGAATCGACGTTGAGCTTCTCGAAGATATTGGTGAGGTGGTTGCGCACCGTCTTGTCGCTGATGAACAGCTTGCGTGCGATCTCGCCGTTGCCCTCGCCGTGCGCCACCAGTCGCAGGATCGCGTTCTCCCGCGCGGTCAGCTCCGGCAGGTCGCCACGCTGCGGCGGTACGTCCATCGCCGCTTCGCCGGGACCGAGGAAATCCACGAACGCGTCGCAGAAGCGCTCCCACGCCGGCTCGCATTCGATGAGGATGTGATTGCGGCTCTCCAGCGTCACGAAGCGTGCGCCCGGGATCTCGGTCGCGAGCAGCCGACCCTGCTCGAACGGAATTCGTGCGTCGCCCCGGGCGTGCACGACCATCGTCGGCACCCGCACGCGCGGCAGCAGCTCGCGCACGTTGATGTCGCCGAACGATTCGAGAATGCGGGCCGCAATCTCCGGCTGTGTCGTGGTGCGCATCAGGTCGCTGAACCAGCGCACCTGCTCGGCATTCGCATCGGGGATGAACAGCGAGGCGAACAGCTGGCGGAACGCAGGATTCTCCTGTCCCCAGCCCTGCCGGATCAGCTCGTTGAGCGCCTGGCCGTGCCGGCGATTCTCATCGCCGCGTTGTGCCCAGCCTTCAGCGTAACAGCCATACAGCACCAGCTTTGTGACGCGCTCGGGGTACCGCACCGCATACTCGATGCAGGCCGCGCCGCCCTGCGACACGCCGAGCAGCGGAAAGCGATCGAGGTCGGAAGCCGCGACGATCGCCTCGAGATCGGCGACCTGCGCCTCGTGCGAGAGATCCTCCGCGTTCCAGTCCGACAGCCCGCAGCCGCGCGGGTCGAAGCGGATCAGCTGGCGACCGGACGACAGAAAGCGGAACCAATGCCGCCACACCGGGCTCTGCCAGTCGAACTCGAGGTGTGACAGCCAGTTCGCCGACTTGACGAGCGGCGCGCCGCTGCCCGAAGTCGCGACCGCCAGGCGCACGCCGTCGGCGGACTTGATGAACCGGATGGTTTGCTGCATGGAGGGCCAGGGCGGCGGGCTGCCAACCGCCGCGGAGGCCCAAGAATACTCGAAGCCGTCAGATGGCGCGCAGCGCCGTCGCCACCGGCAACCGTGCGGCCCGGACTGCGGGGAACAGGCCGCCGAGCAAGCCGATCGTGCA
>DATEKT010000180.1:0-15097 GCA_035277305.1 Steroidobacteraceae bacterium | reverse complement strand
TACGACTTCGACGACGACCTGCCGGCAGGCCTGCGGTGCACGTTCACGCTGCGCACGCAGCTGCGAACGGCCGCAGGGGGCGCGCTGTCCGGCACTCGCACTTTCTCATTCAACACCGGCGGACCCGCGATCGCGGCCTCGTATCCGCGCGACGGGTGGGAAGCCATCGACGAGCAGCAGGTGTTCCTGCTCCGGCTCGATGCGCAGGCGACGACTGAGTCCGTCGAGTCGCACGCGCACTGTGTCGTCGAGGGCATCGAGGAGCGCATCGGCGTCGAAGTGCTTGCAGGCGATGAGCGAGCTGCAGTTCTCAAGGAACGTCGCTCGCTCGGCTATCAATACTTCCAGCTGCTGTGGAAGAACGGTGCGGTGACGCAGGAACGTCTGCGCGGCGAGGATCTCGACCAGGCCGAAGAAAAGATCGCAGTGGTCCGCTGCAAGCGGCTGTTGCCCGCCGCGACGCAAATGCGCCTGCAATGGAGCGCCGGCATCGCGACCCTTTCCGGGATTGCGACGACGCAGGATCAACAGCTCGCGTTCAAGGTTCGACCGGCGTTCACGGCGCAGGTCGAATGCACGCGGGCGAATGCGCGCGCCGGTTGCACGCCGACGCAAGCGATCGTCGTGAACTTTGCATCGCCGGTGCCGCGCGAGCTCGCACTCGGCGTGCGCATCAGGACCAGCGATGGCGAGACGCTCGTGCCATCCGGCACCGAAGCGAAATCCGTGCCGACGCTCGAGCGCGTCGTGTTCGACGGACCGTTTCCCGAAGAGTCGACCGCGATCGTGACGCTGCCGCCGGGAATCGTCGACGACTCCGGCCGCCCGCTTGCCAACGCGGCGCGCTTCCCGCTCGACCTGCGCATCGACGCGTTCCCCGCGCTCGCCAAGTTCTCCGCGGACTTTGGCATCCTCGAAGCGAAGCAGGGCGGCGTGCTGCCTGTAACGCTGCGCAACGTCGAAGCCCAGTTCGGCGGCCAGCAGCCGGACCTGCCCGCGAAGATGCTGCGCGTCGACGCGAGTCCCGCAGCGATCGTCGACTGGCTGAAGCGAGTCGAGAAAGCAAACGGCGGCAGCGGCGAGTGGGTAGACAGCGTGTGGAAAGAGACGACGGGCGCGACTTCCGTGTTCGCCGCTACCGATGCAACCACTGTCTTCACATTGAAGAAGCCGTCGGGCGGCAAGCCGGCCGAAGTGCTGGGTATCCCGCTGCGCGATTCCGGCTTCTACGTCGTCGAGATCGGCAGCCGCGCGCTCGGCCAGTCGCTGCTCGGCCGCGACCAGTTGCGCTACGTTTCGACCTCGGCGCTCGTTACCAATCTCACGGTGCATTTCAACTGGGGCCGCGAGAGCTCGAGCGCGTGGGTGACGCGGCTGGACAACGGCCAACCCGTGCCGGGCGCGGCTGTCACCATCGTCGACTACTGCCGCGGCTCAGTGCTGTGGCAAGGCAAGACGGGCGCCGACGGCATCGCGGAGATCGGCGAATCTTTCGGCGAGCCGCACAACGCACCGGGCTGCTGGTCGGGGCGAGTGCCGTTGCTGGTGTTCGCGCAGCGCGAAGCAGATTTCAGCTTCACGGTGTCGTCCTGGAATCAGGGCATCACGCCGGACCGCTTCGGCCTGAACACCGGCGGTGAATGGGACGCCGGCATCTATCACACCGTGCTCGACCGCGCGCTGTTCCGGGCAGGCGAGAAAGTGTCGATGAAACATTTCCTGCGCCGCCATGCGTCGCCGGGCATCGTGCTGCCGCAACCGTTGCCGGCAGCGCGCAAGGTGGTGATCGCTCACTCGGGCAGCGGTCAGAAGTACGAGCTGGACGCAGCTTTCGGCGCCGACGGTATTGCGGAGACCGAATGGACGATTCCGGCCGAGGCGAAGCTCGGCGATTACTCGATCTCGATCGTCGATGAATACGAGCGGCAGAGCGCGAGCTTCAAGGTCGAGCAATTTCGCCTGCCGTCGATGCGCGCGAGCGTGACCGGACCGCCGCGGCCGCTGGTGCGGCAGAAGTCGGCGGTACTCGACCTGCACGTCGCTTACATGTCCGGCGGCGGCGCATCGGGCCTGGCAGCCAAGCTGCGCTCCGTCGTCGAGCCGATGCCGCTGACGTACGCAGGCTACGACGACTATCGATTCGGCGGCGATGTCGTCCGCGAAGGAATCGTGACCGGCGACAACTCGTATTTCGATGAAGACGACGAGGACCACGCGCCCGCGACAGAGGAATCGGTGCAGCCGGGCAAGGTGCAGGTGCTGCCGATCACGCTCGACGGCGAAGGCTCGGCGCGCGTCACGATCGCCGATCTGCCGCAGCTTGCCGGCGCGGCGCAGCTTACCGCTGAGCTGGAATATCCGGATGCAAACGGCGAGTTGCTCACTGCCACCGGGCGCGTGCGACTCGTGCCCGCGAGTCTCAGCGTCGGCATTCGACCCGAAGGCTGGGTCGCGAGCGCCGAGCAGTTGCGCTTTCGCGTCGTGGTGCTCGATCTCGATGGCAAGCCTCACGCGCGGCAACCGGTCAGGGTCGCGCTGTATCGGTCGAACGCATACTCATATCGCAAGCGGCTCATCGGCGGCTTCTACGCGTACGAGACGACGCGCGAGACCAGCAAGCTTTCCGCCACCTGCGAAGGTGTCACGAACGAGCAGGGCCTGGTCATCTGCGATGTTGCGCCGGGCATCAGCGGTGAAGTGATCGCGCGCGCCGAAACGCTCGATCCAGAAAAGAATGTCGCGGGCGCGACCTCGTCGTTCTGGGTGGCCGGCAAGGACGACTGGTGGTTCGGCGGCACGCAGGGCGATCGCATGGACGTGTTGCCGGAGAAGAAGGAGTACGCGGCGGGCGAAACGGCGCGTTTCCAGGTGCGCATGCCGTTCCGGCAGGCTACAGCGCTCGTGACTGTCGAACGCGAAGGAGTGCTGTCCAGCTTCGTCACGAAGCTGAAGGGACAGATGCCGGTGATCGAAGTGCCGATCGCGGACGCTTACGCCCCGAACGTTTTCGTCTCGGTGCTGGCAGTGCGCGGGCGCGTCGGGCCGCTCTCGGGCGGAAAGTCGCAAGCCGAAGCAGTGACGGCGCTCGTCGACCTGAACAAGCCTGCCTATCGCCTCGGTGTCGCGAAGATCAACGTCGGCTGGAAGCCGCACCGGCTCAATGTGACCGTGACGCCTTCGAAGAAGGTGTTCAAGGTCGCCGAGCAGGCGATGGTGAGTGTGCACGTCGAGCGCGATGACGGCGGAGCTCTGCCGGCGCACAGCGAGATTGCAATCGCCGCAGTGGATGAGGCTTTGCTCGATCTGGCGCCGAACCGCTCGTGGGATCTGCTTGCGGCGATGATGGGGGAGCGCGGTGTCGAAGTGTTGACGTCGACTGCGCAGATGCAGGTCGTCGGCAAACGCCACTACGGGCGCAAGGCCGCACCGCATGGCGGCGGCGGTGGACGCGAGCGCGATCGTGCGCGCGAGCAATTCGACAGCCTGTTGTTGTGGAAGGGACGTGTGAAGCTCGACGGCCAGGGCAACGCGACCTTCCCCGTGCCGCTGAACGATTCGCTGACCTCGTTCCGGATCGTCGCCGTGGCGAACGGCGCGGCGCATCTGTTCGGCACCGGCTCCGCGACGATCAACACGGCGCAGGATCTGATTCTCGTCTCCGGCTTGGCGCCGCTCGTGCGCGAAGGAGACAAGTACGCTGCGACGTTCACACTCCGCAACACGACCGAGCGATCGCTGAGCGTCGAGGCGCAGGCGCGGCTCGCAATCGATCGTCCGCCGTCGCTGGCATCGCAGCGTGTGGAAATTCCCGCGGGCCATGCGCGCGACATCGTGTGGCGCGTGACCGCCCCGGTCGGAGTCGCGCAGTTGAAATGGGAGGTCTCGGCGCGCGAAGTCAATGGCGCGGCGGGGGACAAGATCAAACTCTCGCAGTCCGTCATTCCCGCCTATCCGGTCCGCACGTACCAGGCCACGATTGCGCAACTGACAGCGCCGCTCTCGTATCCGGCTGAGCGTCCCGCTGGCGCCGTGAAAGGACGCGGCGGTCTCGAAGTGACGATGCGCGCGAAGCTCGGCGACGGCCTCGACGGCGTGCGCGAGTACATGAGCTGGTACCGGTACAACTGCCTGGAGCAGCAACTCTCACGCGCAGTCGCGTTGCGTGACGAACAGATGTGGGAGACGTGGACCGCGCGGCTGCCGGCGTACATGGACCGTGACGGCCTGCTGAGATACTTCCCGACGGATAGGCTCGAAGGCGACGACACGCTCACTGCTTACGTTCTCGTGCTCGCCAAAGAAGCGGACTGGAAGCTCGGCGAAGCCGATCAGAGTCGCATGATCGATGCGCTCACGCGCTTCGTGTCGGGCAAGCTGACGCGTCGCTCCGCATTGCCGACGGCGGATCTCGCTATTCGCAAGCTCGCGGCCATCGCTGCGCTCGCGCGCTACGACGCGGCGCAGCCGCAGATGCTCGATAGCATCCAGATCCAGCCCGAGCTGTGGCCAACGTCTGCGGTGCTCGACTGGCTGGACATCGTCAAGCGCGTGCCGAAAGTCGCGCGCGCCGACCAGCGCCGTGCCGCGGCGCTGCAGATCCTGCGCACACGGATGAACTTCCAGGGAACCACGATGGGATTCTCGACCGAGCGCACCGACGCGCTGTGGTGGCTGATGATCTCCGGCGACTCCAACGCCAATCGCATGCTGATGTCTGTGCTCGACGAGCCGCAGTGGCGCGATGACATTCCGCGCCTCGTGCGCGGCACGCTCGGCCGGCAGCAGAGCGGGCACTGGAACACGACGGTCGCGAATGCGCTCGGCGTGCTCGCAATGGAGAAATTCTCCGCGGCGTTCGAGTCGACGCCGGTCACCGGCTCGTCCGGCATTCGCTACGGAGCGCAGGCGCAGAAGGTCGTGTGGCCTCTCAAGAGCAACAGCAAGCAGATCGATCTGCCGTGGCAGGACGGACGCGCGTCGCTCGACGTCACTCACGAAGGCGAAGGACGCCCCTGGCTCATGATCCGCGCGACCGCGGCGTTGCCGTTGGATAAGCCTTTGTCGTCGGGCTACAAGATCACCCGCAGCGTTTCGCCGGTCGACAGTCAGGTGGCAGGCCGCTGGACGCGTGGCGATGTCGCTCGCGTCCGGCTCGAGCTCGAAGCACAGTCCGACATGGCCTGGGTCGCGGTCGACGATCCGATCCCCGGCGGCGCGACCATCCTGGGCAGCGGCCTCGGCGGTCAATCTGCGCTGCTCACGCGCGAAGAGCGTCGCGACGGTTATGCGTGGCTCGCTTTCGAAGAACGGCGTTTCGATTCGTTCCGTGCCTACTACCGCTACGTGCCGAAGGGACGCTGGGTCGTCGAGTACACGGTGCGTCTCAACAATCCGGGGCAGTTCCTGTTGCCCGCGACGCGGGTCGAAGCCATGTACGCGCCGGAGATGTTCGGTGAGTCGCCGAACGCCGCGATCGCGGTGGAGGCGAAAGAGTGAGCCGGCGCGTACGAATTCTGCTCGCGTCGGTTGCGCTGCTCGCAGCAGCGGCGATCGTGATCGCGTGGCCCGCGCAGGCGCCGGACTTCGCCGAAGTGCGCGCCGGCTTCACGCCTTCTGACGCTTTCATGCTCGACCGCGAGGGCGCAGTGCTCGACACCACGCGCGTCAATTTCGACGTGCGGCGCTTCGACTGGCAGCCGCTCGAGTCGGTCTCGCCGGCGCTCGTCGCGGCGGTGGTGCGTGGCGAAGATGCGCGGTTCTGGGAGCACGGCGGGATCGACTGGCGCAGTGTCATCGGCTCCGCGCGCGATCGGTTCGCGCGCGGGCGGCATCGCGGCGCGAGTACGATCACGATGCAAGTCGCGTCGCTTCTGCAGTCGCAACCTCACTCGCGCGAAGGGCTGCGGGCGTGGATGTACAAGCGCAATCAGGCGCGCATGGCGCTCGCGATCGATAGCCGCTGGACCAAGGAGCAGATCCTGGAGGCGTATCTGAACCTGGTGTACTTCCGCGGCGAGTTGCAGGGCATCGGTGCGACCGCGCACCTGCTCGCCGGCAAGGTCCCTTCCGGACTGTCGTTGCCGGAGAGCCTCGTCATCGCGGCGCTGTTGCCGGAGCCGAATGGGCCGCCGGAGAGAATTGCGGCTCGTGCTTGCAGCCGCGCGCTCGCTGCAAAGATGGTTGCGGCGTGCGATGAGCTGAATGTCACGGCAACTTTGTTGCTCGCGCACGGCGTCGATTCGCCGCCGCGTCCGAAGATGGCGCTGCACCTCGCCAATGCGTTGCTGAGAACCGCGGGCGAGCGGGTCCAGACGACGCTCGACTCCAGCATTCAGCAACTCGCTCGCGACACCTTGACGCGCCAGCTCTCATCGCTGGCGGCAAGCAACGTGCGAGATGGAGCCGTGCTGGTCGCGGACAACACGACCGGCGATGTGCTCGCGTACGTCGGCTCGGCCGGACCGAGCTCGCGATCGCGCGAGGTCGATGGCGTCCGCGCGCTGCGCCAGGCGGGCTCGACGCTCAAGCCGTTCCTGTACGAGCTCGCGATGGAGCGCGGCTATCTCACGGCGGCTTCGCTGCTCAAGGATGCGCCCGTGCATCTCGACACGGCGACTGGCGCGTACATCCCGCAGGACTACGACAAGGATTTCAAAGGTCTCGTAAGCGTGCGCACTGCACTCGGCAGCTCGCTGAACATTCCGGCGGTGCGTGCGCTCGTGCTCGTCGGCGTCGAGCCGTTCCGCGATCGTCTGCACCAGCTCGGCTACGAGCAGATCAAGGAAGACGGCGACTTCTACGGCTACTCGCTGGCGCTGGGCTCGGCCGAAGTGACGTTGTGGCAGCAGGCGCAGGCGTATCGCGCGCTCGCTGCGGGCGGCAAGTGGTCGCCGTTGCGTGTTCGTGCCGATGTCCCTGCGAAGACTCAGACGAATCTGCTGCCGGTCGATGCGACGTTCATCGTCGGCGATATCCTCAGCGATCCGGCCGCGCGTGCGCTGACGTTCGGCATCGACAACCATCTCAACACACCGTTCTGGAGCGCTGCGAAGACCGGCACCAGCAAGGACATGCGCGACAACTGGTGCGTCGGCTTCTCATCGCGCTACACCGTAGCGGTCTGGGTCGGTAACTTCGAAGGCGACGCCATGCACGACGTCAGCGGCGTGACCGGTGCGGCGCCGGTCTGGCGCGAGATCATGAGCGCTCTGCATCAGAACCTCGCTTCCGTCGCACCGCAGCCGCCCGCCGGTGTCGTCGCCGCTACGACGAGGTTCGAGCCAGCGGTCGAGCCGCGCAGGCGCGAGTGGTTCCTCGAAGATCGGCAGAAGCAAGAAGCTGTGACGATCACGCGCGCGGCGCAGATCGCGCGCATCGTCACTCCCGCGAACGGCATGGTGATCGCGCCGGATCCCGATATTCCGCCTTCGCATCAGAAGGTGCTGATCACTGCCGAGGGCGCGACTGCGCAGATGCGGCTGACGCTGAATGGCGAGAAGCTCGCGTCCGCTGGCAAATCGGTGCTGTGGACACCGCAGCCCGGCGCGCATCGCTTGGAATTGCAAGATGCGAATGGCCGGCTCGTCGACCGCATCCTGTTCACGGTGCGCTGAGGGCACGCGTGCGATCAGCGTCCGAGGCGTAGCGGAACTCGAGAGATGCGTGCTCGGGTCGCCGCCGCTCTCCGGCGTAGTACTGCGATACGGACATCTCTACGGACCGACCACGGGCGCCGACGTCGCAACCGCGCCGCCCTCGGTTCATATCGACGCAGCAACCTGGGCGACAGTGCTGGCGGTCGAGCGAGCCGAACCGGGCATCTACAACATCGCCGATCCCGGTCCGCAACTCGATACGAGCCGGGCACGCGCGAAACTCGATTGGAGCGCCGACTGGCGTATCAGTTAAAGTGCGGGCGTGTCCCTCCGCGTCCGCCTCGCCGCATTCAGCCTGTTGACCTGCGTCGCGCTCAGCGCCTCGGCGCTCGACGCCGTTCCCAAGCGGCCCGTCGATCTCAGCGGCGACTGGAAACTGAACGCCGCGCTCAGCGACGATGCTCAGCACCTGCTCGCGGAGCGGCAGCGTGAAGAGCGCGAGGCTTACCTGAAGTGGCGCAAGCAGCGCGACAGGATGTACCCGCCCGACGCTCCCCCGCCGATCGATATCGATGCGTCCGGCCCCTCGCGCCGCAACGAGCCGAATCCTTCGCAACGCGCCTCGATGAAGCGTTACCAGGAAAACATTTACAAGATGCTCGCCATCTCGGACACGCTGACGATCCGGCAGGACGGCACGACAGTCGACCTGCTCTCGGCGGTTGAGTCACGGCGCGTGGTCGCGGGCTCGCGCACGCAGGTGTCGATGCCCGAAGGCGAGCTGGCGGATTCGGAAGTCGGCTGGGACGGGCAGTGGTTCGTGATCGATCGCGACGTGCGCAGCGGTCCGCACGTCGTGGAGAAATTCCGGCTGTTGCCGAAGACCGGTCAGCTCGAATACCAGATGAAGTGGTCCGGCGACAGCGAGCTGCGCGGCATGAAGGTCCACCGCGTGTTCGACCGCTCGACGCAGACAGCACCGCCGCCGGCGGATCCAGCGGCGGGCCCGAGCAGGTAAGAGGAGGAGAGAAGAGAAAGAGTTTTAGACAGGATTAACAGGATTGAGAAAATAGGAACGGAGAAAAACGAGGTTTCTCTCGCTGGCGCTCTTCTCCGATAATCCTGTTAATCCCGTTAATCCCGTCCATTCTTCCTTCTCGTTCTCTTCTCTGCTTCCTAAGCCGCGCTCGAATATCCCATCACGGCCTTGGTCTCGAGGAATTCCTTCAGTCCCTCGCGGCCCCACTCGCGGCCGTTGCCCGACTGCTTGTAGCCGCCGAACGGTGCGTTGACGTCCGTCGCTGCGCCGTTGAGATGGACCATGCCGGTGCGCAGCCGGCGCGCGATGCGGCGCGCGTTCTCGATGTTGCCCGAGTACACATAGCCCGACAGGCCGTACACCGTGTCGTTGGCGATGCGGATCGCTTCCTCTTCGTCGCGGTACGGGATCATGACGAGCACCGGCCCGAAGATCTCCTCGCGCGCGATCGTCATGGTGTTGTTGACGTTTGCGAACACGGTCGGCCTGACGAAGTAGCCCTTGTCGAGACCGTTCGGCCGGCCGGGGCCGCCGATGACGACAGTGGCGCCTTCTTCGACGCCCTTCTGCAGCAGGCGCTGAATCTTCTCGAACTGCGTCTTGTTGGAGACCGGGCCCATCGTGATGCCGTCCGCTTTCGGATCGCCGACGACCGGCTTCTCCGCGACGGTCTTCGCGATCTTCACGGCTTCGTCGTACAGCTTCGCCGGGATCAGCATGCGCGAAGGCGCGTTACACGACTGACCGGTGTTCGACATCATCGAGAGCACGCCGGTCTTCACAGCGGCGTTGAGATCGGCGTCATCGAGGATGATGTTCGCGGACTTGCCGCCGAGCTCCTGCGACACGCGCTTGACCGTATCCGCGGCCGCCTTCGCGACCGCGACGCCGGCGCGCGTCGAGCCGGTGAACGACACCATGTCGATGTCCGGATGGCGCGAGATCGCTTCGCCGACCGTCGGGCCGTCGCCGTCGACGAGATTGAACACGCCCTTCGGCACGCCGGCCTCGGCGAGAATTTCCGCGAACAGATGCGCGCTGAGCGGCGCGATCTCGCTCGGCTTCAGCACGACTGTGCAACCGGCCGCGAGTGCCGGAGCGACCTTGCAGCTGATCTGGTTGATGGGCCAGTTCCACGGCGTGATCAGTCCGCACACGCCGACGGCTTCGCGGCGGATCTGCGTCGTGCCGACCTGCTCTTCGAACTCGAAGTTCTTCAGTACCTTCAGCGTCGTCAGCAGATGGCCGAGGCCGCTCGCGGCCTGGGCGTTCAGCGCCAGCCCCATCGGCGCACCCATCTCATCGGAGATTGCGACGGCGACGTCCTTCATGCGCGTCTTGTAGACCGCAATGATCTTCTCGAGCAGCGCGACGCGCTCCTCGCGCGAGGTCTGCGAGAACGTCTCGAACGCCGCGCGCGCAGCCTTCACTGCCGTGTCGACGTCCTCCGCCGTGCCGAGCAGGATCTTGCCGATCGGCTGCTCCGTCGCCGGATTGATGACGTCGAGCTCGCGGCGTCCCGCCGGGGTGACCCAGGCGCCGTCGATGAAGAACTTTCTGCAGTCGTACATGGGAATCCTCCGCCAGGCCTGCCCGCAGCATGGAACGCTGCGGGGCGCATAAAAATCGGGAAATTCGGGGAGCACGCATGATACTTCAGCGCGGCGATCCGATCTAAGACATTCCCTGAAAGAAGCCGGGAGACGGAAAAGTCTGTGTGATTTCCGTCACTTCGTGCGGGTATGCACGCAGACGGGACGCCCGCGTCCGAGTACGCTGTCGACCGCAAACAGGAGGATGAGCGTGTCGCGGCCTGAGAGGAATCTGTTACTGGCGGTCGATGACGAGACCGATTTCCTGGAGCTGATCGAGCAGATCGGCGCCGGGATCGGCTGCGACGTGATCACTGCCGATACCGCCGCGACTTTTCGCGACCAGCTGGCGCGCCGCCAGCCGTCCCTGATCCTGCTCGACCTGCAGATGCCGGGCATGGATGGGATCGAAGCGCTGCGTTACATGGGGCGCCAGGGCGTCACGTCCGGCATCCTGCTCGCCAGCGGCATGGACCAGCGCGTGCTCGCGAGCGCGCGCCAGCTCGGCGACTCGCTCGGATTGAAGATGCTCGGCACTCTGCAGAAGCCGGCGATGCTCGAGGAGATCGAAACTTTGCTCGCAAAACACCTGGAACCCGGCGCACGCATTTCCATCGACGACCTGCGGCAGGCGATCGAAGAGCACGAGCTCGTCGTTCACTATCAACCGAAGGTGGTGCGCAGCGGCGGCGACTGGCAGGTGCGCAGCGCCGAAGCGCTGGTGCGCTGGCGCCATCCGCGACTCGGCCTGTTGTTCCCCGGCGAGTTCCTGCCGCTGGCGGAGCAGTCGGGCCTGATCGTCGGCGTCACCGACTTCGTGCTCACCGACGCGATCCGGCAGATCGGTCACTGGCGGCAGCGCGGGCTCGATCTCGCGGCCGCGGTCAATCTCTCGCCGCGCCTGGTGCAGGACCTGGAATTCCCCGATCGACTCACGCGCCTGTTACGCGAGTTCGAGGTCGCACCCGAGCAGCTCACGCTCGAAGTCACCGAGGCGGCGTCGCTCGATGACCCCGAGCTGGTGATGGACATCTTCACGCGGCTGCGCGTGAAAGGCGTCGGTCTGTCGCTCGATGACTTCGGCACGGGCACCTCGTCGCTGACGCAGCTCTACAAGATGCCGTTCAGCGAAGTGAAGATCGACCGCCTGGTGATCAACGAGATCGCGACGAGCAAGCCGGCCGCGACGATCGTGCGCGCGATCATCGACCTCTCGCACAACCTGTCGCTGACCGTCTGCGCCGAAGGCATCGAGAAGCCCGACATTTTCGAGTTCCTCGATCAGAGCGCCTGCGATGCGATGCAGGGCGACTTCATCGCCTCGGCGATGCCGGCGTCGGAGATCGAGAGCTTCATCCAGGTGTGGAACGGCGCGGATCACACGCTCGTCCCGGTGATGCGGAAATAATCAGACCGCGCGCCGCAGCTTGTCTTTCGTCGTCCGCAGCAGGTGGAGCGGCGCGGACAGCACGATGCGCGTGCCCGGGTTCGGCTCTTCGAAATTGATCGTGCCGCCGAGCATGCGCGCGCGGTACTCCATGATCTTCAGACCCATGCCGGGCGAGCGCTGCGCGAGTCCGGCCGACAGCCCGATGCCGTCGTCGGCGATCGACAGCTGCAGCTTGCGTCCCGTCGAGCGCAGGTCGATCGCAATCGTCTTGGCGCGCGCGTAGCGCGCCGCGTTCGTCGTCGCTTCCTGCGCGATCCGATAAAGGTGCGTCGCGGCGCCTTCCTCCAGGTCCGGCAGCTTCGGGTTGCCGTTGCCGAACGTGCACTGCAGGCTGTACATGTCCGTGCAGCGCGCCGCCAGATGTTTCAGCGCTTCCGGCAATCCGCCGCGCTCCAGATTCACGGGAGCGAGGCCGCGCGCCAGCGAGCGCGTGCTCTGGATCGCGGTCGCGAGCAGGTCCGTGATCTTCGTGATCTGCGACGTGTACTGCGGCGCCTCGCGCGACAGCTGCACCTCCAGACCTTTCAGCAGCAGCGACAGACCCGTGAGCTCCTGGCCGAGACCGTCGTGCAGGTCGCTGCCGAGCCGGCGCTGCTCTCGATTGGAGATCTCGAGGATTTCCTGTTCCAGCTCGCGCCGCGTCGTGACTTCCTGCACGGTGCACACGAGGCCCGAGACCGTGCCGTGATCGCGCAGGGGCACGTGAGTGAAGTTGAACCAGCGGACCGAGCCGTCCGCTGAAATCCACGCGCGTTCCTGGTCGGTCAGCGGCCGGCCCGTGCGCATCGTCGTCGCGGCCTGCGCTTCGATGTCGGCGAGATTCTCGTCGCTGGAGATCTCCGCGAGCGTCCGGCCGAGCACCTGGTCGCGCCGGCGGTTGAGCGTGTCGAGCAGCGCCCGGTTCACGACCTTCACGCGATTGTCGGTGTCGACCGCGTAAATGATCTCGGGCAGGCTGTCGATCAGCGTGCTGAGCAGCACGCGTTGTGCTTCGAGAGCCACCTCCGCCTGGCGACGCTCGCGCCGCTCGCGCGCTTCCATCAGCGCGCGCATCACGACAGCCGGCAGACGTTGCAGCCGGTCTTTCAACACGTAGTCGGTGGCGCCGCTCTTCAGCGCCTCGATGGCGCGCTCCTCGCCGAGCGAGCCGGAAACGAAGATGAAAGGAATGTCCGGCGAGTGGTGCAACAGGATCTTCAGCGCCGCGAGACCGTCGAAGCCGGGCAGCGTGTAATCCGCGAGCACCAGATCCGGGGGCGCACCGGCCAGCGCCTCGCGGAAATCGCGCTCCGCGACGACGTGCTGCCACTCCACGGCGATCCCGTCCTTAGCCAGCTGCAACTGGATCAGCTCGGCGTCGTTCGGGTCGTCCTCCAGCAGCACGAAACGCAACGGTGCGGTCGTACCTTTCTTCATAAGATGCCGTCGAGCCTTCCGTCCGTGACCGGCAGCAACGCTATCACTCTGCAGCGCTTGTGGAAAATGAGGATTGCCCCACGTGGATCGCGCCGCAAGACTCGCCTGAGCATGTCCTCAGAGGAAGAGAAATGGCCGAACAGACCCGGATCGTAATCGTCGATGATCATCCGTTCGTCCGCGAAGGGCTGAAACAGCTGCTGGCGGGGCAGAACGAGTTCCTGCTGGCCGGCGAAGCGTCGTCCATCGCGGACGCGCGCACCGCAATCGACTCGCAGAATCCCGACGTGGCCGTGGTCGATCTCGCGCTCGGCGCGGACGACGGCGTCGATCTGGTGCGCTGGATCCGCAGCTCGCACCCTGCCGTTCGCGTACTGGTCCTGTCGATGCAGGACGAGGCGCTGTACGCCGAAAGGTTGCTGCGGCTGGGCGTGAGTGGTTATGTCATGAAGAACGTCGCGGGCACCGACTTCCTTGGTGCACTGCGAAAAGTTGCCCGCGGGCAGCGCCACGTCAGCGCCGCCATGGGCGAGCGGTTGCTGACGCAGGTCGCGCGCGGCCGCGCTCCCGGCTCGGACGAAGACCCGGTGTCCGCGCTCACGGATCGCGAGCTGGAGGTGTTTCGCCTGATCGGCGAGGGCATCAGCACGCGGGAGATCTCGCAGCGTCTGGACCTCTCGATGAAGACCGTCGATGCACACCGGCGCCACATGCGTGAGAAGCTCAATCTGCGCTCGACCAGCGAGCTGATCCGCTATGCCACGCAGTGGGTCTCCGACCGCGGCGGCGGGCCGGGCCTGAGTCAGGACTCGGCCTGAGGCCACCGGCAACGCCTTGTTCCGCCTGAAGGATTCGGCGAGCGAAGCCGTTCGCAGCTTTGCACGATGACTGGCCGGTCGCGTGCGACATTAAGGGAATAGCTGATATCCCCTACACGGGGCCTCCAACACCATGCGGCGTGTCCTTCAGACCCCTGCCCGGTGCCCAGGCCTTGAGCGTTGCGACGAAAAAAACGGCGGTCAACACCGCCCCCGCGCCCACCGACCTGTCGTCGCCGGCCGCGTGGGCGAGCGAGCCGCTGCGCGAGCTGATCGCGTCCGTTCCGGACTACGTGCTGGTCCTCGACCGGCGGCTGCGCGTGCTGCTCGCGAACCGCGGCGTCGGCCGCCGTAGCGCGAAGGAGCTGGAAGGCCTCGCAGTGACCGAATTCTTTCCGCGCGACCTGCATCCGCAGGCGCTCGCAGCGATGCATCGCGTGCTCGCGACGGGCCAGGTCGACGGCTACTCGGCGATGCTCGACGACGGCGACGCGCGCCACTTCGACATCCGCATCAGCCCGATCCGCTCGCAGCAGCAGATCGTGGCGATCACGCTGATCGCTTCGGAGACCACCGAGCAGGTGCGCGCCGAGCGCGCAATCGCCACGCAGGCGCGCATGATCGAGTCGATGCTCGAAGGCGTCGCGGTCGTCAGCGACGAGGCGATCATCGAGATCACGAACCCGGCTTTCGACACGATGTTCGGCTACCGCCGCGGCGAGCTGATCGGCCGCGCGATGACGACGCTCGCCGGCTGGCCGTTCGAGCAACCCGAACGCTGGCGTCAGCTCGCCGGCGACCGTCACGGGCAAGGCTCGATGCGCGTGGAGTTCGACGGCTTGCGCAGCGACGGGAGCCACTTCGCCGCCGCCGGTCTGCTCTCGCGCTTCGACGTCGCGGGTCGCAGCCATTGCCTCGTGGTGCTGCAGGACGTGAGCGAGCGCAAACAGCTGGAGCGCGCGATCCTGCAAGCAGTGAACCGCGAGCAGTACCGCATCGGTAACGATCTTCACGACGGACTCGGCCAGGAGCTGACCGGCATCGCATTGATGCTGCGCGGCGTCGCGGGGCGGCTCGCCAACGAGTACGCGCCGATCCTGCCGGAGATCGAGGGCATCACGCGGCTCGTCAACAACGCGATCGAAAGCACGCGCGCGCTGGCGCGCGGCTTGTCGCCGGTCAACCTC
>DATEKT010000179.1:0-8990 GCA_035277305.1 Steroidobacteraceae bacterium | reverse complement strand
GGCTCGTACGCGGCTTTCTCGGTCCTGCCCTTGCGGTGCAGGTAGCGAACCACCGTCCATGCCATGAACAGGTTGATGACGACGAACACCAGGCCGGTGACCCAGAAGGTGACGTTGACCGTCTGATCCATCGTCTTCCAGTTCGAGGCGATCTCGGTGAACCACCACGGATCGCCAAACAGGCCGTACAGCGAGGCGAAGTGGAACGCCAACGTTGCAACTACCAGCAGGATCAGTGCCCAGGCAAATACCATTCGCCAGCCCTCCCGTCTCGCGCTCGACGAGCTCGAATTGAGCGGATCAGTTTATGTCGTCGTCGTCAGCTGGGGCCCGCAGCCGGGCCCTGATGTGGTCTTCACGCCTTCTTCAGTGTGCCGGCGGCGCCGGCGCCGTCGCTCAGTCGTGAGACCTTGCTGAACGGATTGATGAAATGGGAATCGACGGCGACCAGCTCGGCCTCCGGATGACGCTCCTTCATCATCTTCGTGACCGTGTCTTCCTGGTGCTTGCGCACGTAGACGAGGACCAGGTACTTGCCGGCCTCGATGTCGTCGTGGAAGCGCGCCAGCTTCTTGTTTTCGGCGCCGATGCCCGCAAGGCCGCCTTCCCACGCGCCGAACAGCGTCGCGACCGCCACCAGGATGGCGTACACGAACACCGGCACGTCGTACTCGGGGCCGAACGGATCGAAATACTTGAGCAGCGCGATGCCGATGAGGCCGGCGGCCAGGCCGAGCGCCGCGCCGATGAAGCCGTCGCGAACCACGTCGAGCGTTTCGAGGTAATTGCTCGAGTGGATGTGCTGCTTCTTCAGCCCCGATTCGTCCTTACAAATGACGTGTAAGTAGAAATCCTCGACGCCGGACTCGTGCAGGTCGTCCGAGATGTCGTGAGTGCTCGCAAGCGTTGGGGCGAGGAAATACAGGCACTTCATGGATCCCCCGATCGGAAAACTTTCGACTACAAAGCTCTGAACCTCGTCATTCGACAGTAAATCTTTTCGTGTAGGCGGGTGGATCCGCTCGCGATCGAGTTTCGCACAGGGATTTTGGCTTGGGAAGCCGAGTACGGTGAGCACGGATGCCGGAACGAGACCCGAAGAAATGTCTATCCTATATGAGAGAGTTTGAGGAGCTTGCGCAGGTCCTCGAGCAGGCCCTTTGCCGGGCCTGATTCCGGCGCATGCCGCATCATGAGATTGCCGAGCGGATCGACGATATAGATGTAGCCGTCGGTCGCCGGCGGCGCGTCGGGAAACGTCGCGAGCAGCTGCGCGCCGGCGGCATTGTCGGCGAGCGCGACCAGCAGATCGCGCTGCTCCGCCGCGAAATACTTGCGGTCGCAACACGCTGCGGTAGCCAGGAAAATGCGCTGAACGCGCGTCATGTCGGCGTTGAGAGCGAGACGCGTCTGGCGCGTCAAAGTGAGCGCCGCGCGGCAGCGTCCGTCGCAGCGGCCGTCGCCCACGTGCACCAGCGTCCATTTGCCGTGCCAGGTTTCCGGCGGCAGCGCGGCGCCGTCGGGCGTCGGCAGCGCGACGCTCGGCAGCGGGCGCGCCGGCGAGATCAGCTCGCCGTGATTGGTGCTGCCGGACGGATGCCAGCCGCCCGCGCCGTAATACAAAAGAAATGCCAAGGCGAGCGGCGCGAAGAACAGCGCCACCACAACCCAGATCTGCGCGCGTGAGTGGCGCTCGCCGGGTGCGTTCACTGCTTGCCCTCGTCCAGCATCCGGCCGCGGCGCAGGCCCATCACGACGAACAGCACGATCGCCGCGATCGCGAACACGAACCATTGCACGGCGTAGCCGATGTTACGTTCCGATCCCATGACCGTGCGCGCCTGCCACACGCGCTCGAAGCCGTCGGGCTGGTCACGGTCGAGCAACATCAGTCGCGGCAACACCTTGCGCTCGAGCGCCTGCTCGACGCTCGCTTGCTCCGGGTAATTCATGACACGCGGCCAGTTGCTGCCGGTGCTCGCCGGCCCCGCCAGCCGGACGCCGGGCTTCGGCAGCAAGCTCAATTGTCCCGCGACGGTGCGCGGAGCCTCTCCCACCGCCACGTCGGGAATATCGCTGCGTGTCGCACCCGGCCGATGCCAGCCGCGGTCGACGAGCAGCCAGCTGCCGTCTTCGAGCTCGAAAGGCGTGACGACCCGATAGCCGGGCTGGCCCATGGCCGAAGGCATGCTGTCGAGAAGGATCTGGTGTGCGCTGTCGTAGTGACCGCGCGCGGTCACGCGCTGGTATTGCGTGAGCTTCGCCGCATTGGCAGCCGTCACTGCGACGACGGAGCGCTGACCCGCCGCGAATTGTGTCTGCAACTCCTCATTCTCAGCCGCGCGGTCGATCTGCCAGAACGCGGCTCGTATGAAGAGCGCGACTGCGGCGATCGTCAGCGCGACGGAGAACAGCGTCGGCGAGAAATTGCGACTGGCGATGCGCATCAGCGGACGTGCGGCTGAATCCAC
Source organism: Steroidobacteraceae bacterium (assembly GCA_035277305.1). Lineage (GTDB taxonomy): Bacteria > Pseudomonadota > Gammaproteobacteria > Steroidobacterales > Steroidobacteraceae > Steroidobacter. The sequence goes on along the minus strand of DATEKT010000179.1, from coordinate 6,519 downwards.
CCCAGCCACCACGCGACCATCAGCAGCACGAACAGCAGGACCGACAGGCCGACGCGGATCGTCAGCGCACGCGCCATCTTCTGCGACTCACCCTTGTCGCGCACCAGGTGCAGCAGCGCCGAGCCGAGACTCAGCACGATCGCGAGCAGGCAGGCGAGGATGAGAAACCGCGCCACCTGCTCTCTACAGCCAGTACACGAAGATGAACAGTCCGAGCCACACGACGTCGACGAAGTGCCAGTACCACGCCGCGCCTTCGAACGCGAAATGGTGCGTCGGCGTGAAGTGACCCTTCAGGCATCTGAACCACACGACCGCGAGCATCAACGCGCCGACCGTCACGTGGAAACCGTGGAACGCCGTCAGCGGGAAGAACGTCGAGCCGTAGATGCCCGAGGTCAGCTTCAGGTTGTGCTCCGTGTACGCCTCCATGTACTCGTGCGCCTGCAGGTACACGAACAGGAAGCCAAGCAGGAACGTCGCCGCGAGGAAAATGTTCAGCAGGCGGCGATTGCCGGCTTTGAGCGCATGGTGCGCGATGGTGATCGTGACGCCCGAGGTCAGCAGGATCGCCGTGTTGATCGCCGGCAGGCCGAACGCCGGGATCACGTCGAAGTCGCCGCCGATGTTGCCCGGACCGTTGGTCGGCCACGCAGCTTCGAAGTTGTCGCCGCGGATCACCTTCGTGAGCAGCTTCGTGCCTTCGCCGCCGAGCCACGGCACCGAGAACTGACGCGCGTACAGCAGCGCGCCGAAGAAGCCCGCGAAGAACATCACCTCGGAGAAGATGAACCACATCATGCCCATGCGGAACGAGCGGTCGACCGCTTCGTTGTACAGCCGGCTCTCGCTCTCGCGGATCACGACGCCGAACCAGCCGACGAACATTATCGTGAGCAGCAGCAGGCCGAGCGTCAGGACCCACGGGCCCGCGTGCACATGGTTGAGCCACAGCGCGCCGCCGCCGACGGACGTGAACAGCGCCACGGAGCCGACGATCGGCCACGGGCTGCCGTGCGGGACGTAGTACTTCTCGGATGCGGTGCTGGTAGGTGCTGCGTGGGCCATGGTGTTCAACCGGAGGTGTTCTTCGAATCGTACATTGCGTAAGCGAGCGTCAGACGATCGATCGTCGCCGGCAGTTTCGCGTCGACGATGAAGCGTACCGACAGCTCGCGCGCTTCCTGGCTGCCGAAGGACTGCGGCCGGAAGCAGAAACATTCGGTCTTGTGGAAGTACTGCGTCGCCTGGAGCGGCGCGATGCTCGGGATCGCCTGCGCGACCACCGGCGCATCGCGCAGGTTGCGCGCGTAGAACTTCGCCTCGTAGAGCCGGCCCGGGTGCACCTGGATCTGCGAGCGCTCCGGACGGAATTCCCAGCTGCCGTACGTCGGCACGCTCGACAGGAATTCGATCGTGATCGTGCGCGTGTCGTCCGGCGCTTCGATGACGCTGGCCGCCTGCTGCAGCTTGCTGCGATCGCCGTAACCGGTGACGTCGCACAGCACGTTGTACAGCGGCACGAGCGCGAAGCCGAATGCGAGGAAGCCGGCCGCGAACAGCCACAGCTGCCACGTCAGCTTGCGGTTCGCTTTCTTCAGTGAATGCTGCGCCATACGCCCATCGCGATGAAGCCGCCGTAGAACAACGCCGCGAGCAGCGCGAGCCACAAAGCCGTGCGCCGCACGCTGCGCTTGCGATCCGGATCCTGGATTTCGACAGCCACGGGTTACTTCACCTCGGGCGCGGTCTCGAAGCTGTGATACGGCGCCGGCGAGCTCACCGTCCACTCGAGGCCATGCGGCGTGGCGTCGTCCCACACCTTGTCGCTGGCCTTCGCGCCGGCGCGCATCGAGCTGAAGATCAGGTACGCGAACAGCAGCTGCGACAGCCCGAAGCCGAACGCGCCGATCGAGGAGATCATGTTCCAGTCGGCGAACTGCGTGTTGTAGTCCGGGATACGCCGCGGCATGCCGGCGAGGCCGAGGAAGTGCTGCGGGAAGAACAGCACGTTGACGAAGATCGTCGACAGCCAGAAGTGCGCCTTCGCCAGCTTCATGTTGTACATGTGGCCGGTCCACTTCGGCAGCCAGTAGTACACGGCCGCCATGATGCCGAACACCGCGCCCGGCACCAGCACGTAGTGGAAGTGCGCGACGACGAAGTACGTGTCGTGATACTGGAAGTCCGCCGGCACGATCGCGAGCATCAGGCCGGAGAAGCCGCCGATCGTGAACAGGAACAGGAACGACAGCGAGAACAGCATCGGCGGCTCGAACGACAGCGAGCCCTTGAACATGGTCGCGGTCCAGTTGAAGACCTTCACGCCCGTCGGCACCGCGATCAGCATCGTCGCCAGCATGAAGAACAGCTGGCCGGCGAGCGGCATGCCGACCGTGAACATGTGGTGCGCCCAGACGATGAACGACAGGAACGCGATGGACGCGATCGCGTACACCATCGAGTCGTAGCCGAACAGCTTCTTGCGCGAGAACGTCGGGATGATCTCCGACACGATCCCGAACGCCGGCAGGATCATGATGTAGACCTCGGGGTGCCCGAAGAACCAGAAGATGTGCTGGAACATCACCGGGTCGCCGCCGCCGGCGGCTTCGAAGAACGTCGTGCCGAAATAGTGATCGGTGAGCAGCATCGTCACCGCGCCGGCGAGCACCGGCATCACCGCGATCAACAGGTACGCCGTGATCAGCCAGCTCCATACGAACATCGGCATCTTCAGCAGCGACATGCCGGGTGCGCGCATGTTCATGATCGTCACGATCACGTTGATCGCGCCCATGATCGACGACGCGCCCATCATGTGGACGGCGAAGATCAGCATCGGGAAGGCGTTGCCCGTCTGCAGCACCAGCGGCGGATACATCGTCCAGCCGCCGGCCGGCGCACCGCCCGGCACGAGCAGCGTGCCCAGCAGCAGCGTGAACGCGAACGGCAGGATCCAGAAACTGAAGTTGTTCATGCGCGGCAGCGCCATGTCCGGCGCGCCGACCTGCAGCGGGATCATCCAGTTGGCGAGACCGACGAATGCCGGCATGACCGCGCCGAAGATCATGATCAGCGCGTGCATCGAGGTCATCGAGTTGAAGAACATCGGATCGACCAGCTGCAGCCCGGGCTTGAACAGCTCCGCGCGGATGACCATCGCCATCGTGCCGCCGACGAAGAACATCAGCAGGCTGAACAGCAAATACATCGTGCCGATGTCTTTGTGATTGGTCGCGAACACCCAGCGGCGCCAGCCCTTGTCCGGGCCGTGGTGATCGTGATGCCCGTCCTCGTGGTGGTCGTGGACCGGATCGGCGGGGTGATGCAGACCGATGCTGTTGGTAGGGGTCGTCGTCGTCATGAACTCTTACTCCGCCGCGTTCGCCGTCTTCTGCCCGTCCTGCTGCGCCTTCAGCCAACTGTCGAAGTCGGCTTGCGAGCGCACGTCGACGACGACCGGCATGAAGCCGTGGTCGCGACCGCACAGCTCGGCGCACTGGCCGCGGTAGATGCCGACCTGGTCGGCGCGGAACCACAGCTCGTTGACGAAGCCGGGAATCGCATCTTTCTTCATGCCGAACGCCGGCACCCACCAGGCGTGGATGACGTCGCCGGCCGTCAGCAGCACACGGACCTTCTTGCCCGCCGGCACGACCAGCGGATGGTCGACGTCGAGGAGATAGTTCTTCACCGAGTTCGGATCGATGCCGGAATCGAGCTGGCGCGCCGCGTCGCTCTCTCGCGCGAGCGACGAGAAAAAGGAGACGTTGCGGTCCAGGTACTCGTAATGCCAGCGCCACTGGTAGCCGGTGACCTTGATGGTGAGATCGGAATTACGCGTGTCCTCGATGCGCACCAGCGTGGCCGCGGCCGGCACGGCCATCGCGACCAGGATGACGATCGGGATGACCGTCCAGACGATCTCGGCGCGGGTGGAGTGATCGAACGTGGCGGCGACCGCGCCCTGCGAGCGCCGGAACTTCACGATCGAATAGATCATCGCGCCGAACACCGCGACCGCGATCACCACGCAGACCCAGAAGATCAGCATGTGCAGAGCATGGATGCGGCGGCTCAGCTCCGTGACGCCGACCGGCATGTTCAGCTCCCAGGCCGCCAGCGCCACCGCGGGCAGGCTGGCCAGGACCGCGGCCAGCGCGCATTTGACGATCTTCACCATTGACACGAGTGCTCCAGAATCAAGCCGCAATCGCACCCCACGCTTTGTTCATTAACCAAGCGCGGGCGGTTCGTTCACATTCCCCACCAGTTGCTGGAGACGCGCCGCCAGGCTTTGACGCGCATCTTCTGTGAGAAACCTGCCCACTTCGCAGACGCGGCCGCGCGACTCGAGCACGAGTCGGCTGGGATGCAGCGCCGTTTGCGGGGTGCGGAGTGTAACCCTCGACCCATGTCGAGGAAATACCGAGAAATGTTCTCCGCGCCGGTCGCTGCGCCGGATCGTGATGCGCTGCTCGTCGATCTCGATCGTCTCGCGCCGGCTGCCCTCGCGCATCGAAGCCCGCACGGCCCACGCGAGCAAGCCGATTTCGAGGCCGGCGAACGGCAGCACCGGCCAGAAGCCCTGGGCGGCGACGACGCCGGCAACCGCGAAGCAGGTGCCGCCGACGATCGCGATGAACACGCGGGCACTGGCCGGCGTCAGGGCGCAGCGCGGGGTCAGGACCAGCAAGTACGGTTCGCTCATACGATCAAGCGAAGCTGAACCATTCGAGCCATCAGGCCTGTATCCAGAAGCTCGTCGTTAAAAATAATCTAACCTTTACGACGCGCGCGCAGCGCGTCGATCGGCACCAGCACCTCGTCGCCCGCGCGGCGGGACTTGCGCTCCGCCGGCGCCCACGCATGACCGTGGACGACCTCAACGCTGATGCTCAAAGGCCCGTTCCGGGTCAGCGCTTCGCTCCGTGCCAGAACCGTCGCACCTCGCGCGCGACCTGTCAGACCGCGCTGTCGGCCGTGCGCAATGTTGCGCGCACCGCTGCCGCGGATCTCGCCGAGCAGAGCATCGAGGCTCGGGTACGTGACCGTCAGGCGCTCGGTGTCCATCACCGGCTCCGCGAAGCCGGCTCGCAGCAGCGCATCGCCGAAGTCGTGCATGTCGATGAAGCGATGGACATGGGTGGCGCCGTCGACGCCGCGCCAGAGCTCGCGCAGCTCTTTCAGCGTGTCGGGGCCGACGGTTGTGAACGTGAACAAGCCCTGGGGTCGCAGCACGCGCGCGACTTCCGCGAACACGGCGTCGGGATCGTGACACCACTCGAGCAGCAGGTTGCTCAGCACCAGATCGAGCGAGCCGGTGCGCAGCGGCAGCTTGTGCGCGTCGGCGCAGACGGGCGCAAACCGACGCAGCAGCGATTGCTGGCGCGAGCTTTCCCGCAACATCGACAAGGAAAGGTCCAGGGCGATGACTTTCGCGGACGAATAGCGGCGCTTGAGCTCGCGGCTCGCGTGGCCGGTGCCCGCGCCGAGGTCGAGAACGGTCGTTGGCGCGAGCCGCACGATGTCGAGCCGCTCCAGCAACCGCGCGCGTATTTCCCGCTGCACGGCCGCGGCTGCGTCATAGGTACGGGCAGCGCGGTCGAAGGAGCGCCTGACTACGCGCGGATCGAGGAAAAACTCATCGGACATGAAGAAAGGCTGTGGGCTGTAGGCTGTAGGCTGTAGCCAGAAGAAGAACTCTCCTTCCGGCTCTGGCTACAGCCTACAGCCTACAGCCTAGACCGCGACGCTTCCCGCAGGCCGCAACCCGAGCTCAGCAAACAGCCGGTGATCGTGCTCCTGCGCCGGATTCTCCGTCGTCAGCAGCTTTTCGCCGTAGAAGATCGAGTTGGCGCCGGCCAGGAAGCACAGCGCCTGCGTTTCGTCGCTCATATCGCTGCGGCCCGCCGACAGCCGCACGTACGAGGCCGGCATCAGCAACCGCGCCACCGCAATCACGCGCACGAAATCGAGCGGGCGGGGCTTCACCGCGCCATGGAGCGGCGTGCCCGGGACCTGTACGAGCTGGTTGATCGGCACGCTCTCGGGGTGTTGCGGCAACGTCGCCAGCGTGTGCAGCAGCTGCGCGCGGTCCAGCTCGTTCTCGCCGAGCCCGAGAATGCCGCCGCAGCACACGTTGAGGCCGGCATCGCGGACGGCTTGCAGCGTGTCGAGCCGGTCCTGGTAGGTGCGCGTCGTGATCACCTTGCCGTAGTGATTCTCCGACGTGTCGAGATTGTGGTTGTAGTAGTCGAGCCCTGCGCTCTTCAGCTCGCGCGCCTGCCCGGGCGTGAGCATGCCGAGCGTCGCGCAGGTTTCCATGCCCAGCGCGCGCACGGCCTTGATCATCTCGGCGATCTGCGCGAGCTGCTTCGGCTTCGGGCTGCGATACGCCGCGCCCATGCAGAAGCGCGTCGCGCCACTGGCGCGGGCGATGCGAGCCTTCGCGACGACTTCCTGCACATCGAGCAACGGCTCCGACTTCAGGCCGGTCTCGAAGCGGATGCTCTG
>DATEKT010000178.1:0-18646 GCA_035277305.1 Steroidobacteraceae bacterium | reverse complement strand
AGTGCGCCGGAGCGCGTCCAGGCATCGGCGTGAGAGCCGTACGTGGGCCCGACGATGACCGCCGATTTCAGGTTCACGACTCGTGGCAGAAGCCGCAGAGCGCACTCACTGCCAGCGGTTGCGACCACGCGGGACGGATCGTCGACACCGAATGCTGCCGCTGCCAGCGCTTCGAGACGCGCCAGCTCGGTAGGATCCGGAAGTCGATTGCGCGCTCGCCGCGAAGCCCGCGCCGCTGGATAGGGACGCGGGTTGATGCCCGTGGAGAGATCCACCCATGGCTGCGGCACGTCCGGAAACAGCGAGCGCGCAACGCCGAGCCGCCCGCCGTGATGCGCGAAGCGGCCCGCCGCGATCTGCGTTTCAGAGTGCACTAAAAGCTCTGCCGCACTCCGACGAACACGCCGCGTCCCGGCGTGCCGTAGCGCGCGATCGTTTCGTATTCTTCATCGAAGGCGTTCTCGAGCCGGCCGTACAGCTCGAAATTCTCGCGCAGCTGGTAAGCCGCGCGCAGGTCGACCACTGTGTAGCTGTCGTTGACCACGGTGTTCGCTGCGTCGTCGAAGCTGCGACCGGCATGAGTCACGGCAACCGTCGTCGTCAGACCGAAGACCCAGTTGTAGGTGACCTCGCCGTTGAGCGTCTGGCCCGGTCGGCGCGCCAGCTCGCGACCGAAGTTCGTGGCGCCACGGTTCTTCGCGTCCATATCCGTGTAATTGACGTTGAAGCTCAGGCGCTCGCCCGCGCGTGCCAGCAGGCCGAGCTCGACGCCTTCCGCTTCGGTCTTCTGCACGTTGTCGTAGAAGCCGAAAGGCCGGGTCGCGCAGCGTGGATCCGTTGCCGGGAAGCACGACACGAAGTCGATCATGCTGCGCGTGTTGCGGCCGAAGTACGTCGCCGACAGCACCAGCGCATCGTTCAGCAGATGCTGCTCGACGCCCGCATCCCACGCATCCGCGCGCTCCGGCGCCAGATCCTCGTTACCGAAATCGCTGAACAGCTGGAACAGCGTCGGCGCTTTGAAGCCCTCGCCGTAGGTCGCTCGCACGATGGTCGTCGGCGTCGCTGCCCACGCGAGCGTCGCGCGGCCGGTGGTCTCGCTGCCGAACGTGTCGTGATCGTCGTAGCGCACACCGCCGGTCAGCGACAGCGTCTCGATCGGCGCAACCGTGACCTGCGCGTAGATGCTGTCGAGCTCCGCATCGTGCGCGAGCGGCGCGGGATTCGGATCGAACGTGCTGGGCGAGCGCGTGTTGAGCTCCGAGCGCTCGGATTCCAGGCCGAACACTGCGCCGATGCTGTCGGTCATCGTGAGCGTGCCCTGGTATTCCCAGCGCTTGTTGCTGCCGCTCGCGTCGAACGTCGTGCGCACCGGCGAATCCGGATCGATGTTCTCGCGATCCGTGTCGGTGTACGCGAAGCCGAAGCGGTTCTGCAGCTTGCCGCCCAAGGTCGAGGCGTTCACGCCGGCGTAAGCAACGAGCTCATTCGTGTCGCTGTACTCGCGCGTATCGGTGAGCTCGAAGAAGGGCGCCGGGAATCCGTCGAAGTCAGTGCGCCCGCGGCTGTAGGTCGTGCGCACTTCGGCCGAGACCGCATCGGTGATGCGCCACAAGCCGCGCACGTTCGCCCCGACATTGCGATAGCCGTCCTTTTCGCGACCGCCGAGAGCGTCGTCGAGCGCGGAGACACCGTCGGTCGTGAGGTACTGGCCAGCGACTCGCCACGCGAAGCGCTCGCCGCCGGCTTCGGCACGTGCTCGCACTGTCCCGGAACCGCGAGCTCCACCTTCCGCGGAGTATTCCGTCAGCAGCGGTCCGTCCGGAATCTCCGTGACGACGTTGATCACACCGCCGATCGCCTGGCTGCCCCACAGCGTCGACTGCGGCCCGCGCAGCACTTCGATGCGCATGTAGTCGCCGGTCAGCAGGTTACCGAAATCGAAACCGCCGCCGGCGGAGGAGGGATCGTTGAGCTTGACGCCGTCGATCAGCACGACGGTCTGGTCGGACTCCGCGCCGCGGATGCGCAGCTGCGTCGTCGTGCCGAGGCCGCCGTTGCGCGATACGGTGATGCCGGGCGTCGTCGCGAGCAGATCGGAAACCGCGAGCTTCTGGCTCGCGCGGACTTCCTCGGGCTCGATCAGCGTCACCGAATCGCCGATGCGCGAAAGCGGCTGCGCTTCGCGATTGGCTGTGACGACGATACGCTCGAGCTGATCCTTGCCATCGCCGGACGTATCGGCGAACGCGGCGGGTGCGATCAGGCATGACAACACGAAGGGAAAAGAACGCGATGCGGATGCAGCGGACATGTGCGAAAGCTCCTGAAGACTCTGAACCCCTTGCCGTCGCGGGCAAGAACCGGTCGTCTCTCGGGAACTCCCGCTCGTTCAGCATTACCCCGGCTGAGCGATGGACGACAGCGGCAAGCAGGTCTCCTGGCTCGTGGCTTGGAGTCCGCCGCGTCACCTTCCCGGGCCTGCAATTGCTGCAAGTCCAGTGGTCTCGACGCGCGGCGCACCACTTACAGTTGCGGGGGCAGCCCGGGTTTTACACCCGAGTTCCCTTTGAATCCCACAGGGGAACTTGTCGCGCGCGGCGAGGATGAGCCGAAGGACTTTTGCCGTCAAGGGGAGTGAATGCGGCTTTAGGCAGCCATTCGCCGCGCTTATATCGTGAGCAGTGCAATGTAGAACGCAACTTCCGTGATCTGCTGGGCGGCGCCCAGCGTGTCGCCCGTATAGCCGCCTATCTTTCGCACGCACCACCGGAACAGCAAACCGAGCAACACCAGCGCGACGATCACCGCGACGATCGCGTTGCGACCGCACAGCACGAGTGCGGGCAAGCCGAACAGAGCAGCCACGAGCACATCGCCGGCCTTCACGCTCGTGACGACCGGCGCGGCGCGCGATCGCTCCGTGCTGCCGACGTATCGACCCGCGAAGCTGAAGAGCACCGCGCAGAATCGCGAGAACGCGTGCGCGGCGAAGAGCGCGGTCATCGCACTCCACATCGGCATCAGGCTCAGCGCTGAAATCTTCAGCAGCAGCATGAGGATCAGCGCGATGGCGCCGAAGGCGCCGATGCGCGGATCTTTCATGATTTCCAGCGCACGCTCGCGCGTCGCGCCGCCTGCGAGTCCGTCGAAAGTATCGGCGAGACCATCCTCGTGAATTGCGCCTGTCATGAGCACCGTCACGACGGTGGCGAGAATCGCAGGCAGCGGCGCGGGTAACACTTGCGCTGCGAGCCACAGCGTGGCCGCGCCGCTTGCGCCGACGATCAGACCGACGACGGGAAAGTAGCGAACCGCACCGGCCAGCTGCTCCTGCGCATGACCGACCCACGCAGGCACGCGAATGCGCGTGAAGTACTGCACGGCCGTGAGCAGCAGGCGGATCTCGGTCACCGCGCGTCCTTGTCGGCAACGCCCGCCGATTCGAAGCTCGCCATCCCGGTCATCAGGCGCGCGGCGGAGTCGATCAGCGGCCACGCGAGCGCCGCGCCCGAGCCTTCGCCGAGGCGCAGGCGCAGATCGAGCAAAGGCTGCGCCTGCAGGTGTTCGAGCAACTTGCGGTGGCCGGCCTCCGCCGAGCAATGACTGAAGACGCAGTGCGCGCGCACCCGCGAATCCATCTCGGTCGCGAGCAGCGCGGCGACGCTCACCGCGAAACCGTCGACGACCACGACGCACCGATGCCGCGCGACTTCCAGCATCGCGCCCGCGAGCATCGCCATCTCGAAGCCGCCGAACTCGACCAGTGTTTCGAACGGCGACAGCGCCTGCGGACAGCGCGCCGAAGATTCTTCGAGCAGCCGGCGTTTGCGATCCAGCGCCGCGTCATCGAGGCCGGTGCCGCGGCCCACGCAATCGACGAGCGGCCAGCCGGTGCGACGATGCAGCAGCAGCGCAGCGCACGCGGTATTGCCGATGCCCATCTCGCCGAGCAGCAGCGCGTTCGAGCCGCGAGCGATCGCGTCGCCGGCGAACGTGCGGCCGGTTTCGATCGCGCGCGTGCATTGCTCCGCGCTCATCGCCGGCTCCACGCGGAAATTGCGCGTGCCGGGCCCGATCCAGCTCGGCGGTTGTCCCTTGCGCGCGGCCGTAGCGATGACGCCGGCGTCGACTACCGTGAGATCCAGACCGTGCTGCTGCGCGAGCACGTTGATCGCCGCGCCTTCGTTGCGATAGTTCTCCAGCATCTGCCCGGTCACCGCCTGCGGATAGGCACTGACGGAATCGGCCGCGATACCGTGGTCCGCAGCGAACACGAACAGTGCCGGCGCGCGCAGCACCGGAGTTTCGGTTTGCAGTACCGAGCCGAGCTGCAGCGCCAGCGTTTCGAGTCCGCCGAGCGAGCCTTGTGGCTTGGTGCGCGTGTCGAGCCGGCGCTGCAGGGCTTGCGTGGTTATCATGTGCACATCATGCCTCAACGACATCTGATTCTGGGCGGCGCACGCTCGGGCAAGACAAATCATGCGATTGCGCTCGCCGCGACTGCGGCCGCGGTGCGCAACCTACCGGTCGTCTACGTCGCCACAGCGGAGCCGCTCGACGATGAAATGCGTAACCGGATCGGCCGGCATCGCGCGGAGCGGCCGCAGGCGTGGCAGACCGTCGAAGCACCGAACGATCTGGCTTCGGCGCTGGGTGCGTTGCCGCCCGCGATCATCGTGGTCGATTGCTTGACGCTGTGGCTTTCCAATGCGCTGCTGCCCGATTTCGACGAAGCTCGCCCGAATGCGCCGGTGCGGCGCTGGGACGCGGAGCGCTCCGCGCTGCTGAGCTGGCTGGCCGACTATCGGGGCGCGGCGTTGCTGGTCTCGAACGAAGTGGGCTCCGGCATCGTGCCGGCGTCGCCGCTTGCGCGGCGCTTCCAGGATGAGCAGGGGCGGCTCAACCAGGACGTGGCCGCGGCGTGCGACTCGGTGACGCTGGTCGTCGCCGGGATTGCGATGGCGATCAAGGCTCACTAGAGTCACCGCGTGGTCACTTCCGATTTTCTCGCAACCGCACTCGATGCCGCCCGTGCCGGCGCCGAAGTCATCCGGCGTTACTACCAGCGCAACGTGCAGGTCACGCTGAAGGCCGACAAGTCGCCGGTCACGCAGGCGGACGTCGAGACCGAGCAGGTGATCCGCGGCATCATCGGCGCGCGCTTTCCCGCTCACGGGTTCTACGGCGAGGAAACCGGCCAGAGCTCGCTCGACGCGGAGTACCTGTGGCTGGTGGATCCGATCGACGGCACCAAGGCGTTCGTGCGCGAGTATCCGTTCTTCTCCACGCAGATCGCGCTCATGCATCGCGGCCGGCTGATCGTCGGCGTCTCGTCCGCGCCGGTGTACGGCGAGCTGGCGTACGCGCAGATCGGTCGCGGCGCGTGGCTCAACGAGCAGCCGCTCAAGGTGAGCGACATCGCCTCGATCGAAACCGGCGCGATCTCCACCGGGAATCTCAAGACGCTCGCGAGCGGCGCGCGCTGGGCAGCGCTCGGCAAGCTCGTCATGCGCGCGCACCGCATTCGCGGCTACGGCGATTTCCTGCACTATCACCTGCTCGCGGCCGGCAAGATCGATGTCGTGATCGAATCCGACGTGAACATCCTCGATATCGCGGCGCTTGCCGTCATCGTCGAAGCAGCCGGCGGACGTTTCACGGACCTCGAAGGCCGCGCTCCGGGATTGGCGACGACTTCAGTGCTCGCGACCAACGGCAAGCTGCACGACGAAGTGTTGCAGGCGCTCTAGCCCGCCACGAACGTTCGACCGCCCGTCCACGAGATTTCTCGCACGGCCACGCCGTAGAGCTTCGTCATCGTTTCGGACGTGAGCACTTCGACGGTCGGTCCGCTCAGCCATTCGCCGTTACCGAACAGCAGCAACGCGTAGTCGGAAAAGCGCGCGGCGAGTCCCGCGTCGTGCAGGCTCATCACGACCGTGCGTCCTGCCTGCGCTTTCTCGCGCAGCAGCTTCAGCACATCGATCTGATGATGCGGATCGAGATGGTTGATCGGCTCGTCGAGCAGGAACACGTCGGGGTTCTGCGCGAGCAGCGCGGCGAGTGCGACACGCCGGCGCTCGCCGCCGGATAACGTATCGACTGCGCGCTCGCCGAGTGCTTCGAGTGCGACAGCTGCGAGCGCACTGCGCGCGATCGCGCGATCGGCGTCGCTTTCCCAGCGCCAGAAATCGATATGCGGGTGACGGCCGACGAGCACGCTATCCAGAACCGTCGAGGGGAAGGGATCTTCGGTCGTTTGCGTCAGCAGGCCGAGCCTGCGCGCGAGCGCGCGACGTGGCCAGCTCGCGAGCAGTTCGCCATCGAGCGTGACGCTGCCGTGCGCTGGATCGCGCAAACCGGCGAGCGTGTGCAGCGTCATGGTCTTGCCTGCACCGTTGCAACCCAGAATCGCCGTGACGCTGCCGCCTGCGATCGACAATTCCAGTTCCCGAACCAGCACGCGTCCTGCGACTGCGACGCTCAACCCAGTGCACGCGAGGCCGGTCGTCGCGATCCGGGGCAGCGCGCTCATTGCTTGCTCCAGCCGATCTCGCGCGCGGTCTTCGGACCGACGATCACCTGCTGCAACGACTCGGGCGTCGTCGACTCCGAGTCCGAGACCGGAATGCGTCCGCCCATGAGCTCGGCGAACGATTGCGGATACAGCGGCTGACGCTCGGGCTCCGCGTAACCGTCGGGCTGCATCGGCTGGTTCGTCCGCAGGTCGTACTTGTCGGTGGCGCCGAGCGTGTGCAGCAGCTCGTGCGCGATCACCGTTTCGTTCGAGCCTCGCATGCCGGCGTCCGCGAAAACATGCACGACGCCGAACAATCCCTTCTGCACGCCGAGCGAGTGCGGCACAGACGGCGAGATCGCGGGATCGTGGTACAGCACGAACAACTTGATGTCCGTCGCGCGGCCCGGCGGCGCGTCGATACGCCACGCCCAGAATCGCATCCGCAGGCTCCACAACGCAGCGGACAGCATGCCGGCGTCCGGTGCGAGCGCGGGCGGCGACTGCGCAAGCCGCGGTGCCAGCGTCAGGTGAATCGGCCGCTCCATCTGCAGCCCGTACTGCTTGGCTTCTTCATTGAAGAACGCCTCGATGTTCTGCAACGACTCGGGGCGTTGCTGCTGCACGTACTGTTCGCTGACGGCGCTGCCGTCGGCGTTGATCGGAAACACGGCAACGTAGAGCGGGACGTTCCAGTCCGTCGAGTAGATGCGCGCGAAGTACGTGTTCGCGGCCACGACCAGCAGGATCAGCAGCAGGATCGTGATCCGCAGCCGCCGCCACATCAGCCGGCGGCCTCGACGCTCACTTCAGCGAGCTCGCCGTCCTCGGCGCGATACGACACGGTCATCGGCTGGCAGCAGACGCTGCAATCTTCGATGTACGACTGCTCCTCGACCGAAAGATCGAGCAGCAACGTGATCATTTCGCCGCAATACGGGCAGGTGAGTTCCGCGGTGGTTTCCAGCATGACGTCAAAGCGTGAACGCGCTCCTGATCCAATCGATTCTGCGCTCCGGCACGGCGGAGATCGCCACGACGTCGAAGCGCGCCGGGTAGCGGCGCAGCTCCGCGTGCGCGAGCAGCAGATATTCCGCTGCGTTCGCCAGCCGGCGTTGCTTGCGCCACGTGACCGACGCGGCGGCGCCGCCGAACTGCTCGCTGGAGCGATAGCGCACTTCGACCAGCACCAGCGTCGCGCCGTCCAGCATCACCAGGTCGATCTCGCCGGCCTTGCACCTGAAATTGCGCACGACGAGTTGCAAGCCAGCGCTCTGCAGATGAGCGAGCGCCGCAGCCTCACCGGCGCGGCCCGCTTCCTTGCGTTGCCGATCGTCCATGATCGTTTCCTTTGCTAGTTCGCCGCTGTCGCTGCAGTACTCAAGGGACTCGGCTTGCCGCCCGCAACCTTCGCCCAGTCGAGCTCGCGCCGCACGCGGCCTTTGCTGTCGACGGACAGCAGGCCCGTCATTCCCGGCACCGCATGCGTATTACCGAACTTGCCGGCCTTGAGCAGCGGCACCAGGCGATAAGCATCGAAGCCGAAAGCATAGAGTCGTCCGCGGCCGCGCGCGCGTACCGGCCAATGCTTGCTCAACGCCGTGCGCAATTCGGTCGACACCGCATCGGGCGAGATCACCCAGGGCATGTCCGGAAAGATCACGCCTTCCAGGTCGGTGTTCGCGTCGGCGTCGGGCTCGAAGATGTCTGAGGTCGCGTAGACCGGCAGATCTTCGGCGAGATGGAAGCGCAGCGCCGGCCGCAGCGAGCGGCCCTGCACCGGTTGCGCGCCGATGAAGATGAATTGCGCATCGCCGCGAGCTCGCGGCTCGAATTCCAGGTGCGTACCGATCGTCGCGCTGAGCGAGTTCGCGCGCGCCCGGCTTTCATCGATCAGCAGCAGCTGCGTGATCGGCGTCGAGTAGTCGCGCGCTTCGGGGTCGTAGAAGCGCATCGATGCAATCGTGCCGCCGAGCGTCTTGAGCTCGGTGTCGAACGCCTTGAACACGCGCCGGCCCCACTCGTTGTTCGGCAAAAGCAGCAGAGCGCGCATGCGGCCATCTGCGGCAGCCCGCTGCGCGACCTGGCGCGCTTCGTCTTCGGGATCGAGCGCGAACTGGAACATCAGCGAGGGTACGCTCACTTCGTCGCCGGTCTGATTGAGCGCGAGCGTGAGCACGGAGGCTTCGCCAGAAGTTGCGATCGCAGTGACGTCGTCTTTCGTGAGCGGACCCACGACGAACTGCGCGCCGTCCGCAATCGCGCGCCGATACGCTGTCGTCGCGCCCATCTCCGCGGAGTCGTAGACGTTCACGACGGGCCGCTTCGATTGATCCTGCTGCAACAACGCTGCGAGAAACCCGTCGCGCACTGCGACGCCAGGACCTTGCTGCCTGCCGGAGAGCGGCAGGATCAGCGCGATCTGCGTCGGATAGTCGAGCCCGACGCCGAGCTCGGGCAGCACGTCTTCGGTCAGCAGCGAGTTCGCGGGATGCGAGGGATAGCGACTGCGCCAGTCGGCGAGATCTTCATTCGCGGTGAACGGATTGCGCGCGGCAGTCAGCGCCGAGCGGCCAAGCTCGAGCCAGCCCGTGACGGTTGCGCTCGAACCGGGCGGCGCAGAGAAATCCGCGTTACCCGATGCGCTCTGCTGCAGTCCTTGCCAGATCAACCGGCGATTGGCGCGCACATCGTCCTGGCCGCTGAGTCCGCGCTCGCGCTCCAGCGCTGTCGTGACACCTGCGGCCGGCCGATTCATCGCGAACAGCGCGCGCGCACGCAGCGCGAGCAGATCGGAGACATCTTCGCGCGGCAGCGGCTGCGGAATGCGATCGAGCTCCGCCAGTGCCCTGTCCGGCTTCTGCTGCTTCAGATCGATTTCCGCGGCGACGGCTGCACGCAGCGCGAAATCCGCGCTTGGCAGCGTCGTGCTGACCTGCTTCAGCAATGCGTTGGCCTGGTCGGTCTGATCGGCGCGCAGATATTCGCGCGCCGCGCGCAGCACGAAGCGATCGCGCAGCTCGCCCGGCGCCTGCCCCGCCGCCTGTTCGAATGCCTGGGCCGCGCCGCGATGATCGCCCTCGCGCGACAGCTTCTCGGCCTGCGTGACCAGCTTGCGGTCGGTCGGCTCGCGCCCGGGCTGCGTGACCGGCACGGTACACGAGCTCGCGACCAGTGCTGCGAGCAGCGCGGCGCCGGCGACATTCAGCCACTTCGACCTGGGAGTCATCCGATCTCTCTTAAGTAAGGGCCGCGGCCATTATAGGATCACTCAATGCCCGGCACCCTCTACGTCGTTGCCACGCCGATCGGCAATCTCGGCGATCTCACGCCGCGCGCCCGCGAGGTGCTGGCGAGCGTCGCGTTGATCGCGGCGGAGGATACGCGCCATACCCGCCAATTGCTGCAGACCTGCGGGATCGGCACGGCCCTGACGTCGCTGCACGAACACAACGAAGGGCAGAAGAGCGCGGAGCTTGTTGCAAGACTTGCACGCGGCGATTCGGTCGCGCTGGTCAGCGACGCGGGCACGCCGCTCGTCAGCGACCCGGGCTTCGACCTCGTCGCGGCCGCGCGCCGCGCGGGCATCGCTGTCGTTGCAATTCCCGGCGCGTGCGCAGCGATCGCGGCTCTGTCCGTCGCGGGGCTGCCGACCGATCGCTTCGCTTTCGAGGGTTTTTTGCCTGCGAAAGCGGCGGCGCGCCGCGAGCGGCTCGCGCAGCTCGCGCGTGAAGAGCGCACGCTGATTTTCTACGAAGCACCGCATCGCCTCACGGAAGTGCTGCACGACCTGAGCGCAACGCTGGGCGCCGAGCGCCGCGCATCGATCAGTCGCGAGCTCACGAAACGCTTCGAAACGACTTACAGCGGCACGCTTGCTGAGCTCGGCGCTGCTGCCGAACACGACAGCGACATGTCGCGCGGCGAAATCGTCATCGTCGTGAGCGGCGCGCCGGCGGCCGCGACCGCGCTCGAGCTCGACGCAGATTCGCTGTTGCGCGCGTTGCTGCAGGAATTGTCCCCCTCGCAGGCCGCGAAAATCGCCGCGCACCTCACGGGCGGCAAGCGCAGCGACCTGTACGAAGCAGCGCTGCAGATCGGGCGGGTGGCGGGCGGAAAGAACGGCTAGAATCCGCGCCGGAGTCGGCCAGGCAATCGCTGCGCGCAAGCGTGGAGGAAAGTCCGGGCTCCCAGGGCAAGGCGCCAGGTAACGCCTGGGGGGCGCGAGCCCACGGAAAGTGCAACAGAAAGTAAACCGCCAACCCCCTGTAAAGGGGGCGGTAAGGGTGAAAGGGTGCGGTAAGAGCGCACCGCGCCGGTGGTAACACTCGGCGGCACGGCAAACCCCGCCTGGAGCAAGACCAAATAGGGGAGCGGCGGCTTCATCCTCGGATGAGGCCGCGCGTGTGGCCCACACGGGCTCCCGGGTAGGTCGCTTGAGGTACGCGGCGACGCGTATCGCAGATGAATGATTGTCCTCGACAGAACCCGGCTTATCGGCCGACTCCTTTTTCTTAACGATCCACCGCCGGAAGCGCGCCAAACACAGAAAACAGCGCTCCGGCCGGTATACAAAAACTGTCCGCTGTGCAGGGATTGTGCGGACTTTCGCGCGCCGCCTCATTTCGCCCGGATTGATCCCACCCTGGACACGTCGCCGCTCTTCCGCTGCGCAAATCCGCGCGCAGGGTAGTGCCATGCGGCGAAACGAGCGAAAGGCGTCCTCGCCGCGCGTGTATGTGCTTCCACGTCAAGAAGTTTTCCTAAGCATTTGATTTACGTCAGAGCGATTTCAGGCAATCTTTGGCAAGGACTGGATATCCATCCTAAGTCCCTGTCGCCAAACAGGAAACTTCCGAGATTTTTTTGACTTGCAGGTTTCCCGGTACCTATAGTGCCGCGAGGTGGGAAAAAGTGGAAAACAGTGGGGCCAGATGGCATGCAGGTGCTGTCTGGGCCCGCCCATTTGAGTGGGGGTTCGGTCCGGCATGTTCCGCGGTGCAAACAAGGTGACGCTCGATGCGAAAGGCCGGCTGGCAATGCCGACCCGCTATCGCGAGCGCATTGTCGAGCGCTCCAACGGGCGCCTGATTGCGACCGTCGATCGCGCCGACCGCTGCCTCCTCATTTACCCGCTGCCGGAATGGGAAGAGATCGAGCTGAAGCTGCGGCGCCTGCCGACGCTGAACCCGCTCGCGCGGCGCTTGCAGCGCCTGATGATCGGCCACGCCACCGATCTCGACCTCGACAGCAGCGGGCGGATCCTGATTCCGCCGAGTCTGCGCGAATACGCGGGCCTGTCCCGCGCCGCGATGCTGATCGGACAGGGCAATCGCTTCGAGCTCTGGGACGAGACGCAGTGGAACCAGAGCTGCCAGCAGTGGCTGAAGGCCGACGAAAGCGCCGAGCCGTTGCCGCCGGAGCTCGAATCGCTGTCGTTGTAGGCGCGCGCGATGGGGCGACACACGCCGGTGCTTCTGCGCGAAGTGCTGGAGGCGCTCGCGATTCGCGCCGACGGTCGCTACGTGGATGCGACGTTCGGCCGCGGCGGTCACACGGCCGCGTTGCTGGAGCGGCTGAACGCGCAGGGCAGGGTGGTTGCGCTCGACCGCGATCCGGACGCGCTGCGCGCAGGGCGTGAGCGCTTCGCGGGCGAAGCGCGCTTGACGTTGAGGGCCAGTCCGTTTTCGCGCCTCGCGGCGCTGATCGCGGAAGAAGGACTGGCCGGGAGAATTGACGGCGTGTTGCTCGATCTCGGTGTGTCTTCTCCGCAGCTGGACGATGCCGCGCGCGGCTTCAGCTTCGCGCACGACGGCCCCCTCGATATGCGCATGGATCCCGCGACCGGGGCCAGCGCCGCAGATTTCCTCGCGCGCGCGCCGGAGCACGAGCTGGCGCGCGTGATCCGCGAATACGGCGAAGAGAAGTTCGCGAAGCGGATCGCGCGCGACCTCGTCACGGCGCGGCGCGAGGGACCGATCGAGCGCACCGGCCAGCTGGCTGAAATCGTGGCGCGCGCAGTGCGGACGCGCGAGCCCGGCAAACATCCTGCGACGCGCACCTTCCAGGCCATCCGCATTCACGTGAACGACGAGCTCGGCGAGCTGCAGGCTGCGCTGCGCGGCAGTCTCGAAGTGCTCGCGCCCGGCGGGCGCCTGTGCGCGATCGCGTTTCACTCGCTGGAAGACGGCATCGTGAAGCGCTTCATGCAACAGCACTCGCAGGAAGATCCGGTGTACGCCGGCCTGCCGCAAATTCCCGAGCATGCGCGTCCGAAGCTGCGCCGCATCGGTCGCACCGTGCATCCGTCCGCAGAAGAAGTCGCCGCCAATCCGCGCGCACGCAGTGCCGTGCTGCGCGTCGCCGAGAGGGTTGCCGCATGAGCATCGCAATGCGTGCCGGAGTCGCAGTGCTCGCCCTCGGGCTCGCGGCGACCGGGATCGGAGTCGTCTTCACCAAGCACGAGGCGCGCGATTTCTTCATTCGCCTGCAGGGACTGAACGGCGAGCGCGACGCGCTCGAGATCGAGTGGGGCCAGCTCAAGCTCGAACAGAGCGCGTGGGCGACGCACGGGCGTGTCGAGCAGACCGCGCGCGTCGACCTGCGCATGGTGATTCCGCGCCCCGACGAAGTCCGCATCGTCAAACCGGCGCCGGTGACGCAATGAACGCAGACCGCAAGTGGCGATGATCCGCAACGAGCAGAATCGCAGTTTCTCGCAGGAGCAGTTCCGCACGCGGCTGCGCCTGGTGCTCGGCGCTCTCATATTGATCGCCGTCGCGCTGGTCGTGCGCGCCGTCGATCTGCAGATGTTCGACGAGGGCTTTCTCGAAGGGCAGGGCGACGCGCGCTTCACACGCGTCGCGAAGCTCTCCGCGGTTCGCGGCGGCATCTACGATCGCAACGGCGAGCCGCTCGCGGCCAGCACGCCCGTCGACACCGTGTGGGCGTGCCCGCCTGAAGTGATGCGCTCGGCCGACCAGATTCCGCGCCTCGCCGAAGCGCTCAACCGCGACAAGAAATGGCTGACGCAGGTCATCACCAGCAATCTCGATCGCGAGTTCGTCTACCTCGTGCGCCACATGCGGCCGAGCGACGCGCAGCAGGTCGCCGACCTGAAGATCCCCGGCGTGTACCTGCTGCGCGAGTACCAGCGTTTCTATCCCGCCGGTGAAGTCACCGGCCACCTGCTCGGCTTCACCAAGAAGTACGACGACATCGGCCAGGAAGGACTCGAGCTCGCATACGACCGCTGGCTCGGCGCGCAGGCCGGCGCCAAGCGCGTGATCCAGGATCGCTACGGGCGCACCGTCGAAGACGTCGAGAGCATTCGCGCGCCGCGCCCGGGCGAGGATCTGATCACCAGCATCGATCTGCGCATCCAGTACCTCGCGTACCGCGAGCTCAAGGCAGCGGTGCTGGAGCAGCAGGCGAAGGGCGGCTCCGTCGTCGTGCTCGACGTCGACACCGGCGAAGTGCTCGCGATGGTGAACCAGCCCGCGTACAACCCGAACGATCGCGACCAGGTCGCGGCGTCGCGCTATCGCAATCGCGCCGCGACCGACATCTTCGAGCCGGGCTCGAGCATCAAGCCGTTCGTCGCCGCGGCCGGTATCGCCTCGGGCCGCTTTCATCCCGACACGATCATCGACACCTCGCCCGGCATGGTGCAGATCGGCTGGAAGAAGATTCCGGACAAGCACAATCTCGGCGCGATCCCGCTGACGACCGTGCTCGCCAAGTCGAGCAACGTCGGCATGACCAAGATGGCGATGACGCTGTCGCCGCAGTCGATGTACTCGACGCTGCGCGCGTTCGGTTTCGGCGACGTGACCGGCAGCGGTTTCCCGGGCGAGTCCGCCGGCCTGCTGTACGACTCGTCGCACTGGCGAAAAATCGAGCAGGCGACGATTTCCTACGGCTACGGCTTGTCGGTGACGCCGCTGCAGCTGGCGCGGGCGTACGCAATTCTCGGCGCCGGCGGCATCCGCCGTCCGGTGTCGCTGCGTCGCGTCGACGGTCCCGTGCCGGGCGAGCGAGTGATCGACGAGCGCACGGCGCGCGAGCTGCTGCAGATGATGGAAAGCGTCGTCGCACAGGATGGCGCGACGGGCACTCGCGCTGCGCTCGTCGGCTATCGCGTTGCCGGCAAGACCGGGACAGCGTGGACCGCCGACGCGGGCGGATACTCGTCGTCGCGGTACAAGGCTTCGTTCGGCGGCGTCGTGCCCGCCAGCCATCCGCGGCTCGCAGCGCTCGTCGTCATCGATGAGCCCGGCGGCAAGCTCGTCTACGGCGGCGACGTCGCTGCACCTGTCTTTGCCAACGTGATGGCCGGCGCGCTGCGCCTGCTCGGCGTGCCGCCGGACGGGCTCGATCGCGTGCCGGCGACGACGCTGGTGCAGGCGAGCCGGATTCCATGAGAGCGGCGGCGCTAACCGGACGCACGATGGCACCACGCTCTGCAAAAGATCTTCGAACGCTGCTCGCGGGATCCGGCGTGAGCGTGCCTGCGGGCGTCGGCATCGTCGATCTCACGCTCGACAGTCGCGCCGTTCAGTTCGGCGGCGCATTCATCGCCCTGCCGGGAACGCGGACGCACGGCATCGGCTTCGCAGCTCAAGCGGTGAACGCCGGCGCTCGAGCGATCCTCTGGGAACCGACACCGGGTGTGGCCGCGCCACGCGTGCCCGACAGCGTGCTGCTGCTCGCCGTGCCGAATCTCACGGCGATTCTCGGCACGATCGCCGATCGCTTCTTCGGTGCGCCGTCGCAGGCCGTGCGCACAGTCGGCGTCACTGGCACCAACGGCAAGACGACAACGGCATACGTCATCGCGACTGCGACGCAGCTGCTCGGCACTGCTGCCGCGTACGCGGGCACGATAGGCTTCGGGCGCATCGATGCATTGCAGACGACGACGCACACGACCCCGGATTCCATCACGGTGCACCGCCACCTCGCCGAACTGCGCGCCGACGGTGTGCGCAGTCTCGCGATGGAAGTGTCGTCGCACGCGCTCGATCAGCATCGCGTCGCCGGCGTTCGGTTCGATACGGCGGTGTTCACCAATCTGACGCGCGATCATCTGGACTATCACGGCACGTTCGAGAGCTACGCCGCTGCGAAGGCGAAGTTGTTCGTGTGGCCGGAGCTGAAGCATGCAGTGATCAACGCGGACGATGCGTTCGGCCGTACGTTGCTCGCGCCTTCACCGACTTCGGCGCGCGCCGAAATGATCACCTCGTACTCGCGCTCGGCCTTGCTCCCCGACATGCGCAATGGCGTGCGTCACCTGTTCGCGGTTCGGGCGACGCCGGGCGCAACCGGCCTCGACATCACCATCGACGGCAGCTGGGGCGTTGCGACGCTGCACTCGCGCTTCATCGGCGACTTCAACGTCGAGAATCTGCTCGCGGCACTGGGTGCGCTGCTCGGTTGGAACGTGCCATTCCACGATGCGCTCGGCGCGCTCGAGCGCTGCAGCCCCCCGCCCGGACGCATGGAGACGCTGACCGCGACCGGCAAGCCGCTCGCGATCGTCGACTATGCACATACACCCGATGCGCTGGAGAAATTGCTCGGCGCCGCCCGCAAGCACACGACCGGCAAACTGATCTGCATCTTCGGTTGCGGCGGCGATCGCGATCCGGGCAAGCGGCCGATCATGGCCGCGGTGGCCGAGCGGCTCGCCGATCAGGTGATCGTCACCGACGACAATCCGCGCACCGAGGACGGCGACGCGATCGTCGCGGACATCGTCAAAGGATTCACCGCGCCGGCGCGCGCGTTGATCGAGCGCGATCGCGCCAAAGCCATCGCGCAGGGCATCGCTCTCGGCAAGCCGGGAGACGTCGTGCTGATCGCCGGCAAGGGACACGAGGACTACCAGGTCGTCGGGACCGAGCGCCGCCACTTCAGCGACCGCGAAGTCGCGCGTGCCGTGCTGGAGCAGCGCTCATGATGGCGTGGCGCCTCAGCGAGCTGGTCCGCTACACGCCCGGGCAGATCGTCGGCAACGACTGCGCGTTCAGCAGCGTCTCGACCGATTCGCGCACGCTCAAGCCCGGCGCGCTGTTCGTCGCGCTGAGCGGCCCGAGCTTCGACGGCCACGATTTCGTCGCGGCTGCCGCCGAGCGCGGCGCTGCCGCGGCGCTGGTCGAGCGGCCGCTGGCCGCGGAGATTCCGCAGATCGTGACGCCCGATCCGCTCGGCGCGCTGTCGGCGTTCGCGCACGAGTGGCGCCGGCAGTTCCACATCCCGGTCGTCGGCGTCACCGGCAGCAACGGCAAGACCACGACGAAAGAGCTGATCGGCTCGATCCTGTCGCGGCAGGGCAAGACGCTGGTCACTCGCGGCAATCTCAACAATCACATCGGCGTGCCGCTGATGTTGCTGGAGCTGACGGCCGAGCATCGCTTCGCCGTCATCGAGATGGGCGCGAATCACATCGGCGAAATCGCGCACCTCGCGAGCCTGGTCGAGCCGACGGTCGGCATCGTGACCAATGCGGGCGCCGCCCACCTCGAAGGCTTCGGCAGTCTCGCGGGCGTGGCGCAGGGCAAGGGCGAAATGTTTCGCGCGCTGCCGGCCGAAGGCGTCGCCATCGTGAATGCAGACGACGCGTTCGCCGCGCAGTGGCGCGATTCGAGCGCGGCCGAGCGCGTGCTGACGTTCGGCTTCGAGCAGCCCGCCGATTTCATGGCGCACAAGGTGCGCGCCGAGAGCAACGCCGGCGGCTTCCGCACGGACTTCGAGCTCGTGACGCCCTATGGCAGCCGGACGGCAACGCTCGCGCTCGGCGGCCTGCACAACTTGCGCAATGCGCTCGGTGCGGCTGCAGCCGCATGCGCGGTTGGCATCGAGCTCGACGAGATCGTCGCAGGGCTCGCCGCGATGAAGAGTGTCGCGGGCCGGCTGGAGCTGAAGCCGGCGTTGCACGGCGCGTTCCTGGTCGACGACTCGTACAACGCCAATCCCAGCTCGCTCAAGGCCGGGCTCGATGCGTTCCGCAGTTTCGGCGGCGTGCGCTGGCTGGTGCTCGGCGAGATGCGCGAGCTCGGCGCGAGCGCCGACGAGTTGCACGCCGAAGTCGGGCGCTATGCGCGCCAGGCCGGCATCGAGCGGCTGCTCGCAGTCGGCGAAGGCTCGCGCTTCGCGGTCGAAGCGTTCGGCCGGGGCGGGCAGTGGTTCGCGAGCATCGACGCGCTCATCGCAGAAGCGAGCAAATCGCTCACGAGTGGCGTCGCGGTGCTCATCAAGGGCTCGCGCGCGAATCGGCTGGAGCGCGTGTCGGCGGCGCTCGCGCTGCACCGGCAGGAAGGCGCAGATGGGCATTGAGGGGATGTAAGGGTGCTGCTGTACCTCACACAGAAACTGACGGCGTTGGAGGGCGTGTTCCGTCTCTTCAACTACCTGACGTTGCGCGCGATCCTGGCCGCGCTGACCGCGCTGGTGATCTCGTTCATGGTCGGGCCGTGGATGATTCGCCGGCTGTCGTACAACCAGATCGGTCAGCGCGTGCGCGACGACGGCCCGAAGTCCCACCTGCCCAAAGCCGGCACGCCGACCATGGGCGGCGCGCTGATCCTCGTGACGATCAGTGCTTCCACGCTGCTGTGGGCGGACCTGCGCAATCGCTTCGTGTGGATCACGCTCGGCGTGACGCTCGCGTTCGGGCTGATCGGTTTCTGGGACGACTACCTGAAGCTGGTCGTCGGCAACAGCCGCGGGCTGATCGCGCGCTACAAATATTTCTGGCAATCGGTCGCGGGCCTGTGCTGCGCGATCGCGCTGTTCGTCACTGCAAAAGCGCCGGCGGAGACCGCGCTGTACGTGCCGTTCTTCAAGTCGGTGATGGTGCCGCTCGGCTACGGCTACATCTTCCTGACTTACTTCGTCGTCGTCGGGTCCAGCAACGCCGTGAACCTGACCGACGGGCTCGATGGGCTCGCAATCATGCCTGCCGTACTGGTCGGCGGAGCACTGGGGGTGTTCGCGTATGCAACGGGCAATGCGGTCTTCTCGGGTTATCTCGGTATTCCTTTCATCGAAGGAACCGGTGAAATCCTGGTGTTCTGCGCGACGCTGGTCGGCGCCGGGCTCGGCTTCCTCTGGTTCAACACC
>DATEKT010000177.1:0-19306 GCA_035277305.1 Steroidobacteraceae bacterium | reverse complement strand
GGACATGCTCGGCAAGGGAGGCTGACGATGTACGAGGGTCTCGACACAGTCGTTCTCTACGAAGAGCTGGCCTACGAAGACGTCCTGCCGGTGTCGTGGAAGAAGATGCCGGAGCCGTTCGATCCGGCGCTGATCGGCAGTTATGCCGACCGCAACCTGCGCGTGCTGCAGGCCCTGGCAGCGCTCGATGAGCACGGCCAGCCGGAGAAGAGCGACGAGAGCTCGCCGCACGCCGCCGACATCATGCGGCTCGATCTCAAGGTCAACCTGCTGCTCGACATGGTCGGCGCGCTCCTCGTCGCCAGCCGGCCCCGGCCGCGCCCGACCTCGATCCGCTTCAATGCGCTGGGCGGCGTGTGGCAGGCCATCCCGCCGTTCCCGGAGCTGGGCGCCCAGGGCGTCCTGGAAATCTACGTCCGCGACAGCATCGCCGAGCCGCTGCGGCTCGCCGGCCGCATCGCCTCGGTCGGGCCGGATGGACGGGTGAAGGTGCGCTTCGCGGCGCTGAGCGAAAACGTCGCCGACCTGCTCGAGAAGCTCGCGTTCCGGAAGCACCGGCGGCAGATCGCGGGGATCCGGTCGCCGAAGAAATAGCCGCGACGCGAAAAAAGAATTCAATAAATTGAGAACTGCTTGTGACGGTACGACCTTTCAAGTCGTGACCGCGCTCAGTCTGCGCCGACGTTCGCGACAACCTCCGCTCCACTTCGTATAGCCGGGCGCAGTCTCGGTTTTCCGCAATTTTGCGCGCGCGCTTTTTTTCCGACGCACGCGCAGCACGAAAACAGCTTGTTTTAAGCCTCGCGCGCGCGTCTTCCACTAGTGCGCGCTCAGTCGTTCCCTTAAGCGTGCGCCAAATTTCTGGCAGTAGTTCACGAGTCGGGGGGCGTTCAGGGAGAGTCTTATAGAGCAACCTACACAGACAGACAGAATGCCGCCAAGACAAAAGCACTCGCGCAAAGAGCGCAAGGACAGGAATGAACTTGAGCGACACGGCAAGGCTGCGAACCCTCACGCTGCAGCGAGCGGTCGTCTATGACGGCGATGCCCAGCGTGCGGAGCGAGTCGCGGAAGTCCTGCGTACCCTCGGGCTCGAACCCCTGCTCATCGATCACAGCGCCCTGATGCGGGCCGTCATCCAGGCGCCGAGCACCCCGCCGGCCCTGCTCATCGGCGACGTCGCCGACTGCGATTGGCGCGAGCTCGGTGCTGCGCTGCGTGAGCAACTCGCCGATGTCCCGGTCGTCGCCTACGGGTCGGCCGCGGTTGCCGACCAGCTGCTCGCGGCCCTGGGCGCCCGCCTGCAGCGCCTGCAGTTCCCCTTCAAACACACGGTTCTGGCCGCCGCCCTGCGCGTGCCCGTCGAAGCCTCCCTCGAAGAAGCCGGCAACGTGGCGATGCCGACCGGCTCGTCGTCGGGCGTGCGCGAAGTCACCGCCCTGATCCGCCAGGTCGCCGCCCACGATTCGAGCGTGCTGATCCTGGGCGAGTCGGGCACCGGCAAGGAGCTCGCCGCCCGCGCCATCCATGACGCCAGCCCCCGCCGGCAGCGTCCGTTCGTCGCCATCAACTGCGGCGCCATTCCGGCCGAGCTGCTCGAGAGCGAGCTGTTCGGGCACGAGAAGGGCTCGTTCACCGGCGCGATCGCCGCCCGCAAGGGCCGCTTCGAGATCGCGGAGGGCGGCACCCTGTTCCTCGACGAGATCGGCGACATGAGTCTGCCGATGCAAGTGAAGCTGCTGCGCGTCCTGCAGGAGCGCGTGTTCGAGCGCGTGGGCAATCACACGCCGATCCGCTGCAACGTGCGCATCATCGCGGCGACCCATCGCAACCTGGAAGAGTCGATCGCGCGCGGCGCGTTCCGCGAGGACCTGTTCTACCGCCTCAACGTATTCCCCATCGAGATGCCCTCGCTGCGCTCGCGGATCGACGATCTGCCGCTGCTGGTGCGGGATTTCTCGGACCGCAACGTCGACGCCGGCCGCAGCAAGGTCGAGCTGACCGCGCGCACGCTCAAGGTGCTGAGCGCCTATCCCTGGCCCGGCAACGTCCGCGAGCTGGGCAACCTGATCGAGCGCCTGTCGATCCTGTGCCCGAACCGCCGCGTCGACGTCGCCGACCTGCCGCTCAAGTACCGGCCGCCGGCGGTGCTGGCGCAGCTGAACCTGGACGCGATCCCGGACGAGCTGCCGCAGCTCGAGCCCCGGATGAACGATATCGAGGAGTTCGAGGAGGGCGGGGCGATCGACGACAGCGGCGTGATCGCGATGCTCACCGAGCAGGATCCCACCGATACGTTCGTGCAATTGCCG
Source organism: Steroidobacteraceae bacterium (assembly GCA_035277305.1). Taxonomy (GTDB): domain Bacteria; phylum Pseudomonadota; class Gammaproteobacteria; order Steroidobacterales; family Steroidobacteraceae; genus Steroidobacter. The sequence goes on along the minus strand of DATEKT010000177.1, from coordinate 16,994 downwards.
GCCGAAGGCCTGGACCTGCGCGACCACCTGTTCACGATCGAGCGCGGCCTCATCCAGCAGGCCCTCAGCCGCTCGGGCGGCACCGTCGCCCATGCCGCGCGGCTGCTCAAGCTGCGGCGCACGACCCTGGTCGAAAAGCTCCGCAAGTTCCAGATGCTCAACGAAGCGACGGCGTCGGAAGTTTGACGGAAGAGGGTGGAGCAGGGAGGCGGGAAATGAGGAATGTCCCCATTTCCCTGTGACCGGCTCCACAGCTTCGCCGCCCCGAACCGCCCAATCCCTCCACTGGAACAGAACTTGCTCCCTCATTGGCCACTATGGGCGTGATTTCACGAATGGCTGACTACGGGCGCGACGGCGAGGCTTCCTCGCCCGTTGCCGGCGCCCCGTCGCCATTCACTTCTTCCACCGACATGATCGCGACGGCCGAGGCCTCGCGGCGGCTGGCGGAGCTGGCCCGGCGGGTCGCGGCGAGCGACTGCACGGTGCTGATCGCCGGCGAGTCGGGCACGGGCAAGGAAGTGTTGGCGCGCTTCATCCATCGCAACTCGCCGCGCGCCGACCGGCCGTTCGTCGCCGTGAACTGCGCGGCGATTCCCGAGAACATGCTGGAAGCGATCCTGTTCGGCTACGAGCGCGGCGCGTTCACTGGTGCGCACGCGGCGCATCCCGGCAAGTTCGAGCAGGCGCAGGGCGGCACCCTGCTGCTCGACGAAGTCACCGAGATGCCGCTGGGCCTGCAAGCCAAGCTGCTGCGCGTCCTGCAGGAGCGCGAAGTCGAACGCCTCGGCGGCCGCGTTCCCGTGGCGCTCGACGTGCGTGTGCTCGCGACGACGAACCGGAATCTGCGCGGCGAAGTTGCCGCCGGACGTTTCCGCGAAGACCTGTACTACCGCCTCAACGTGTTTCCCCTGACGACCGCGCCGCTGCGCGAGCGTCGCGACGATGTGCTGCCGCTGGCGATGCACGTGCTCAACGCGCGCTGCCGCCCCGGCGAGCGCATCCCTGCGCTCAGCGCGGAAGCTGCCCACGTGCTGCTGACGCACGCATGGCCCGGCAACGTCCGCGAGCTCGACAACGTCATGCAGAGAGCGTTGATCCTGGCGAGCGGTCCGGTGATCGACGCCGAGCACATCCACATCGAAGAGAGCAACGCGTCGGCCGCTGCCGATCCTGCTCTGGCCGAATCCGTCTCTGCCGCCGAGCGCGATCTCATTCTGGCCGCGCTGCGGACCGACCACGGCAATCGCCAGGCCATGGCGAAACGTCTCGGCATCAGCCCGCGCACCTTGCGTTACAAGCTCGCGAAGCTGCGCGAAGCCGGCGTCGAAGTTTGAGGGAGCAATCAATGTCCAACGTGCAGATCGATGCAGTGCTCGCCCAGATCCGCTCCATGCAGTCGCAGGTGCGGGGTGCGGGCGGCGCACCGTCGGAGATTTCGCAGGCCGCTGCCGGCGTTGGCAACGCGGTCCAGTCTCCCGCGGGCTCGTTTTCCAATGTGTTGAAGCAGGGCCTGGACCAGGTCAACCAGACGCAGGCGCGCGCCTCCGATCTCGCGACGCAGTTCGAGCGCGGCGTGCCGGGCGTCGAGCTGCCGCAGGTCATGCTGGAGATGCAGAAAGCCAGCGTGTCGTTCCGAGCGATCACCGAAGTACGCAATCGTTTCGTGAATGCGTACCAGGAGATCATGAACATGCCCATTTAGGTGAATAGGACATGAGTACCGAAGCGGCCTCATTGCCGCATGCCTCCATCATCCCGCCGAGCCTCAAGCCGCTCGCGCTGCTCATCGGCATCGCCGCTGCAGTGGCCGCGGGCGTCGTGATCGTGCTGTGGTCGAAAGAGCCGACATACAGCCTGCTGTACGGCAGCCTCGGCCAGCAGGATGCTGCGCAGATCGCGCAATCGCTCGACACCAACAACATTCCGTACAAGATCGATGGCGGCACGATCAGCGTGCCCGCCGATCGCGTGCACGACGCGCGCCTCAAGCTTGCGGCTCAGGGCCTGCCCGAAGGCGACGGCGGCTTCGCCGTCATGTCGAAGGAGCCGGGCTTCGGCGTCAGCCAGTTCATGGAAGGCGCGCGCTATCAGCACGCACTCGAGACCGAGCTCGCGCGCACGATCTCGAACTTGCAGCCGGTCGAAGGTGCCCGCGTGCACCTCGCGCTGCCGCGGCAGTCCGCGTTCGTGCGCGATCGCCGTCCGCCGAGCGCCTCGGTGTTCCTGCAGATGAAGCCGGGCCGCCGGCTCGAATCCGAGCAGGTGACGGCGATTCTGAATCTCGTCGCGTCCAGCATCCCCGAGCTGGAAGCGGATCAGGTCACTGTCGTGGATCAGCAAGGCCGCCTGCTCTCGGCGCCGGAAGGCAACGACGAGATGGCCGCCCGCGAGAAGCAACTCGAAATTGCACGCGGCATGGAAGAGCGTTACACGCAGCGCGTCGAGCAGTTGCTCGCGCCGCTCGTCGGACCGGGCCGCGTTCGCGCGCAGGTCGTCGCCGACGTCGAGCTCTCGACCACCGAAGAAGCTCGCGAGCAGTACCGGCCCGAAAGCCAGATCGTTCGCAGCGAACAGACTGCCGAAGAATCCAGCCGCAACGGCGCCGGTCCGCAAGGCGTGCCCGGTGCACTCACGAATCAGCCGCCGACGCCCGGTGTCGCGCTGCCCCCTGGCGTTCCCGCCGCCGGTTCGCAGGCCGCGGCCGGTGAGCAACCTGTCGCGCCGAACACGCCGCCCGACAACACTTCGAAGCAGTCGACCCGCAACTACGAGATCGATCGCACCGTCGCCTACACGAAGCAACCGGCCGGCCGCCTCAAGCGCCTGACCGTTGCGGTGCTCGTCGACAACCTGAAGACCACCGACGAAGAAGGCACCGTCACCGAGACCGCGCTGACTCCGGAACAGCTCGAGAACATGACGAAGCTGGTCAAGGACGCCGTCGGCTTCGACCAGGCGCGCGGCGACAGCGTCAACGTGGTCAATGCCTCGTTCAAGGGCGAGCTGAAGCCCGAAGACGTGCAGGAAGAAGAGATTCCGCTGTGGGAACGCCCGCTGGTGCGCGACATCGCCAAGCTCGCCGCCGGCCTGATCGTGTTGCTGGTGCTGGTCCTGATGGTGCTGCGTCCGCTGATCCGCGGCCTGCTCGCACAGCCGCGCATTGCATATGCGCCGGCGGCGGCAGGCGACGCGGGATCGCTTCCGCCCGCGCGCGGCGGTGGGCAACAGCTCGACTACGACGGACAGATTTCCCAGGCACGCTCGCTGGTGACGCAGGATGCGGCCCGCGTGGCGCAGGTCGTGAAGACGTGGGTCGGAGACGATGAGTAAGAAACAGTCACATGACGCCAAGCGCTCCGGCACGGAGCGCGCCGCGATTTTCCTGTTGTCGCTCGGCGAGCAGGAAGCGACCGAAGTCATGCGGCACATGGGCGCGAAGGACGTGCAGCGCATCGGCGCCGCGATGACGCAGCTGCAGAATATCTCGCGCGGCGACGTGAGCCAGGTGCTGAACGACTTCAGCAACTCGGTCGAGGGACACACTTCGCTGGGCGTCGGTGTCGACGAATACCTGCGCAAAGTGCTGATCGGCGCGCTGGGCGAGGAAAAGGCGCGGGGCGTCATCGACCGCATCCTGTTCGGTCGTTCCAGCAAGGGTCTCGAAGCGCTCAAGTGGATGGACGCGCGCGCGGTCTCGGAGCTGATCCGCCAGGAGCATCCGCAGATCATCGCGATCATCATGGCGTATCTCGATGCCGACCAGGCGGCCGAGATCCTGAGCAATTTCCCCGAGCCGTTGCGCGCCGACGTGGTGCTGCGCATCGCGACGCTCGACGGCATTCAGCCTTCGGCGCTGCACGAGCTCGACGAAGTCATCGAGAAGCAGTTCGCCGGCCGGGCCGCGGGGCTCAAGAGCTCGGTGCTCGGCGGCGTGAAGAGCGCCGCGAATATTCTGAATTTCATGGATTCGAGCGCCGAGGCGAGCGTCGTCGAGCTGATCTCGAAAGTCGACGAGGGGCTCGGCACCAAGATCCAGGACCTGATGTTCGTGTTCGACGATATCTCCGAGATCGACGACCGCGGCATGCAGGAAGTGCTGCGCGCCGTGCCGAGCGACAAGCTGTTGCTCGCCATCAAGGGCGCGGACGAGCCGCTCAAGGCGAAGATCTTCAAGAACATGTCGCAGCGCGCGGCCGAAATGCTCAAGGACGACCTGGAGGCGAAAGGCCCGGTGCGCCTGTCCGAAGTCGAGGCCGCGCAGAAGGAAATCCTGGCGATCGTTCGCAAGATGTCCGAGGCCGGCACGATCCAGCTCGGCGGCAAGGGTGAGGAATTTGTATGAGCGCAGTCTCGCGCTGGGATCTGCCCGCGGTCGCGGGCAAGACAGTGCAGGGGCGCCGCGCCGGCCGCACGGTCAGCGAGCTCGAAGACGTCGAGCAGCGCGCGCACAAGGAAGCGTACGCCAAGGGTCACGCGGCGGGTGTCGCAGCCGCGCGCGCCGAACAGGAAAAAGGCCTCAATCACGTCAAGACGCAGGTCGCGACCATCGACAAGATGCTGTCGACGATCGCTCAGCCCTTCAAAGAACTGGACGGGCAGGTCGAAGAACAGCTGGTCCAGCTTGCCGTCACTATCGCGCGGCAGCTCGTACGCCGTGAGCTGCGGCTGGATCCGGCACAAGTGATTGCCGTCATTCGCGAGACCGTGGCGCTGCTGCCGGCAGCGACACGCGATGTTCGTGTTCATCTGCATCCGGACGACGCGAGTGTCGTGCGTGAGAAGCTCGCGACGCCATCCGCAGATCGTGCCTGGACGATCGTCGAAGACCCGGTGATGACCCGCGGCGGTTGCCGCGTGACGACCGATACAGCCCACATCGACCAGCGTCTGGAGACCCGCATCCAGAACATCATGGCCACTCTCCTCGGCGAAGAGCGCACAGATGCCGGACGCGGCGCGTAGTTCCAGTATCGCGAGCCTGCTCGAAAGGCATGCGCGGCGCGTCGAGCAATTGCCGCCGCCGCCGGTCGAGGGCGTGCTCACGCGCATGGTTGGCCTCACGCTCGAAGCGGCGGGTTGCCAGGCTGCCGTGGGCGATCGTTGCGACGTGCTCGGCAACGATGGCGCGCGCATCGAAGCAGAGGTTGTCGGCTTTTCGGGCGACCGTCTCTATCTCATGCCGACCGGCGACATCCATGGTTTGAAGCCGAACGCGCGCGTCGTGCCGCGTACGGGCGCTGAAATGGTGGGCGTCGGTCCGCAATTGCTGGGCCGGATCATCGACGGCGCCGGCGCGCCGCTCGACGGGCTCGGTCCGATCGCATCCGAAGAGCGCATCCGTCTGACCGGTACGCCGATCAATCCGCTGTCGCGCCAGCCGATCGAAGAGCCGCTCGACGTCGGCGTGCGTGCGATCAATTCGTTGCTGACGGTCGGTCGTGGCCAGCGTATCGGCCTGTTCGCGGGCAGCGGCGTCGGCAAGAGCGTGCTGCTCGGCATGATGGCGCGCTATACGAGCGCCGACGTGATCGTGGTCGGGCTGATCGGCGAGCGTGGTCGCGAAGTGAAGGAATTCGTCGAGCGCATTCTCGGACCGCAGGGCCTGAAGCGCGCCATCGTGGTCGCGACGCCGGCAGACAATCCGCCGCTCATGCGTCTGCACGGCGCGTGGCGTGCAACGGCCATCGCGGAGTATTTCCGCGACCAGGGTAAGAACGTCCTGCTGATCATGGACTCGCTGACGCGCTTCGCCCAGGCGCAGCGGGAAATCGGCCTCGCCATCGGCGAAGCGCCGGCAACCAAGGGTTATCCGCCTTCCGTGTTTGCACGTCTGCCGCAGCTGGTCGAGCGGGCTGGCAATGGTGCGGACGGCAGCGGCTCGATTACCGCCTTCTATACCGTGTTGACCGAAGGCGACGATCAGCAGGATCCGATTGCAGATGCCGCGCGCGCGATTCTCGACGGCCATGTGGTGCTGTCGCGGCGCATCGCGGAGGCTGGTCACTATCCGGCGATCGACATCGAAGCCTCGATCAGCCGCGTGATGCACGACGTGGTCGAGCAGCAGCAATTCACGCTCGCGCGCCGCTTCAAGCAGGCGCTGAGCACGTATCAGCAGAATCGCGACCTGATCGCGATCGGCGCGTACAACAAGGGCAGCGATCCACGCATCGACGCGGCGATCGCCTTGTGGCCGAACATGCAGAACTTCCTGCAGCAGGACCTGGCGGAGCGCGTGGACTACAAGCGTAGTCTCGTCGAGCTCGGCGCAGTCGTCGGCGGTGCCGCATGACCCGCGCCAAACGCATGAAGCCGGTTCAGAACCTGTACGACGACACCGAGCGTCGGCTGGCGCTGGGACTGGCGACGGTCGAGCGCAGGGTTGCAGAGGCGGAAGCGAAACTTCAGGAGCTCGAGCGCTATCGCGGCGAATACGACAAGCAGTTCGCGCAACGCGCGGGCAGCGGTATCGGTGTGACCGCGCTGCGTGACTACCAGGCATTTCTGTCACGGCTGTCGGATGCGATAAAGCAGCAGCAGGCAGTCGTGAATCGTGCGCAGTCCGAGCGAGATGCGGAGCGTCTGCGCTGGCAGGAAGCGGCGAAGCGCGCCAAGGCGCTCGGCCACGTCGTCGAGCAATGGCAGACGGAAGAGCGTCGTGCGTCCGACCGGCGCGAGCAGCGCGAGAGCGACGAGCGCGCCCAACGCAGAGTGAGCAAGACATGACCCCCACGAATCTCCCGGTGCAGCCCGCAACGCCCGCGACTCCGACCCAGGGGTCGGTCGCGACGGCGACCGAGCAGGCGCAGACGACCGATTTCCTCGCGATGCTCGGTCAGCTGGTTGCTGCATCCGTCCAGCGCACCGGCACTGTAGTCGCACCGACCAGCAAGGTGCCGGCGATGTTCCTGGACAGCGATGCGAAGAAGGATGAAGTCGATCCCGAGCAGTTGCTCGCGATGTTCTCGATGGCGGTGCCGCCGCAAGTGCACCCGATCAATATCGAAGTGCCGGTCGGGCAGGCGCTGCAGGCGTTGTCGGGCGTGAGCATTCCGGCCGACGCGGCGGAAGGCTCCGTGCAGAACATCCTGCAGGAAGTCGCCAAGCAGATCACCGATTCCAAGTTGTTCGCGGATGTCGCGATCGATGCGCAGGGCACGACGACGACGGAAGCGCCGGATGCGCCGCAGGTGCCGACGCTGCCGGTCCAGCTACAGCCGCATCAGGTCACAGGCAACGTTCACGACCCCGTGTCGCGCCCGATTCACGCGCCGGTGGGTACGCCCGCGTGGGCGGACGAGATCGGCGCGCGGGTCGTGATGATGTCGGAGTCCGGCAATCACACCGCGTCGCTGAAGCTCTCGCCGGAGCACCTGGGCCCACTCGAGATCAACATTACCGTGCGTGACGACAAGGCGTCCGTGTGGTTCGGTGCTGCGCACGCTGATACGCGTGCGGCGATCGAAACGGCGCTGCCGAGACTGCGCGAAATGTTTGCCTCGCAGGGTCTGTCGCTCGCGGATGCGGGCGTGTTCCGCGAACCGCCGCGCGAGCAGCAGGTCGTCAGGAACACCACGACCTCAGCAGGGCAGGGCGAGACGACCGAAGAAGTCGCCACCGTCAGTGCGCGCGCGCGAGTAGGTCTCGTCGACGCGTACGCCTGACGCGTCATCCAGCGCTGCGCGTAGCCTGCGTCGCGGCGCGATCTCGCTCGACACGAGCTCGAACTCGTTCTGCGGAAACTCACCGAAGAATCCCTTGAAGTAGTCGACGATCGCGCTGCGGCCGGAGATCGTGGGCTGATTGGGATAGAGCACGGAAGCGTTCTCGGTATAGAGCTCCGCGATCTGCTGCACGTCTGCGGCGCGCCAGGCTGCGACATAGGCATCGCGCGTGGCATCGATCCCGCGGCGCGCTTCGGTTTGCGCCCCCGGGCCAGCGAACAACGAGCTGACCGCAGCCGTGCCTTCTGCCGGCGCAACGGCATCCTGGGCAGCGACGATCCGCCACTGGTCGCCTTTGCGAACCAGCGCATCCGTCCACACGAACCGGCCCTTGTCGCCCGCCCTGGTCGTAAACGTCTCGTCGCCCTGCGCCACGGCGACATCGCCGAAGAACCGCAGGTCGATGTCGTTGAGCTCGTTCGAGACGAAGCCGAGCGGATGCGCTTTGGTATCGTCGATGAATGCCTGCTTGGTGTAGTGCGCGCCGTTCGGACTCACGCCGACGAAGTCGTCCGAGAAAATCTGCTCGGCCACTTGCGGGTCGCCGGTGACCGCGACCTGCGCCCAGGAGTGCTCGATGCCGCGGATCTGCTCGCGCGCTTCGGCCTGGTCGAATCCGGAATCGCCGCGGCTGCAACCGAAGAGGGAGAGGGCGAGTGTCAGCACCGTGATCGTCTTCATCGCCGCCACCTCGCCGTTATCGTTGTCGAACTATTCGACTCCTACGCTGTCGATGGCGCTTGCGCAAGCCGTGACAAGGCAGTTGCACGAGCGGTTACGTAGCGGCACAATCGCCCGCAAGAAACGGCTGCTTCGCGGGTGACATGTAAGAGAGGCACGTCCTCCACCTGCTTAGCGGCCATTTTTTTGCGCGGATCACAGGGAATGTGATGACACTCTCCTACGCCATGTTGCTGGACGGCGGCTTCCTTCGTTACAAGCTGAGCAAGCGTCAGACACTCGTCGACGCTGCCGCGATCAGCGCATTACGAAAGGGTGGTCCGACGCTGCAGATCGACGCCGATGATCTGGAGCCGAATATTCGGCAAAAGGGCGTAACTATGCGGATCGGGCTCGACATCGCGAGTCTTACACTAAAGAAGCACGCGCAGGTCATCGTATTGGTCACGGCCGACAGCGATTTTGTGCCAGCGATGAAGTTCGCACGCCGTGAAGGCGCACAGCTCGTCCTGATCACGCTGGGCCATGGAATTCGAGACGGACTCAGAGAACATGCTGATCTGGTGATCGATCAGCCACCTTCGCTGGGGCAGTTCAGGACGTCACTCTGAGCGGTAATGGTTCACGATCCATTGTGCCGCAGCGAGGTCGGCGAGTGCGACACCCACTGACTTGAACACGCTGGGGCGGGTGGACAGTTGCAGCTGGCTGTCCCGAACCAGTCGATCCAGAGGGATGACCGACGCGGCATCGAGCGCGCCTCCACCGATGGGTGTACGCAGGTCGCCGCATTCCTCCAGAGCGGTGAGCGTGTCCGTGACGACGAAAGCGTTGCGCACACAATCGTCGTCTGCCTCGCGCATCGTGGGCCGATAGCCGCCGACGAGATCGATGTGAGTCCGCGGTTTCAGCCACTTTCCTTGCACCAGCGGCTTGTCCGACATGGTCGCGCAGCTGATCACGTCGGCTGAGCGGACCGCGGATTCAAGATCCTCCGCGACGCGTGCCTGCAGTCCATGACGTTGCAGCTTCGCCACCGTAGCGGCGGCTTTGCTCTTGTCGCGACCCCACACGTTGATCGACGTGTACTTGCGAACAGCGGCATGACCCTGAGCGAGATAAGGAATCAACGCGCCCGTCCCGACGAGCAGCAGCGTCTGCGCATCTCGCGGAGCTAGGATTTGCGCGGCGACAGCTGACACCGCGGCCGTTCGCAAGAGCGTCAGCGCGCGCCCATCCAGTGCAGCGACGAACTCACCAGTTTCCCCGCTGAGCAGCAGGTACTGACCATTCACCGACGGCACGCCTCGCGCCTGGTTGCCGGGAAACACGGTGGCGACCTTGACGCCGAGCACATCACCGGCGCGCCAGGACGGCATCAAAAGCAGTGTCGCGTCGCCGGCGCTCTTGCCGACGTCGTAATGGAGCCGCGGCGGCACGGTCGCGCCCGCCAGAAATGCCAGCCGCACCGGCTCGATCAGGTCTTCGACCGAAGCGAGCTCGTGCAATCGATCGAAGTCCAGCTGGATCATTCTGTTTTCGGCGCCTGCTCAGCCAGCGCGCTGCTCGGCTCCGCAGTCGAAAGCTTCAACTCGTTGTTGCCGGCCTCGCTGGCGTACACCGCGACGAGCTCCTGCCGATTGTCGCGTTCACTAACCGTAGGCAGGTGGTAGTACTCGCACTGTGCACGATCGCGCGTGACGTCGAGAACGCCGTAGCCGCGCTTGTGCAACTCCACCCACTTTATGTGCGGTGACACTGAGCGCACCTTTTCGGCGTCGGTGACAGCCTCCTCCGCGGAGCGCAGTCCCGGCGAGCTGATTGCGGGCCCGATGAACTCGACGCCAAGGAGACGTGCCTCGTCGCTGGTCGAGTCCTGAGCCCAGGGATTCGAGCGCAGTTCGTTGCACCAGGACGAGTGAATGTCGCCGGTCAGTACGACGTTGTTAGGGATGTCGCGCTCGCGCAGGACTTTGAACAGGCGCTCGCGCGCAGGAATGTAGCCGTCCCACTGGTCGGTGTTGCGAATGGTGCGGCCTTCGGTGCGGCTGAGCTGAGCCATCATCACCTGCTGGCCGAAGATGCGCCAAGGCTGCTCGCGACCTTTCGAGGCGCGCAGCTCGCGCGCCAGCCACGCTTCCTGATCGAAGCCGAGCAGCGTGCGCTTCTCGTCGGAGATTCCCGGATCGTTCGCCGCGATGTCCGAGGTGTCTTTCGCGAGATCGATCTGCTTGCTGCGACCATGCAGACGCGTGTCGAGCATCAGGATGTCGGCGAGATCGCCGAAACGCAGGTTCTGGTAGATCTTGTCGTCGCCCGGCCTGCTGGTGCGGATCGGCATGTACTCGTTGTACGCCTGCACGGCGTTGCGACGACGCGTCTTCCACTTGCCTTCGCCCTGATCCGGGTTGTGGTTCTCGGCGCCGTCGCGCCAGGAATTGTTGGCGGTCTCGTGATCGTCCCACACGGTGATGAACGGGTGCTGGCGGTGAGCTTCCTGCAGGTCCGGATCGCTGCGATAGAGCGCGTAGCGCAGGCGATAGTCGTCCAGGGTCACGATCTCATTCGTCGGCACGACGTCGCGGATGCCTGCGAGCTGCGGATCGGAATAGACGCCGAGCTTGTACTCGTAAAGGTAGTCACCGAGATGCAGCACGAAATCCAGATCGTCGCGCTCGGCAATCCGCGCGTATGCATTGAAATAGCCCTGCGGATAGTTCGCGCACGACGCGAAGGCGAGCCGCAGGCGATCGACCTTACCGACCGGCAACGTACGCGTGCGGCCGATCGGCGACTTAACGCCGCGCGCTTCGAATTGATAGTAGTAAGTAGCGCCGGGTTCGAGACCCGATGCGTCGATTTTCACGGTGTAGTCGCGACGCCGATCCGTCGTCACACGCCCGGACCGGCGGATCTGCTTCATGCCGGGGTCTGCCGCGACTGCCCAGCGCACGCGCAGCGAGTCCCGCGGATCGACCGGCGTCACGCGTGTCCACAGGATCACGCGATTGCGTTGCGGATCGCCGCTCGCGACGCCGTGCGAGAACGTGAAGGAAGGCTCGTCGTCACGTGCGAAGGCGGAAGGCATCACGCCCAGCGCGGCCAGCGCGGCGATCAATTCACGACGATTCAGATTCATGTTCGTGCCCTAGAGCTTCTTGAAGTAGCGAGCCACCGGGAACAAGCCGAACCCGGCTCTCGTGTAGGCGGCGCGTGCCGGACCGTGCCCGGGATCGCCGCCGGTCTCGACCATCGCGATCGTCATGCCGGCTTCCTTCATGCGCTCGACGGCAAAGTCTGTCGTCGCGAGCGCGATGCCGCGGCGCTGAAAGTCAGGATCGACCGCGATCATGTAGATCTCACCGAGCTTGTCGGCGGCGTGATAGCGGATCGCGACGAAGCCCGCGACGGTGTCGGACTCGATCGCGACCCAGGTTCTAAAGTCTGCCGATGCGCACGCGTCGCGCACCGACTTGTCCTGCACCGGACGCCAGCCCTGCGGATAGAACGTGTCGTAGACGGCGGGCGCGAAGATCTGCTTCAGCGAATCGAAAGTCGGCGCCCACGCGCGCAGCGAAAGGCGCACGACGCCTTCGAGATGACTGGGGTCGTAAGGCTTGAGGGTCATCCCCAGACCTCGGTGAACAGCCGCACGAAGTTCGCGCCGAGAATCTTCTCGACCCGCTTCGCGGACCAGCCGCGATCGGTCAGGTCGTTCGCGAGCGTCAGGAAGCGGCGCGGGTCGTTGTATTCAGGCACGAGGTTGAAGACGTCCGCGGCTTCGCCGGGCGCGGCGATGCCGGCCTTCGCGCGATCCTCGAAGAACTTTTTCTGGAACGCGGCGTACTTCTCGTCGAGCTTGATGCCCGAGATTCCACCGTCCGTGCCGAGGCCGACGTGGTCTTCGCCGCAGACGTTGACCGCGTGCTCCAGGTGCTTGATCAGATCCTCGGCATGCGGCTGACCCGACGCGCGCAGGAACGGCATGAAGTAGATGCCGACCACGCCGCCGCGATCCGCCAGTGCTTTCAGCTCGCTGTCATACGTGTTGCGCGGGACGTCGACGAGCGCGCGGCAACCTGTGTGCGTGATTGCCATGGGCGCTTTCGACGCGGCGATGCCTTCGCTCTGCACGCGCGGCCCGGCGTGACTGAGGTCGAGCAGCATCTTGAGCTTGTTCACTTCGCCAACGAAGTCATGCCCGAGCGTGCTGAGTCCGCCGTTCGCCGGCTCGAGACAGCCGTCGCCCATCAGGTTGCGGCGGTTGTAGCAGGGCTGCACGATTCGCAGGCCGAGGGCCTGGAACATCGCAAGGCGATCCAGTTGTCCGTCGAGCGGGCTCGTGTCCTGGAATCCGTAGATGAAGCCCATGCGCCCCGACGCTTTCGCGGCCGTGAGATCGCGGCCCGACAGGATCTTCATGAAGATGTCCGGGTGCTTGGCGATCTCGCCTTCCGAGAATGCGATCGTCGCGACCGTTTCTTCGAACTTGCCCGGACCGTTGCCGACACTGCTGACCGTCAGGTTCACCGCAGTGACGCCCGAAGCTTTGACGTCCGCGAGGTCGGCCGCCGAGAGTCCCGAACCCGGCGCCGCGTCCGGATCGAATCCGCCCGGACCGCCGAGCGCGTCGATCACGATCGCCTTGGCGTACGCCTGGTCGGAGTAGCCGCGCTTCGGTGCTGCAGCTCGGGCGATGGGGGAGGCGGCCAGTGCGGCAACCACCGCGGAAGACAGAAACTCGCGTCGATCGAGCACGTCGTTCTCCTTTGTTCCCAGCGGCGAATCGGCGCGCATTGTAGCGCGGGCGAGGCTGCGGTACCGTAGCGCCGCAGAACAATAAACGGTGCGACCGAAGCGGGAGAGACACCATGTTCACGCGATTTTCCCGGAGCTGGGAGCTGATCAAGGCGAGCGGCGCCGTCCTGCGCCAAGACAAGGAACTGCTGCTGTTTCCACTCTTCTCGGGACTCGCCACGGTGTTGGTCGTTGCGAGCTTCGCGGTGCCGCTGATCGTCACCGGCACGTTCGAAGCCGCAATAGAGCGCATGAACCCGGAGCAGTCCCAGGCGCCGCTCATGATCGCTGGCTTCGTGTTCTACCTGATCCAGTACTTCATCATCTTCTTCTTCAATACTGCGCTGGTCGGCGCAGCCATGATCCGGCTGGATGGTGGTGATCCGACGGTCCGCGACGGCCTGCGCATCGCGGGCTCGCGTGTCGTGCAGATATTGGGCTACGCGGCGATTGCCGCGACGGTGGGATTGATCCTGCGCATGCTCGAAGAGCGACTCGGGCTCATCGGCCGCTGGATCGTGGGCCTGCTCGGAATCGCGTTCTCCGTCGCGACGTTCCTGACTGTGCCGGTCCTGGTGAGCCGCGATATCGGACCTATCGACGCAGTGAAGGAGAGCGCGACGCTGCTGAAGAAAACCTGGGGCGAGAACATCATCGGCAATGCAGGCATGGGCCTGGTGTTCGGCCTTGTCTTTTTCGGCGTGTTTGGCATCGCAATGCTGCTGATGTTCGGTGCTCTGCAAACCGACAATACGACGTTGGCCGGCATCGTCCTGGCGACGCTGTTCCTTGTGAGCATCGGACTCGTGCTCGTGCAGGCCGCGCTGCAAGGCGTGTACTCAGCCGCGCTGTATCGCTACGCGACCGATGGCAACGTCGGTGAGTCGTTCTCCAGCGCGCTGCTCGGCGAGGCGTTCCGGCCGAAGCGGTGAGGAAGAGAGGAGAAGATAAAGACAAGAAGAATGGACGGGATTAACGGGATTAACGGGATTTCGGAGCCGGAAGTCCTCCTCCTCCCTCTTTAATCCCGTTAATCCCGTTAATCCCGTCTAAATCTCTTCTCTTAGACCGCAATTCCCTGCGACTTCAGGTACTCGTCGTACGTTCCTTTGAAGTCGACGAGCGTGCCGCCGGGCCGCAGCTCGAGGATGCGCGTTGCCAGGCCGCCGACGAATTCGCGATCGTGCGAGACGAACACGAGCGTGCCCGGATACTTCTCCAGGCCGATCTGCAGCGACTCGATCGTTTCCATGTCCATGTGGTTGGTCGGCTCGTCGAGCAGCATGACGTTTGGGTTCGTCAGCATCAGCTTGCCGTAGATCATGCGGCCCTTCTCGCCGCCGGAGAGCACGTGGACGGACTTGCGGATCTCGTCGCCGGAGAACAGCAGGCGCCCGAGCGTGCCGCGAACCACCTGGTCGTCGTGTGACTTCGCGCGCCACTGGCTCATCCACGTGAAGAGGTCGGTCTTGTTCGCGAACTCGGCCTGCGGATCCTGCGGCATGTAGCCGGGCTGCGCGTTCTCGACCCAGGTGATCTTGCCTTTGGTCGGATGCAGGTCGCCTGCGAGCAGCCGCATCAGCGTGGTCTTGCCGATGCCGTTCGGCCCGATGATGGCGACGCGCTCGCCCGCTTCGATGTTGAAGGAGACGTTCTTGAGAACTTCGACCTTCGAGTGCGGGTAGTGGAAGCTGAGATGCTCGACCGAGAAGGCGTTGCGATAGAGCTTCTTGTTCTGCTCGAAGCGGATGTACGGGTTCTGGCGCGAGGAGGGCTTGATCTCCTCGATCTTGATCTTCTCGAGCAGTTTCTTGCGCGAGGTTGCTTGGCGAGCTTTCGACGCGTTGGCGGAGAAGCGGCGCACGAATTCCTGCAGGTCGGAGATGCGATCTTTCGCCTTGGCGTTGGCGGCTTCGACGCGCTCGCGGGCCTGCACGGACGCGAGCATGAAGTCGTCGTAGTTGCCGGGGTAGATCTTGATCTGTCCGAAGTCCAGGTCCGCCATGTGCGTGCAGACCTGGTTCAGGAAATGCCGGTCGTGACTGATGATGATCATCGTCGCGTCGTAGTCGTTCAGAATGCCCTCGAGCCAGCGGATCGAGTTGATGTCGAGGTTGTTCGTCGGCTCATCCAGCAGTAGCACGTCGGGCCGTGAGAACAGAGCCTGTGCGAGCAGCACGCGCAGCTTCCAGCCCGGCGCCACTTCGCGCATCGGGCCGTTGTGGTACGACGCGTCGATGCCGGCGTCGGTCAGGATGCTGGCGGCGCGCGCTTCCGCGTTGTAACCGCCGTACTCCGCAAACTTCGCTTCGAGCTCGGCGGCACGCATGTAGTCCGCATCGCTGGCGTGTGCGTCGGCGTAGATCAGGTCGCGCTCTTTCATCGCATGCCACATCTCGACGTGGCCCTGCATGACGACGTCGAGCACGCGCTCGTCCTCGTAGGCGAACTGGTTCTGGTTGAGCTTGCCGAGCCGCAGGCCCGTCTGCAGCATCACCTCGCCGGAGCTCTGCTCGAGCTCGCCGCCGAGGATCTTCATGAAGGTGGATTTACCGCTGCCGTTGGCGCCGATCAGGCCATAGCGGTTGCCGTCGGCAAACTTCACCGAGACCTGCTCGAACAGGGGTTTGGCGCCGAATTGGATCGAAACGTTGGCGGTGGAAAGCATGATGCCGGGACCGGAAAAAGGGCCCGGATATTACAGGGCTCAGCCCAGCCGATCCAGCATGAAGCGCACCCGCGCCGCTACCGGGGCCAGCGGCAAGGTGAGGAGCTCGTAGTCGTGATTTCGATAGGTCTGCGCGAGGGATTCGTACGTGCGCACGGCTTCGTCGAAGGTCTGCTTGCGCTCGGCATCCTGCGCAAAGATCTCGGACCATGGCGGCGCGATGAAGACGCGCCGGTTGTAGCGATAGCGCTGGATGGCGTTCGAGACGTGCGGTGGCACGGGTCGCTGCATCAGCCGCAGGTAGCCTTCGATGTCCGGAACGCCGCGATCGAAGAACACGATGCCGGGCAGGGCGCTTGCTTCGTGATACGAGCGCATCTCCCAGCCGAGCATCATTTCCGCAAACGCGGCAGGGTCTTTGTGCGGCAGGGCAGGGCCATCGATGGCGAGCTGCTGCTGGATGATTGCGCGGCCGGCTTCGATCGTGCGCCCGTAACCGGCACTCGCGAGCACGTCGATCAGGCTGCTCTTGCCAGAGCCGGGGCCGCCGGTCAGGACGAAGAAACGTTCGTGAGTCATTCCCGGACGCGCGCGAAATCGATGAAGCCCCGCTCGGGGTCGACGTGCACCAGCTGCACGCGTGCGCGATCGCCGACGTCGAGCCCCTCCGATCCCTTGACGACTTTGCCTTCGGCAATTGGACCGGTGATTCGCACCCACGTGCCTTTCTCGGATGCGCCGGTGACGATGCCGTTGAACTGCTCTCCAATGCGATTGATCATGAGCAGCGCAGTAGCGGCCTTGCGCACCTGTCGCTCGACCTTCGTCGCGTTCTTCTCCTGCGCGGTGCAGTGAGCGGCGAGCTCGCGCAGCTCGTCGTCTGAGTAGGCGGCCGATGTTCCGGTCAGCGCTGCTTTCACAAGGCGCTGCGTGATGAGATCCGGAAAGCGTCGGTTCGGCGCGGTCGAATGCGTGTACTCGTTGACGGCGAGGCCGAAGTGACCTTCGGAAGGCTGGTTCGGCAACTCGACTGCATACTGACCCGAGCCGAGCAGCTTGAGCACCGAGAGTGAAAGCTCAGGGAATGCGTCTGGATCGGCAGTCCGTCGCGCGGCGAGAAA
>DATEKT010000176.1:0-32793 GCA_035277305.1 Steroidobacteraceae bacterium | reverse complement strand
GGGAACTCGCGCTGCAGCCGCGCGACGGTTTCGGTCATCTGCTCGCCGAGACGGATCACGTCGCCGCCCTTGCGCATGCTCACGGCGATGCCGATCGCTTCCTTGCCCTGGAAGCGCATGCGCATCGTCGGCGGATCCTGGTAACCGCGACGCACGGTCGCGATGTCGCCGAGCCGGAACGTGCGGTCGCCGGCGCGAATGCCGATGCCGCGGATCGAATCGAGCGACGTGAACGCGCCGGAGATGCGCACGTTGACGCGCTCGGCGGTGTTCTCGACGGTGCCCGCGCTGTCCACGCTGTTGGTGGAGCTCAGGGTCGCGACGATCGCCGACGGATCGACGCCGAGCGCAGCGAGCTTCGCGCCGGACGCCTCGACGAAGATCTTCTCGTCCTGGTCGCCGACGAAGCTCACTTTCATCACGTCGGGCAGCTGCAGGAACTCGTAGCGCGCGGCTTCGGCGAAGTCTTTCGCCTCGGCGTAGCTGAAGCCGTCCCAGGTCAGCGCGTAGATGTTGCCGAAGGTGTCGCCGAACTCGTCGTTGAAGAACGGACCCTGCAGGTCCGACGGCAGCTGCGGACGCATGTCGTCGATCTTCTTGCGAATCTGGTACCACACGGCCGGCACGTCCTTCGCCTGCACCGACTCCATCAGGCTGATCGTGATCTGCGCCTCGCCGGAGCGCGAATAGCTGCGCGTGAAATCGATCTCGGCCACTTCCTGCAGCTTCTTCTCGAGCTTGTCGGTCACCTGGTCCGACATCTCGCGAGCCGACGCGCCGGGCCAGTAGGCCTGCACCAGCATCGACTTGAAGGTGAACTCGGGATCCTCCTTACGCCCGAGGTGTTGATAGGCATAGAAACCGGCGATCGCGAACAGCGCGATCATGAACAGGACCAGCTGCTGGTTGCGCAGCGCCCATTCGGAAAGATTGGGTCCGCGCATCGCTCAAACCTCCCCGGCGGCGCGCGCCGTCGCGCGCCGCACGTGCTGGCCTTCGAACAAGAGATGGACGCCGGCGGTGACGACGGTCTCGCCGGAGGCGACGCCGTTCGCGATGACGATTGCGTCCTGCGCGACGTCGGCGACTTCAACCTGGCGCAAGTGCGCGAGCGAGTCCGGCGCGACAACCCACACGAACGACTTGCCGTCCTTCTGGTAGAGCGCGGTCAGCGGCAGGCGATAGACATCGGCGCTGCGCTGCCCGGCGAGACGCACGTGCGCCGTCATGCCGAGCTCGATGCTGGAATCGGAGTCGAGGATCGCGACGCGTGCGGTGTACTGGCGGGTCGCGCTGTCGGTCATCGGGGCGAGCTCGCGGACGCGCCCGGCGTAGTGCTTGCCGGGACGCGCCCACAACTCGATCTGCAGCTCGCGCGCTGCCCGAATCTCCTCCAGTCGTGACTCCGGGATGCCGACGACGACTTCGCGGTCGCCATCGGCGGCAATGGTGGCAACGGCCTGGCCGGCCTGAACGACTTCGCCCGCTTCGGCGCGAAGCTCGGTGACGACGCCGTCCTGCGGCGCGAGCAGCACCGTGTACGAGTGCTGGTTGCTCGCGAGGGCAAAGTCGGCCTGAGCAGCGGTCAACTTGGCGCGCGCGCTTTCCATCTGCACGCGGTCGCGATCGAACTCAGCCTGGCTGATGAAGCGGCGCTCGAACAGGCGCTGCGCGCGCTGAAAATCGAGCTCGACCTGCGCGTATTCGCTGCGCACGCTCTCGAGCTGCGCACGCGCCGAGCCGACATTCAGCTCGGCATCGACGGCGTCGAGCTTCGCGAGCGGCTGATTGCGATGCACGCGCGTGCCGACTTCCACGAGCCGCTGCGCGATGCGTCCGCTGACGCGGAAGCCGACGCTGCTCTCGTAGCGCGCACGTACTTCGCCCGAGTAGTCCGAGCGGCTGTTGCCGGCATCTGCGGTGACCGTTGTCGTGCGCACGACGCGTGCGTCTTCGGACGCCGGCTCTTTGCCGCCGCACGCGGCGAGCAGCACTGCAGGCAATGAAAGCGCGAATGCGCGGAGCAAACTCATGGTTCAGGACTCCTTGCGGGAAGTGGTGGGTTTACGGGTCGGGCTCGCCGGTCCGCCGATGGCTGCCCACAGCTCGGCTTCCGAGCGAAAGGAGCGCACCTTGCCGGAGCGGACGTCTTCGACATGGCCGGCGAGCCAGCGGGCGGTGCGGCGATACACGCGCACCACGTAGCTGCGGGGTTCGTTGCGAGTGGGCTTCGTCATGGGCCGGCACTGTGGAGCCGGCCCGTCTATTTATTGGCTACGGATTCGCAAATCCGCCGCGAAGCGTGGCTAAACCGTTGTTTTGTAAAGATCCCGTTGACGTCCGGACGCTGCGCGCGAATGATCGCGACACGATAAGAACAGCAACAGGTGAGGGATCGCTGTGTCCAGACTCAGAGTTGCGCTCGCCGCATGCGCTTGCATGTTGGCGGCATGTGGCGGCGGTGGTTCCGGGTCAGCCGGCAACCCGCCTTCATCGCCCCCGCCGCAGGGCGGCTTCAATCGCGGCCCGGTCCTCGAGCGGCCCTACCGGGACCAGCGGATCGTTCAGTTTCATCCGTTCCGCTATGACGTGACGGAGAAGCTCACGATGTTCAGCGATCCGGAAGGCGACGCGCTGACGTACGAGATCGTCTATGGACACAGCTTCAATCCACGCGAGGACCCGAGTCCGCCGCCGGGCTTTCACATCGAGGGCACCAGCATCGTGGGCGCGCCGCAGACGCTGGATACGGTCGGCGTCGAAGTCACGGTGCGCGATACGGCCGGCAACGTCTCGACCGCGCAGTTCATGATCTTCGTGACCCCCAACACCGCGCCCCAGGTAGTCAATCCCAACCACGATCACGTGGTCACGGTCGGCGCGCGCGTCGACTACGAAGTGACCGGCAACGGCACTGTCTTCACGGACGCGGACGGCGACGAGCTGACCTATGAAGTCACGACCCGCACTGACCCGCGCGGTCTCGGCGTCGCCGGAACGACAGTGAGCGGCACGTTCGATTCCGTCGGCCTCGTCGAGGTCACAGTGACGGCCAGCGACGCCTACGGCGGCAGCGACAGCGACGTGTTCGTGGTGGCCGCGCCCGGACCGGAACCCGGACGGCCCGTTCTGCCCGCCGTCGCCTATTCGTACGCCGACGAGGAGCTGGCGCTGCCGTTCATCTTTCGCATGTCGAGCGAAGGCGAGACTCCGCTGTGGGACACGCAACTCCCCGACAATCGCACCGGCAACGCCGGCGCAGCGCTCGGCCGCGTTTTGTTCTACGACAAGCGCCTGTCCAGCACCAATACTGTCTCCTGCTCGTCGTGCCATCTGCAGTCCCACGGCTTCGCTTCTCCGAAACAGTTCGACAGCGGCGCATTGGGCATACCCCTGAAGCGCAATACGATGGCGCTCGCGAATGCGCGCTACAGCATTCACCGCAGCTGGTTCTCCGACATGCGCGTGCACAGGATTCGCGACCTGGTACTGATCCCGATCCAGAATCCCGAAGAGCTCGGCAGCTCGCTCGATGCGCTCGAGGCCAAGCTTGCAGCGACGGACTTCTATCCGCCGTTGTTCCAGGCCGCATTCGGCTCGCCCGAAGTCACGACCGAGCGGATTGCCCTGGCATTGGAGCAGTTCGTGCAGGCGCTGATCTCCTACCGGGCGAAGGTCGATCTCGCGGTGAACCCCATGACCAACGATCCGTGGGATCCGGCGTCCGCCCTCGATGCCCAGGAGCTGCGGGGCTTCGAGATCTTCACCGGGCCAGGCACTACCTGCAGCATCTGCCACGAGATTCATGCGGGGGCCAATGAGTGGCAGGCAAACAATGGACTCGATGTCGTGCCGACGGACCCGGGCGTCCAGGACATAGGGCTGACGCGCACGGGCGCAAAGGGTGTCTTCAAGGCAGCGTCGCTGCGCAACATCGCGCTGAGCGCGCCCTATATGCATGACGGTCGCTTCGCGACGTTGCGTGAGGTGATCGATCATTACGATCACGGTGTCCAGAACAGCCCCGATCTCGATTTCATCCTGATCGCCGGGGAGCCCGAGCCGCGCCGCATGAATCTGAGCGAAGAGGACAAGAACGCGCTCGAAGCGTTCCTGCGCACGTTCACCGACGACGCATTCGTCGGCGACCCGAAGTTCTCCGATCCGTTTCCACCCTGAGCCGGGACGATGACGATGAGCCAAAGGCATCGCGGGGCGTGTCTGTGCGGCGCGGTTCGCTTCGAAGTGACGGGCGACTTCGAGCGTTTCTATCTCTGTCACTGTCAGCACTGTCGCAAGGACACCGGCTCGGCGCACGCCGCCAATCTGTTCTCGTCGACCGCCGCGCTGAAGTGGCTCGCTGGCGAAGGTCAGGTGCGAGTGTTCAACCTGCCCGGGACTCGACACCGGCACGCTTTCTGTTCGACGTGCGGATCGGCGCTGCCGGACGTGCAGATGGATGGCGCGCTTTTGAAGGTCCCGGCGGGCAGCCTCGACAGTCCGGTGACTGTTCGTCCCGATGCCCATATATTCTGCGCGAGCCGCGCGAGTTGGGACGACGCGCTGGAACGGATCCCGGAAGTCGACAAGCTGCCATGACACGGCGAATTGCACTGGCCTTGATCTACACGCTCTTCGTAGTCGCGCTGCTGTCGACCTGGCCGCAGTGGACACTCACGAACGTATCAGCCTCCGACACCGCCATCACACGGTTGCCGATCGCTCGCTGGCTCGTGATGCTCATCCCGTTCTACTGGGGATGGGTAGCCTTCAATCTGGAAAGCAGCCGTGCACGCAGGACGGGCATCGTCGCTGCGGCGATCCTCCTGGTTGCGTGTTTCCTGTTCATTTTCGCCCAGGACAACATGTACGGCCCGAACTGTCTCATGAACAGTTTGGGTTGCGGATCGCGGCCTTGGCTCAACTAGCTCTGCGGCTCGACCTGTACCGCTGTCCCGTAGCACAACACTTCCGTCAGTCCCGCCATCAATTCGGTCGCGTCGTAGCGCATCGAGATGATCGCGTTCGCGCCGAGCTTGCGCGCGTGCTGGCACATCAGCCCGTACGTCTCCTCGCGAGCCTGCTCGCACAGCTCCGTGTAGATCGTGATGTTGCCGCCGAACAGCGACTGAATGCTGCCGAAGATGTTGCCCACGATGGAGCGCGAGCGAACCGTGATGCCGCGGACCACGCCGAGATTTCGCACCACGACGTAGCCGGGCAGCGTGAGCGCGGTGGTGACCATTGAGTCCTGCACGAGTGTTCTCCTGATCTTGATCGCTGTTCGTCAGTCCTGCCCGCTTGCGCTAGCTGGGTGTCAGCACGACATGCACTTTCCTGGGGCCACACTGCAAATACTCCCCCGAGGCGTTACGCCTCATCTCGAGATTCTGCGGATGGATCACCTCGAGCGTAGTCGGATCGCTCCAGCGCAGCCGCAAGCCGAGATCGAGTCCCGACGCAGCGACCGCTCCGGCGCCGCAGGTATCGTTGTCGAACGACAGGATGATCTGCGTGACACCGCCACTCGGACCGCCGCGCGTCTCCTCGACATATGCCGTCACCCAACCCGCCGGCGATGCGGCCCGGGCTGTCCGCGAGCTGTCGATCTCTCCGTTGGTGCTGGCGAAGGTTCTCGACCATGTCGCCCAGCTATCGAGCCTGAGCGACGAGCCGTCGCGAAACCTGACGCTGCATTCCCATCCCAGCCATGCGAACGGAATGTTGTCGAAGCAATCCACCTCCGCGAGTCCTTCATGGCGCGCGGCGATGTCGCGCAGCACAGGCGATTGCCCGGGATCGGGCGCTGCCTTGCCCGAAAACTGATCTTCGAGCCAGGCCTCGGCCTGCGTGTGACTGTGACTCGCGAGCGCTCCAAGCACGCCGATGTGAACGAGCACGGCCGCAGCGGCGCCGATCAACGGAGACGCAATGAGCCAGCGCCAACGGTGGCGGGGAGCGAAAAAACAAGCGACGCAGGCAGCCAGCAGCGTGATTGGCCACAACCAAAGCTCGGGCAGGACCAGTCGCTCTGTCGCGAAGGCCACGACGATCGCAGCGATGGCGACGACCCAAAGTCCCACGACCCACAGAATGCGTTTCACGGCTGTTGCCCCGCGACCGCTTGCCGCCTGAGCGCTTGATACAGCCGCTCGGTCTGCACCGAAGGCTGCACGCCGAGCGAAATCGAGAGCATTCGCTTCAGGCGCTGGTAGGCACTCAGCGCCTCGCTGCGTCGTTCGAGCGCCGTGTAGCAGCGCATGAGTCCCTGGTAGAACTGCTCGATCACCGGATCGGCGTCGAGGCCGCGCAGATAGCACTCGATCGCTGCATCGGGGCGATGGGCATCTTCCAGCCGCTTGCCGACCTCCGCCACCGCGTGAATGAAACGGCCGCGCAGGCGTTCGCGCGTCGTCACCGGCCAAGGCTCCCCGTCGTCTTCCGCCAGAAACGCACCGCGATACAGGCTCAGCACCTCTGCCGTGTCCGAATCCGGCTGCGCGAGCAGATCCTCGAAAGCCCACACGTCGACCCAGACGCGAGACTTGTCGAGCGACAGCGCGTTGCCCTGCTGCACGATCGCGTCGTTGTCGCCGAGGAGCTTGCGCAGCCGATGCAGTGCGGCGCCGAGCGAGCGCGTCGCGACGTCGCCCTCCTCGTCCGACCAGAACGCATCCACGAGCCGCTGCTCGCGCACGTTCGTGCCGCCAAAGGCAATGATCGCCTTGAGCAGCGCGATCGTCTTCTTCGGCGCCTTGCGCGAGTATTCGAGCGGCCGGCCGTCGCGCAGGACTTCGAACTGACCGAACGTGTAGACCTGCAGGGGCCACGGCCAGTTCTTGATGTCGCGCGAGGGCGGCCGCACGTGCAGCAGGCGGATCACATCCCGGCAGTACTCGGGCTCGATCTGCGCCGCCAGCGCTTCCGCGAGCAGCTTCGAGAACAACATCGGATGCATCCGCAGGGTCCGCTTCGCGAGGTCGTAGCGGCTGCGCGCCAGTCCCGATCGCAGCTTGTCATGACACTTTGCCCGGTCACCCTTGAGCAGCGCGTAGTAGGCCTCGACCAGGTCGAGCTGATACGTGAAATGCTCGTAGCCAGTGCCGGCGAACATCGGATGCACCGGTGCGAGCGCCGCCGCGAACTCCTCCGGGCGGTCCAGCTCGGCGCAGACGAGCGCGCGCTGGATGCAGCTTTCGAACTCGGCCCAGAACACGCCGCATTCGCGCGCGCACTCGGCTTGTCGATGCACGAGTTCCAGGGCCGCATCCCATTGGCCGCGCCGACATGCGATCCAGAAGCGAATGCGGCTGCTGCCGAATTCGTCCATGCGACGCTGCGGACTCCACCATTTCTCGAATTGCTGCCGATGCGTCTCGGCCGCCTGCAAATCGTCGAGCTCGATCGAGCACACCGCCAGCCCCAGATGCGATTGCACGGTGAGGACCGGCAGCGCAAGGCCGTGCGCCGCGATCAGCGCCAGTACTTCGTTGAACGCGCTCAGGCACGCTGCGTGCTCGCACTTCTCCCAGTACAGGCGCGCGTACTGGATGATGCCGAGCGCAAGGATCGTCGGCGGCACCTGGCCGCCTGCGTGCAGTTTCTGCAGGTGCGTGACCGTGCGCTCGCCGGAAACCACGTCGCCGCTGCTGAGAAAATGAATCATCAGCGCACCGCACGCGCTCGACGCCTCGGCGTCGTGCACGCCGGCGCCGATCAAGTGGAGCATTCGCTCGGTGCACTTGTCGAGCTGCTCGCGACGAGGACGCCGGAAGCTGTGTGCCAGCAGCAGCGCCGTCATGACCTGCAGTTCCGCCGCGGGGCTGGGAAATCGCGGACGTCGTTCGAGCAGAGCAGTCAACGTGTCGATCCAGGGATCGAGCGGCCTCATGTCCGTGAACTGGTACAGGTGGCTGTGCATGATTGCGCCGCACGCCAGCGTCTGGCCGTCGACATTGTTGGCCGCGCCGAACAGCTGGAAGGCCGCCATCAAGCCCGTGCGCGCCGACGGGGGATCGGTGCGCAGTGCGGCCATTCCCGCCCAGAAATTGAGCCACGGGTCCGCGGCAACCACGTCGCGCGGAATCGCCGCGATCCAGTCGCGCACCGAAGCGCTGCGGCCTTGCGCCACCAGCGTACCCGCCATGCCGAGAATCGCAGCACGCGCAGCCGGCCAATCTCCGGCGCGCAAGAACAAACGCACTGCGTGATCGGATTGGTTCGCCGCCTGCAGCAGCGTGCCCGCGAGATGCAGCTCCGCAGCGATCGCATCCGGCGCTACATCCTTCTCGTGCTTGCGCGTGAGAAATGCGCGGAACAGATCGTGGTACTGATACGTAGGCGGCTCGGTCGCGCGACGATCCGTGAACAAACCGCGGCGATAGAGATCCTCGAGCACTGCTTCGGCGTCTTCGCGCCCGGTCAGGCGCTGCGCCATCGCCGCGGTCATCGTCGGCAGCAGCGCCGAAACCTGCAGGAACCGCTGCATCGGTTCCGCCAGCGAATCGAATACCTGGATCGCGAAGAACTCGAACAACTCTTCGGTTCCGGCCTGCCGATCGCGCGAGATGCGGCCGCTGAGAATCTGCTCTTCGCGCTCCAGCGTCAGCGCCAGTCCCGCGGCCCAGCCGCGCGACAGCTCGTGGACTCGTGCGATGGCGGCTTCGTCCAGATCGTGACGCAGCGCCGCGATCGCCCGCGTCTCCTCCAGCGAAGTGCGCAGCTCATCGCCCTCGATCATCGCGAGCTTCTCGGCGAGCTTGTGGCGGGCAAACCTTCGCGGCGGGCCGCCGCGGCTGATCAAAAGGATGTTCGAGCCCTCGGGGATCTCGGCGACCGCGCCGTCGAGCACCTCGTGGACAGCGGAGCCTTCCGGCAACTCGTGATAGTTGTCGAG
Organism: Steroidobacteraceae bacterium; assembly: GCA_035277305.1. Classification (GTDB taxonomy): domain Bacteria; phylum Pseudomonadota; class Gammaproteobacteria; order Steroidobacterales; family Steroidobacteraceae; genus Steroidobacter. The sequence continues at coordinate 23,897 of DATEKT010000176.1, read as the reverse complement.
CACCAGCAGCGTCGGCCGCGTGAAGTAGTGCCGGAAGAACTGACGCGTGTAGCCGGCAAGATTCGCGCGATGCTCCGGGCCGAACTGCGGGAGCTGCGGCGCGCTCTTGCCACCGGCCGGCAACGATTGCGCGAGGTAATAGAAGAAGGTGCCGATGTCGTCGTCGCCGGGATCCAGGTGGTACCAGGCGGCGCGACTCTTGTGGGCATCGACGTAGCTCGCAACCAGCGTCGACTTGCCGGCGCCCGGCGGACCCGAAACCCAGACGAGCGCGCGCTCGCGGGCCCGCTCGATCAGCGAGAACAACCGCTCGCGGCGCAGGACTCGATGCGTTTTCGGCCGGGTGAGTTTCGCGAACGTCGGCATCGTTCGCGCAACTCTACTCCAACCTGCGATTCGCCAGCCACTCGTCGATGGCCTGGAGTCGATCGCGACGGATCCTGATGTGGTCCGCGATGCTGGCCACCGCTGTCTCAGCCACGCGCCGCGCGCCGGGCGCGAGATTCGCCTTCGCGTACGCGTTCACCTTGTCGATCATCCGCGGATCGAATGAGCTCGAGGCGAGCGCCGGAAAGTACGAGCTGCGCGACGAAGAATCGACGCGCTCGTTGATCGCAGCCATGTGCGCCAGCGCGAAGTCGAACGCCAGCTCCGGATGCAGATTGGCAACGCCGGCGACCATCGCCGGCGTGTTGGTCGGGCCAGGTTCGTCGGTCAGCGCGAGATCGAGCGCACGCCTGGCGAGCGCTTCGTCCTGCGTCGACGCGAGCAACGCGTAGAAATGATCCTTCACCAGCGGCGTCTTCTCGGCGCGCGCTTGCGCATGCAGCCGATCCCAGGTCTTGGCGTCGGCATGCAGCGCGACCACGTCGAGGATCGTCTTGCGCAAAGACGGCGGTACCGACTTCTCGTCACCGGCCTCATAGCGGCGCCGCGCCTCATCGATCACCTTGCTGTCGCCGAGCTCGCTCAGCGCTTCGATCAGCTGGGTGCGCAGGATGGCCTCGGTGTCGGGCTCGCCGGCCTTCGGCGTCCAGCCAAGACGCTCGAGCACTCGCGTCAGGCGCGGGGTCGCGAACGCTTGCAGGCGCGCTTGCCGTTCGCCCGGCTCGTAGTAGCGGTTGAGACCGGCGAACACACCGGTGAATTTGCCCCACAGCTGCGGAACCGCATCGGGCGGCGTCGCAAGCGCAAGTCGCATCACATCCGTCGGCGACTGCTGGCCCGCCAGCCCGAGCGCCCAGGCGTCCGAAAGAATGCCGAGCTGATCGAGCGAGTTGACCGTTTCCCAGACCTTCACGATCGCGCTGAAGTGTTGCGGCGTGTACAGCGTGCGGAAGTAGCCGCTCTGACCGTGATTCAGCAAGACCGGTTGACAGTCGAATGTCGGTACCACCAGCGTCGCCTTGCCGCCCGTCACGACGTGACGGACCGTCTCCATCTTGACGCCGTATCCGACCGCGGTCACCGGCACGCGCCACTGCAGCGGCTTCTTGTCCGGTCGATCGCTCGTGAACTCTTCCTGCACGAGCTGCAGCGTCGTCTTGTTGTTCTGACAGGTTGCAGATGCAACCCGGATCAGCGGCACGCCGGGCTGCAGAGTGAAGTCGTGCGCAATGTCAGTGATCGGCTGCCCCGCCGCTGCTTGCACCGCACGCCACAGATCGTCGGAGGTCGTGTTGCCGTAGGCGTGCGCTTTCGTGTATTGCCGCACGCCTTCACGCCACACGTCGTCGCCGACGTAACCTTCGAGCATGTGCAGGACTGCCTGACCTTTCGAGTAACTGATCGCGTCGAAAGCCTGTGCAATCTGCTCGACGGTCTCGATCTTCTGCACGATCGGATGCGTAGTCGCGATCGAGTCGCGATCCATCGCGCGATCCCGCGAGCCCACTGCCGCCAGGTCCGCGCCCCATTCCGGATGCAGACGTTGCGTGGTGCGGCTCGCCATCCAGGAGGCGAACCCTTCGTTCAGCCACAGATCGTCCCACCAGCTCATCGTGACGAGGTCGCCGAACCACTGGTGCGCGATCTCGTGAGCGGCGATGCCGAAGACCGCCTGCTTGTCCGCCTGCGTGGAGATCGCCGGGTCGAGCAGCATCGCGTACTCGAACGTGAAGATCGCGCCCCAGTTCTCCATGGCGCCGAAGAAGCGGCTGCTGCCGGGCGAAGCGACGTTGTCCAGCTTCGGCAGCGCGTACGGAATGCCGAAGTAGTCGTTGTACTCGCGCAGCACCTGCACGGAGGAGTCGAGCGCGAACTTCGCCTGGTCCGACTTGCCTTTCTGCGTCACGACGCCGAGCTCGGTCGTGCCGAGCTTCGCTGTCGTGCGATCGAACTCGCCGAGGCCGAAGAACAGCAGGTAAGTCGACATCTTCGGCGACTGCTGGAAGCGTACGCGCTCGCGGCCACCCGCGATCTCGGTGCGCTCCGCCACCGGCATGTTGCTGACGGCCATCTGGCCCTGCGGCACGATCGCCTCGAGCACGAACGTCGCCTTGTAGGCCGGCTCATCCCAGGAAGGAATCATGCGACGCGCATCCGACGCTTCGAACTGCGTGTACAGCGCGCGCTTCTTGCCGTCCGCAGTGTCGTAGTCGATCGCGAACAGACCGACAGCCTGCGTGCCGATCTTGCCGGTGTAGTCGAGCGCGAGCCAGTAGCTGCCCGACGGGATTTTCCTGTCGAACGTGAAGGTGGCGGTCTGCGCTGCTTCGTCGGTCGTGATCTTCGGTTCGGACGCAATGACTTTGCCAGTGCTGTCCGTGAAACGAACCGACGCGAATGTCATATCCAGCGCGTTGAGCGTGATGCTCTGCACCGGCGCCAGCACTTCGAGCGATATCGCGACGTCGCCGCGGAACGTGAGAGCGGCAGCGTCCGGCTCGATCGTCACGTTGTAGTGTGTCGGCCGCGCGAGGCGCGGCAGCTGCGTGGGCGTTGGAGTGCTCTCGGCGGCGAGCGCAAACCCCGCAAAAAACACCAGGAACGTCAGGACAATGGCCTGTCTCGGCAAGCTGTGCATTGATGGACCCATGGGATGAGGATTGCTCGTATAGTGTACGCGTCCATGAACACCGAAGTTGCCCCGACACAGGAGATCCCTGTCCCGGCGAGTCCGATCTCTCTGGGTGAACGCATCGAAGTGCTCGATGCGATCCGCGGCTTCGCGCTGCTCGGCATCTTCATCATGAACGTGCCGGCCTTCAACACCTCGTTGTTCGCCGGCTTCGGCGGCGATGAGTGGCCGCGCTGGTGGGACGTCGGCACGGAAACTGTCCGCGACGTCATTTTCTCCGGCAAGTTCAACAGCATGTTCAGCATGCTGTTCGCCGTCGGCTTCACGATCCAGCTCGAGCGCCTGCAGGCGCGCGCGCCGGACCAGGCGACGCAGATCTACGTGCGGCGGCTGTTCTGGCTGTTCGTGTTCGGTGTGATCCACGCGTGCGTGTTCTGGGCCGGCGACGTGCTGCACATGTACGCATTGCTCGGCGTGCTGCTGCTGTTGCTGCGCAGGTTGCCCGATCGCGTGATTGCCGCGCTCATCGTCCTGTGCCTGCTCTATCCAACGATCATGGGCACGATCGCGCTGACGGTCACGACGCCGGACGATACGGTGGCCATCGAGCTGACACAGGGCGCTATCGCCGCGGACAACGCGGCCTTCGGCCACGGCAATTTTTTCGACACGGCCCGGCGCAGCACCGAGTCGATGATCACGTTCTACGCGCACCCGCAAAGCACGGGCATCTTCCGCTTCTACGTGCAGTTCCTCACGACGGTGCTGATCGGCCTGCTGCTCGGCCGGCATCGCTTCTTCCAGAACGTCACGTCGCACTTACCGCTCGTCCGGCGCGTGCAGTGGTGGGCGCTCGGCATCGGATTGGTGAGCGGCATAGGCTTCATGGCCTGGCGCGACCTCGCTGCGAATCCGTGGCAACCGTCGGTGGGACGCATCCTTGCCGCGACGGGCTACGTCGTGTGCCGGGTCACGATCATGCTTTTCTACGTAGCGACGATCATCCGCGCCGTGTGCAACGAGCGCTGGCGCCAGCGTATCGCTCCGATCACGCTCACAGGTCGCATGCCGCTCACCAACTATCTGTTGCAGACGCTGATCGCGGTGACGCTCTTCTATCACTGGGGTTTCAATCTGTGGAACAAGGTCGGGCCCGCGCTCGACATGGTGATCGCGATCGCGATCTTCTTCGTCATCCAGGTGCCGCTCTCGCGCTGGTGGTTGAGCCGCTTCCAGGTCGGACCGATGGAATACCTGTGGCGGGTGCTGACCTACGGGCGCGGCGCAGTGCACGCTACAGCGATGCCTGGTGCGCCCAGCGCGTATCGGGATGATCGTCGCCAAGCGTCTTCGACAAATTGAGCGCCGCCTCACCCGCACTCGTGTGTGCATCGTCCGGTGCCGCGCGCGCCTGCTGAACGCGGGCCAGCATCGCGAGCGCGCGGCCCGTATAGGCCGAATAGGGTTTGTCACGCTGCAGCCTGCGCGCCACCTCGAGATCCCGATGCGCGTCGGCAAGCGCCAGATCCGTCTGCCCGAGCTTGAGATAAAGATCCGAGCGTTCCGCGAGCACGCGAGCCAGAATCGCATCCGTGATGTTGGGCTGGCCGATGACTTCCGAATAGCGCGACAGCGCCTCCGGCGTGCGTCCCTGCGCCGCGTCGATCCGCGCGCGCACGCGCATGATCCGATGCATCAACGTGCTGTCCGCAGCGATCGTCTTGTCGATGAGCGGCGCCAGCTCGCGCATCTCATGCGCGGCAATCTCGGGTTGGCCCATCGAGACGAATACATCGGCGCGGGATGCACGGGTGACGATCGCGTACTGTTCGTTGCCGCTGGCTTTGGCGAGCGCGATCGCTTCGTCGTAGTTCGCGAGCGATTCGGGGTAGCGCGCCAGCTGCATGAGCAGACTCCCGCGGCTCGCGACGATCCAGGCTGGCGGCTTGCCACTGAGCGAGCTCGCGGCGACGAGCTTCAGCAGCTGCTCGTAATCGTGCAATGCGCGCAGCGTGTCCCCAGTGTCCGCAGCGATCGCGGCCCAGCGGCTGCGGATCGAGTAGGTCGCGATGCTTTCGCCCCGGCCGATCTTCGCCAGCGACCCCAGCGACGCAGCATAGTAGCGTTCGGCATCCGCCGTGTTGCCTCGCATGTAGTGCGCATCTGCAATTCGAGCGAGCAACACGGCTGACCAGTCCGGTCTCACCATGCCCGACTGGCGCAATCGCTCCTGCGCACGCTTTGCGTACGTCAGCGTGCCCTCCGGATCGTTCTCCGCTTGCGCGAGCCACGACTCGGACTCCAGGCAAGTGACCGCAGCGAGATCGTCGTCGCCAGCCAGCTTCGATCCTTCGCTGATCTCGGTACGAGCCTTGTCCCTGCGACCCACTGATCGCGCAGCGGCGCCGCTCTGACACAACAACTGCGCGCGCAGTGCGCTGTCCGTACTGTGGGCAGTCAGCTCGAGCGAGCGGTCCAGCATCGCCTCGGCGCGCGAGCCATTGCCGTTGTTGTTGAAGAACTGCGCGAGCAGTGCGAGCACGGCCGCTTCGTGCTCCGGCGGCTGCTTGCCGCTGACGAGGTTCGCGTAGCTGCGTTCGAGCAGGTCGGCGATGGAGATCGGACCTCGCGAGGGCGCCGCGTCCGCGAGCATGGAATTCACGAAAGCGATCACGGCGCCGTTACGGGCCGAAAGTGCCCGCGCCTTGTCGCGCTGGATCGTGGCTTCGTGCGCCTGCCGCAGAGAGAACCCGCCCGCGGCCACGATTGCGGCGATCACGACCATCGCGGCGCCGGCAGCGATGCAATGCCGCGCCAGGAATTTACCTGTCCGGTACCAGTTGGAGTCGCCACGTGCACGCACCGGCTCACCGTCGAGGTAGCGGCGCAGGTCGTCCGCGAATGCTTCCGCAGTCTGATACTGGGCGTTGAGCACGGCGCGGAGATCGCGACTGAATTCTTTCCCCGTCAGCAATTCACCCAGCAGGACGCGCAGCGCGTAGACATCGGTGGCAGTAGTCGCGAGATCCGCCTCGACCAGCGCCGCGGTGCCAAAGTCGAGCACCTTCACGTGGCCATCCGGCGTGACGAGGATGTTCGCGGGCTTGAGCTCGCGATGCACGATCAGCTTGCTGTGCGCGTGCGCGACGGCCGCCAGCACTTCGAGAAACAAACGCACGCGCGCACGCGCATCGAGCGAGCGCGACTCGCACCAGCGATCCAGCGGCTCGCCTTCGACATACTCGAGCACGAGATACGGCTGATCGTCGTCCGTCACGCCTGCATCGATCAGGCGCGCGATGTTCGCGTGCTCCAGCCGCGCCAGCACGTTGCCTTCGCGGCGGAATCGTTCCACGCCCGACGGCCCGAGCAGCGCATCGAGGAACTTGATTGCCGCGCGCCCCTCGAAACGGCCGTCGCGGCGGTGAGCCAGCCAGACCGTGCCCATGCCACCGTGGGCAATCGGGCGTTCGAGCGCGTAGCTGCCGACGGTGCGTTCCATAGTCACCGCCCAGCCAGCTTCGCCGCAATGTCGATGCATCGCGCCGGCGCCGGCACGTCATCGTTCGACAGCGCGCGTGCTTCCCGCATTTGAGCTTGCGCTTGCTGCGGGTCGCCGAGCAGTGACGCCGCGAGTGCGTTCGAGCAGAGCAGCTCGGCGCGCAACTCGAGGTCTGCGCTGTCGCGCGTCAGCTCGAGCGACCGCGTCAGCAACGGCTGCGCCTTCGCGACGTCACCGGCATTCAGGTAGTACGTCGCCAGAATATTGAGGATCGAAGCTTTGACCTGCGGCCGGGTCTCGATGCCGAGCAACATCGACTCGCTGCGTTCCAGCAGATCGCCCATGGGGATCGGCTGATCGGCGGGCACGACCTCCGTGAGCATGCTGCTGACGAACTCCATCACCGCGTTGTTGCGCGCCGAGAGCGCGCGCGCCTGATCGCGCTGCACGGTCGCTTGGCGCGCGTGCCACGCTGCAAACCCGCTCGCCGTGACGATCGCGAGCAGTACGACGCTCGCAGCAGCAACTGCCGTGCGGTTGCGCGCGACGAATCGCCCAAGCCGATACGAAACCGAATCCGGTCGTGCGCTGATCGGCTCTTTGCCGAGATAGCGCTGCAGATCATCAGCGAATGCCGCGACGGTCCGATAGCGGTTCGACGGGTCTCTCTTCTGAGCCTTCGCGATGATCAAATCGAGATCGCCGTGCGGCGCCTCACCCACGAGCGCAGACAGCAGCACGCCGAGCGCATAGACGTCGGTCGCCGTCGTCACTTCCGCGCCCTGTACCTGCTCCGGCGCTGCGTACTCGGGCGTGAACGCGCGTGCGCCGAGATTCAAACCCGTTGCGGTGGGTGCGCGTGCCTGCTCTTCGTCGATCAGCCTGGCGATGCCGAAGTCGAGCAGCTTCACCTGTCCGGCGCCCGTCACGAGAATGTTGGGTGGCTTCAGGTCGCGATGCAGGATCAGCTTGCTGTGCGCATGCGCGACCGCATCGAGGACCTGCAGGAACAGGCGCACGCGCGCGCGAACACCCAGACTGCCGGCCTCGCACCAGCGATCGATCGACTGACCTTCGACATATTCGAGCACCAGGTACGGCTGCCCTTCGACCGTCACTCCCGCGTCGAGGAGCCGCGCGATGTGCGGATGCGCGAGCCTGGCCAGCGCATTGCCCTCGCTCCTGAAGCGATCGATGCCGGCCGGGCCGAGCAGCGACAGGTTCAGGAATTTGACCGCAGCTTGCCCGGCATAGCGCCCGTCGCTGCGATGAGCGAGCCAGACGGCGCCCATCCCGCCGCGGCCGAGCTGGCGCTCCAGCCTGTAGTTGCCGATTTCTCGCCCCGCCAGCACCGACTCGACCGGCAACGGTGTAGCGGAGCCCTCGAGGAAGCGCTCCTTTTCGACGATGGCCTGCCGATGCAACAGCGCAGACAGGTCGTCGGCCAGGTCGCCGTCCGTATCGCGGATGTGCGCGAGCCGCACCGAGCGTACGGCCTCATCGGCGTCCAGCAGCTCATCGAGCAGCGGACTCAGGATTGTCCAGCGGTTTTTGTCGATCCCGGCCATTCGCAGCGGCAATCGTAACCTCTGGGCGATTCCGGCCACAGCGCAACACTTGCTGCGCAATCCGCAACGTTGAGGCCAGCCTCGTCGCTCAGGCACACTCAACGCACGCAACCTTGGCCCCGGCTGCGATGAACCTCACTGAAGATCCCCTTTTCGCGTCCCTCTATGCGGAGTTACGGCAAATCGCCCAGAGCGCCCTGCGCCGCAACGGCCCGCATCTGGCGCTGAGCCCGACGACCCTGCTGCACGAGGTGTACCTGGACATCTCCAAACGCGACTCGCTGCAGTTCCCCGACCGCAGTCATTTCATGGCGTACGCGTCCCGCGCCATGCGGGGCCTGATCATCGACTACGCCCGCGAGCGTCGCGCGCAGAAGCGCGGCGGCGGCTTCGACATCACCGCCCTGCCCACGGTCGTGCCCGACGTCGCCGCCGACGTGAGCGAGCTGCAGCCGCTCAGCGATGCGCTCGACGAGCTCGCCACCGTCGACCGCGATCTGGCGGAGCTGGTGGACCTGAAATTCTTTTGCGGCTTTTCGTTTACCGAGATCGCAGCGATGCGCTCCGCTTCAGAGCGCACCGTGCGCCGGGATTGGAGCAAGGCACGGTTGCTGTTGCACGAGTTGTTGAAGAAGGAGACGGGAGAAGAAGAAGAAGAAGAGGACTGAAGAATGACAGGATTAACAGGATTAACAGGATTATCGGAGCCAGAGTGGGAACGCCCCCACACTCTTCCCTCATCCCCTCCTAATCCTGTTAATCCTGTTAATCCCGTCTATTCTCCTTCTCTCCCTCCTGCTCCCCTCCTCCTCTCCTCGACTCACGCTGAAGCCTGGCCCACCTCCATCGCAGCGGCGCGGACCTGGCCGGGGGTGCGGCGGGTCCAGCGGCGGACCTGGCGGACGAGGGTCGAGTCGTCGGCGAAGCCGACGTTGGTCGCGACCTCGCGCACCGTGAGGCGCGTCGATTCCAGCAGACGGACCGCGACACCGACGCGCTTGCGCTGCAGGTACGTGTGCGGAGTCAAGCCGTGCACGAGCTTGAACAGACGCAGGAAGTGATACTTCGACAGGCCCGCAGTCTGGGCCAGCATCTGCAGATCGACGCCGCTCGCGTAGTTGCTATGCAGGAGATCGGTCGCGCGCGAAACGCGGCGATAAACCTCGCGGCGCGTGGTCGAGCGGATCAACGCCAGGTTGTCCACGCGGTCGAGCAGTTTTTCCTGGTGCAGTCGCATGCGCGCCAGCAGGCTCGTCAGCTGCTCGTCGAACCACAGCTCATCGGTGCCGCCGCTCGCCAGCTCCGCCCTGATCGTCTGCAGGAGCGGGCTCACCACGGCATCGTGCGGGCGCAGGTGCTCGAGGAACTGGCTGGTCCCGCCCTCGAAGTGAATCTGCTCGACGAGCGCGGGGTCGAAACAGATCGCGAGCGTCTCGACCGGCTGCTCGCTGCGCACGCTGGTCGAGTAGATCCGGCCGTGATTCAGGATCAGGAAGTTGTCGTCGTCGACGCCGATGGTTCGGCCGTCGGTATGGCAGTGCTCGACCCCGCCCCACGCGGCGCGGATCGACAGGGTGTGCGTGCACGGGCCGAAATCGGCGTGCCGCGCGCGGCCCCAGAGGATGCAGTTCTCCCGGCCCCAGCGGGTGCGGAAGTCGCTGTCGGGCGCCGCGAGCACGCCCGCATCGATCGGCAATCGCAGCAGCACGGCTCAGCTCTTCACTTGCAGGCCGCTGGCGACCAGCTGGTAGCCGTCAACCTCTTTCGACAGCTTGCCCTCGACCAGCACCGTCTTGCCGACCAGGCTGATCGGCACGAAGAACGCTTCGTCCTTGAAGGTCACATGGAGCTGGCTGGACGCGCTCTGCAGGCCGATCCAGCAGCCGCGCTGCTCACAGACCTTGGCGACCGTCGATTCGACCAGGACGTCGGCGGCGGGCTGGTCGCCGAGCTGCCGGACGGCGGCTTCGAGCGTCAGTGGGTTTTTCAGGGTCAGCGGCGCCCCGTAGTGGTCGGTGGCACTCGCGATCGCGGTCAGCAGGCCCAGCATCAGGCCGATCAGGATTCTCATGGTGGAGCTCCGTGTTGGGGTGTGCACTCGGGCTCAATCGCCATTTCGCAGCGAAACCGGCCACGGCCCGGATCTTTTCCCTGCTGCGGAGCATTAGGGTCCCGGCAAATCAGAACCGGTCGACCCGGCACCCCCATCGAGTCTTTCCAACGGTCAAATGAGCACGTTGCAGACAGGTCAGTCCTCCGCCAGCGCCCCGGCGCGGGTGGCTGGAGAGGACTCAGCCCCGGCACAAGCCAGCATCCTGCTCGTGGACGACCAGCCGGCCCGGCTCCTGGCCTACGAAGCCGTGCTGCACGGCCTGGGCGTGCAGTGTGTCCGGGCGCTCTCCGGCCCGCTGGCGCTGGAACGGCTGCTGGATCAGCAGTTCGCGGCGATCCTGCTCGACGTGAACATGCCAGAGATGGACGGCTTCGAGGTGGCGCGCCTGGTGCGCGAACATCCGCGGCTGGAGCGCACGCCGATCATCTTCGTCACCGCGGTGAACGTCACCGAGTTCGACCGGATGAAAGGCTACGAACTCGGCGCCATCGATTACATCGAAGTGCCAGTCGTCCCGGAAATCCTGCGCAGCAAAGTGGCGGTGCTGGTCGAGCTGCATCAGCGTCGCGGGCAGCTGCAGGCCCTCAACGCCGAGCTTAACGCCGCGCGCGCGAAGCTGGCGGCCGAGCACGAGAAGGCGCTGGCGGAGCGCGACGCGCAGTTGCATGCGCTCTTCGAGCATCCCTCGGACCTGACAGGGATCCTGAAAGCCGTGCGCGACGAGTCGGGAGCGATCGTCGACTGGTTCTATACGAACGTGAACCGCAATGCCGCCGACCTGATGGGCCGGTCGCGCGACGAAATCATCGGCAGGCGAGTCAGCGAGCTGGTGCCGCAGAGAGCGTCGACTCTCTTCGCACACCTGCGCCGGGTGGTCGAGTCGCGCGAGATCGTGCGCTACGACAGCCAGTTCGCGGGACGCGACCTGGTCGTTACGCTGTTCGTGGCCGGAGACGATTATGTCGTCAGCACGGCCCGGGACGTGACCGAAGGCCGCCGCGCCGAGAATGCTCTGCGAGCGAGCGAAGCGCGCTACCGCGCAGTGGTGGACAACGCGCCAGTGGCAGTCGCCCACAATGCCCTCGGGGGTCGTTTCGAATACGTCAACAAGGCGTTCTGCGACCTCGTGGGCTACGACAGCGCAGAGCTGCTGACTATGAGCTGGCAGGACATCACGCATCCCGAAGACGTCGCCGCCGACCAATCGCTTGCCAGCAGCGTGGTCGAGGGCGAGCTCCCGCACTACACGATCGATAAGCGATACATACGCCGCGACGGCAGCATCGTGTGGGTCAAATTGTTCGGCAACATCCTCTTCGACGATCTCGCCAGGCCGGTCCAGGGACTGGCAGTCGCGATCGATATCACCGAGCGTCTGCAGAACGAGCGCCGCAAGGACGAGTTCCTCGCGATGCTCGCGCACGAGCTGCGCAATCCGGTCGCTCCCATCGCCAGCTCCGCCGAATTGCTGTCGCGGCTCGTGCCACAGGAGAAGCAGCGGGCGCTGGTCGGAATCATTCAGCGTCAGGCCGTGCATCTCGGCCGGCTGCTCGACGATTTGCTCGACGTGGCGCGGATCACCCAGGGCCGCATCGAGCTGCGACGTGAGGTGATCGATGTCGTCTCATGCGTGCAACTCGCGATCGAGACTGCGGAGCCGCTGATTCGCAGCAAGGGCCATCAGCTGACGTTGACGCAGATGCTCGATCCCATCTACGTGTCGGCAGACAAGGTACGGCTCGGGCAATGCATCGCGAACGTCCTGGTCAATGCCGCGAAATACACGCCGGACGGCGGCGAGATTCGCATCCGGCCTTACGTCGACGGCAACACCGCCGTCGTCGAAGTCTCGGACAACGGCATCGGCATCGCGCCGGAATTCCTGCCGCGCATCTTCGATCTGTTCGCGCAATCCGAGCGCGGACTGGATCGCTCTCAGGGCGGCCTGGGCGTCGGATTGACCGTGTGCAAGCAGATCGTGGAGCTGCACGGCGGGAGCGTCGTCGCGAGCAGCCCCGGAGTGGGCCGCGGCGCGACTTTCACGCTGCGCCAGCCGCTCGCCGAACGGCCGCCGGCTACAACGCGGCCCGCGGACCCGCAACCGGACCCGTTGCTGCGAGTGCTGATCGTCGACGACAACCGCGATGCCGCCGATTCGCTCGCGATGCTGCTGCAGTTCGAAGGCCGCCAGACGCTGTGCGTGTACTCGGGAGAGGAAGCGCTGCAGGTCCTGGCGGCATTCAATCCGCAACTGGTGCTGCTCGATATCGGCCTGCCCGGCATCGACGGCTACGAGGTTGCGCGCCGTTTGAAGGAAGCTGCACCGGAGCTGCACGTGATCGCGCTGAGCGGTTACGGTCAGCTCGAAGACAGGCAGCGCTCGGCGGCGGCCGGCTTCGATGGGCATCTGGTGAAGCCTGTCGATCTCGCTGCGCTCAAGCACGCTCTCGCGCTCGCCGCCCCGGGCTGAGCGCTGCCCGCAGGGTTCACTTCTCGAGCGTAACGACCGGCGCGAAGCCGCCGTAGATCATCCGCTTGGCGTCGAACGGCATCGGGTTCTTCTCCGGATTCATGCGCGGATCCGTCTTCATGAGCTCTTCGATCTTGCCCATGGCAGCGTCGCGCGTGGCCTTGTCCGGCCACTCGACCCATGAAAACACGACGGCCTCGTCGTCGGTTGCCTGCACGGCGCGGCGGAAGTCCGTGACCGTGCCTTCCGGCACGTCGTCGCCCCAGCATTCCAGGATGCGGGTCGCACCCAGCTCGGCGAACACGCTGTCGCCCTGGTTCGCGTGGTCGATGAACTTCTGCTTGTTGGCCTTCGGGACTGCAAGTACGAAACCGTCGACGTAGGTCATGAACGTGCTCCTTCGGTTCGAGGGGACGGATCTATTCAACGACAGAGGACGAACGAAGGTCCCGTGCCCCGACATCTGGCATTCGATATTTTCAAATCGACGGCCGCGGCGAAGGTAGCGCAGGATCCCCCGATGACGAAACATGCAGTGGTGGTTGCCGGCGGCGGTCCGACGGGATTGATGCTGGCAGGTGAGCTCGCGCTGGCAGGCGTCGACGTCGCGATCGTCGAGCGGCGCGCGAGCCAGGATCTCGTGGGCTCGCGCGCAGGCGGCCTGCACTCGCGCACGCTCGAGGTGTTCGACCAGCGCGGCATCGTCGAGCGATTCCTGTCGCGTGGGAAAGTGGCGCAGGTCGCGGGATTCGCCGGCGTGCCGCTCGACATCAGCGACTTTCCGACACGCCACAACTACGGGCTGGCTCTGCGACAGAACCACATCGAGCGCATCCTCGCCGACTGGATCGGTGAGCTGCAGGTGCCGATCCATCGTGGGCAGGAGATCACGGGATTTACACAGGACGATGCTGGCGTCGACGTCGCGCTCGCCGATGGCAACTCGATCCACGCGCAGTATCTCGTTGGATGCGATGGCGGGCGCAGCGTAATCCGCAAGGCGGCCGGCATCGCGTTTCCGGGCAGCGAGCCGACGACCAGCAACCTGATCGCCGACGTGAAGCTGAGCCAGGAGCCGCCGCAGTGGGGCATCCGGCGGGATGCGATCGGCATCCATGCTCTCAGCAAGCTCGAAGAGAGCGGTCGCGTCGGAGTCCTCGTCACGGAACAGTGCGTCGGACACACCACTGAGCCGAAGCTGCGCGATCTCAGTGAAGCGATGGTCGTGGTGTTCGGGACCGACTACGGGATTCACGACCCCGCTTCGATCTCCCGATTCACCGACACGGCCCGCCAGGCTGCAGCCTATCGCGAGAGAAGGATTTTCCTCGCGGGCGACGCGGCACATGTGCATCCCCCCGATGGCGGACAGGGTTTGCAGACAGGCGTGCAGGATGCGGTGAATCTGGGTTGGAAGCTGGCGCAGGCGATCAAGGGGACTGCTCCCGAGAGCGTGCTCGATACGTATCACGCCGAGCGCCACCCGGTCGCTGCTCGCGCGATGCGTAACACGATGGCTTCAGTCGCACTTCGTCGCGAAGACGATCGCACGAAAGCGCTGCGCGACATCATCGGCGAGCTGTTCAGCATGGATCAGCCGCGCAAGAAGTTCGCGGCCATGCTGTCGGGTCTCGATGTTCGCTACGACTTCGGTGAAGGACATCCGCTGCTCGGTCGCCGCATGCCCGATATCGATCTGACCACTGCAACAGGTCCAGTGCGGTTCTTCTCTCTGCTGCACGCTGCACGACCTGTCGTTCTCAATCTCGGTGAACCGGGCAGCGTCGACATCGGCGGGTGGCGCGATCGCGTTCAACTCGTCGACGCGAAGCACGACGGTGAGTGGCAGCTTCCAGTGCTCGGACCGATTGCCGCGCCGAGCATCGTATTGATTCGACCGGATGGTTACGCGGCGTGGGTGGGAGATCGGACACAGCAAGGACTCGCTGATGCATTGGCGCAGTGGTTCGGACCCGCCGCCTGAGGCCTGTCGTTCAAGGCCACACTTCGAGCGGCTCCTCGAGCGCTTCGCCGCGCAAGAAAGCAGGCAAGAGCCTCGCCAGGGATTTCGGATAGAACCGTTCGTCACTGGCAGCGATTTCTTCGAGCGACCACCACTCGCCGCCGAGCACGTCGTCCTTCTCCGCATCGAAGCGGTTCGTATCGCGAATCGATGGCAGTGTTTCCCGCAGCCGCGCAGCCACGACCATTTCGTGCTGTTGACGGTGGGCGTTGCGATAGACGTACGAAACTTCACGCCGCCAGCTCGGCGCAGCAATGCATTCGGGTGCGATCTCGAGGCCAGTCTCCTCGCGCAACTCGCGGATCGCGGCTTGAATGTAGTCTTCGCCGGCCTCGATGCCGCCGCCGGGAAGCTCCCACGCCGTTCCGAATTCGGGCTGAGTCGCGTCGCGGACGTGAAGCAGCAGCACGCGTCCGCTCGCTTCGAGCACGACGAGCCTGACGACATTGCGCTCGACTGTCTCAATCACGCGTTCACGCCCGCCAAACGTGCCAGGCAACGATGCTCAGCACGTAGCACACCAGCGATATCAGGACGCCGGCGAACGGAATGCGAAACCAATAGAGCTTCGCGAGCACCAGCAGACCGCCGAGCATGAGAACGCCGACGCCGAGCAGGAACAGCGAGTTGAACAGCAGCTCCGGATGAACACTGGCCAGATAGCCGTAGACGAGGCCGAACAGAATTGCACCCATGCTGTGGCTGGCATTGAAGCCGATCCACGCGCGCCACACCGTCGTCTGCCTCGTGATGACGAGAGGAACCTCGGCCATGCGCGCCTGCAGCGCCGGGTCGCGCGGCGTGAGCTTCGAACCCGAGAACGTGTAGATCAAGTGCAGCATGCCGAGCGTCAAAACGACGAGCGCGCTCAGTGCCATCAGGGCTATTCCGATCACGTCGCGCCTCCGCCATGTTCAGGGCTGCCGATGATACGCACGAAATCTGTAACCGGCTCGCCGGCGCGGTGTTCTGAGGTCCACGAATCCGGCCAAACGGGTGAATTGCGTGAACTGCAAGCTCGGCCAGCTGTTTATGCTCTCGGTGCTCGTGCACCTCGCCACCCATGCAGGGGCTGCCGCTGCACCACAGCCGCAGGAAATTACGATTCCGGCGGGCGCCGTAACGCTTGCCGCCCGCCTGTACCTTCCCGCCGGTGCAGGACCGTTTCCTGCGCTCGTCTTCACGCACGGCTCGGGTGCTTCGGGTCGCGACAGCGGACGCTACCAGGAAGAAGCACGGTTCTTCGTCAACGCAGGGATCGCGTGCCTCATCTACGACAAGCGCGGCTACGGTCAATCCACTGGAAATTGGCAGACCGCGAGCTTCGACGATCTCGCCGCGGACGCCAGTGCGGCCGCTCGATACCTGAAGACTCGTCCGGCCATAGCGCGGGACCGCATCGGGCTGCGCGGTGCGAGTCAGTCAGGGTGGATCCTGCCCATTGCCGCTGCACGCTCGGCGGACATTGCATTCCTGGTGATGATTTCTCCGCCGGGGGTAACGCCCTATGAGCAAGTGCTGTACGACGTCCGCACGGATCTCGAAGACGCCGGGTTCGCGTCCAACGAAGTTGCACGCGCGTTGCGGATCACACGCTCCGGTCTCGACTATGCGCGCACCGGGCGAGGCTGGGCCGAGCACCAGAAGCAAATCGATGCGGCCGCAGGCGAGCGCTGGCTCGAAATCGCCGCGGGTCCGCCGAGCTCCGATGACTGGCTCTGGAAATGGATTCATCCGCTGATCGACTTCGACGTGCTGCCCGTCGTGAAGCAATTGCATGTACCGGTCCTCGTGCTGCTCGGCGAGCAGGATCGGGAAGTGCCTTCGCAGACGGCAGGTCACCTGCTGCAAGCAGCGCTCGCTGACAATCCGCAGGCTGCGATACGCTACTTTCCGGATGGCGATCACGACCTGCGAAGCACGACGGCGCCAAAAGTCGACGGCCGTGCGCCATTCGCCGCCGGTTACCTCGAATCGATCAGCGCGTGGGTGCTGGAGCACTGACCACCGGCGCGAGTCCCGGCATCGGATCGCCCCAGCCCCTGCGCATCTTCTCGCCCGGCCCCAGCACGCCGATGCGAATCTCCCAGCGCACTGTGCCCTTGTGCACGTACTGCCAGTCGAACTTGCGGCCCTCCAGCTGCCAGCCAGCGCGCTCGAAGTTCTGGCACAGCTCCGCGAAGGTGCGCTGCGCCCCGCCCTTGCGGCAATCAATGTGCGCCAGCACACCCCAGGGATTGCTGATCCCGATCCAGCCGGAATCTTCCGGCTCGTAGCGACTGCGCACGCGACCCATGCCGGCAGCGTAGCGCAGGTACTGTGTTAATATCCAGTCATCAGCGCACGATCCTTCCCAGATCCGAGCTCTTGCCGACGCGGTCGAAGTAACTCCACGCTGCCTTCGCGATCCGCGCGATGCACTGCTCCGCGGCGATATCGTCGCCGGAGAACGTCGTCATGACCGCAATCGCAAACGGACGGCCAGGCACGAACACGATCCCCGCGTCGTTGCGCACGGCGTCGAGACTGCCGGGCTTGTTGGCGATCACCAGATCTGCCGGCAGCAGCCGCGGGATGTAGCTGGACTTCTGCGTGCTGAGCATCTTGAAGAACTCGTCCGTGGTCTTCTTGTTGAAGACGCGGCCGCCGTGCAGCGCCTGGAGCATCGTGATCAGCTCGCGCGGCGTCGACGTATTCTCGCGCCCTTCCTGCGCTGCCTTCACGTCCAACATGTGACGTCGCAGCCGCGTGCGTTCGAGACCGAGCTGCGTCAGCCAGCTATTGACGTTGTCCATGCCAACGCGATCAATCAGCACGTTGGTCGCCGAGTTGTCGCTGAGCGAGACCATCAGCAGCGCCAGATCGTGATTCGTGATGCGCGAGACGCCCGCGCTCATCGACTGCAGAATTCCTTCGGTGCCGACGCCATCCTTCGCGTTCACCGTATACAAGTCGCTGAGCTTCGCACCCGAACCGCGCTCGTTCTGCCGATAGAGCTCCGCGAGTACTGCAATCTTGATCGTGCTCGCTGTCGGATAGACCGCGTCGGCGTTCAGATAAAACGAGCGCTGATCGGTGAGATCCACGATCGCAATGCCGATGACTGCGTCCGTCTCGTGCACGATGCTGCGAATCGCGCCTTCCATGTGGCCCCACAGCACGTCCTGCTTCGCGCGTGTGGATTCATCGGTGTCCGAGCGCTTCGCGTCGTCGGTCGCGCCGAACGCGACGCGCGCCAGCAAGGCGATCAGCAGGAGCAAGCTCGAAAGTGTTCTCGTCATGGCGGATCCTTCTCGAATGCTTCCACACCCGGCGGCAACCGCACCCACGGATGGCGGCGGCAGTCATACACCGAAACCTGCGGCGCCGGAAATTGCGGATCGGCGAATGCACCCACGGCGACGCTCACGGACTTCTCGTAGCCGACCTCCGTGTGGAACAGCGTCGTGCCACACACGGGACAGAATCTGAACAGGAACTTTGCGCCCTGGTCGCCCACACGGAGATACTCGGTCGCGTTCCCGATCACCTTGAACGGCGTCCTGAAACTAGCCAGCACTGCGAAGACGCTGCCGGTGCGCCGCTGGCACGCGAGACAGTGACACACGCCAACCCCGCGCGGCTCACCTTCCACTTCGATGCGCAGCTGGCCGCAGGAGCATGAGGCGCTTCTTGATGCCATCGTCGAATCATAGCGCAGCGGCTTGGGTAGACTACCCGCATGACGCGTCTGCTCGTGATCCTCGGCTTCCTCATCGCTTCGAGCGCGTGCACATCGTCAGGCATTCGGGGCACAACAGGCGATTGCGAGCGCTGCCCGGAAATGGTCGTGATCCCCGCCGGCACCGCGATCGTCGGCGCAAGCGCGAACGACCGTTACGGCAATCCCGATGAGCGGCCCGAGCGCCGCATCGCCATTCCAGAGCCGTTCGCCGTCAGCCGCTACGAGGTCACACGCGATCAGTACGAAGCGTTCGTGCAGGCGACGAACCGGCCGATCGGCGGCGACTGTCTCACCGATCGCGTGAAGCGCGGGGACTGGCAGCTCGACGCGAACACGACCTTTCGCGACCCTGGGTTCGCCCAGACCGGAAATCATCCGGTCGCGTGCGTCAGCTGGGAGGAAGCCCAGGCCTACATCGCCTGGCTGAACGCGCAGACGAGCGGCGGCTATCGCCTGCTCACCGAAGTCG
Source organism: Steroidobacteraceae bacterium (assembly GCA_035277305.1). Classification (GTDB taxonomy): domain Bacteria; phylum Pseudomonadota; class Gammaproteobacteria; order Steroidobacterales; family Steroidobacteraceae; genus Steroidobacter. The sequence goes on along the minus strand of DATEKT010000176.1, from coordinate 5,009 downwards.
AATGGGCCTACGTCGCCCGCGGCGGCGCGCCCGGGAACCTCATCTATCCGTGGGGCGACGACACGACACAGGCCTGCCCGTTCGCCAATACATTCGATCAAACGATGCTGACGAGGTATGCGGGCGTGGATACCTCCGGCTACAAGGTGTTCGATCCGATGCCGTGCGAAGACGGCTTGTTCAACACCTCGCCGGTCGGCTCGCTGAAGCCGAATGGCTACGGCGTCTACGACATCATCGGCAACGTCGCGGAGTGGGTCGATGGCTGCTTCGACAGCGCATGCACGCGCCGCTTGATCAAAGGCGGATCGTGGGGTTCCCTGGCGCACAACGTGCGCATCGCGGAGCGCATCCCGTATGCGCCGACCCATCGCGACGACTCGATCGGCATCCGCGTCGCGCGGACGCTCAGCCCGGCACGCTGACATCGATCAGATCCTCACGCTGCGGCGGCGGCCGCGGCGTGCCGAGATTCCAGGTCCAGCCCAGCTTCGCGAGCGCTTCGATGATCCACGCCGCGGGATCGAGTTGACCCCGCTCGATCCCGATGCGCGCCGATTCGGGAAACGCATGATGGTTGTTATGCCAGCACTCGCCGTAAGTCAGCAGGCCGAGGCCGCGCAGATTCGAAGCCTGCACGGCTGCACCTTTGACGCGCCACCGCCCCGGCCCGGGGTTGTGACACCAATAGGTGATGCTCCAATGCCCGATCACGCTCACGCAGACGCGCACCGGAACACCCCACACCAGCCAGCTCCATCCGCCGATTGCGTAACACGCGAGCGCGACCGGTAACTGCTGCAGCATCCAGGTTCGCTGCAGGAAGCGATACCACGGATCGTCGGCGAACTCGCGCTCGACGGCGAACACCGGCGGTCGCGCAAAACGAAAGCGACAATTCAGCTGCCAGAACAGATCCACCAGCGGCGAACGGCGATGCGCGAAGAAGTCGTGACAAGCATCCTGCCGCTGCGCCCAGTCCCGCTCATCATGCACGCGCAGGATGCCGAACGGTCCGGCGACACCGACGAGCACGCCGACGTAGACGAGCGTGCGCTCCAGCCATTTCTTGCACGCGTAGCTGCGATGAATGAAGCGCCGATGCATCCCAACCGAATGCCCGAGCAACAACGAACAGTAAGTCGCGACGACGAACAGCGACACCGCGCCCGGCGTGATGAACTGCGGCGCAAAGACTATCGCGCACGCGAGCATCGACATGTTCCAGAGCGACTTGGCCGGGCTCCAGACAACGGATCCTTCGACCGCGCTGGCGCCTTCTCCATGCATTCGCGCAACAGGCTTCATCATCGAGGCAGCACTCCCCAATCGGCCTGCGCGCACTACATCACATCGCGGAGCATTCCTCACGCCCGAGAACTGCGCGAACGGACTGAAGCAGCGAACCGCTCAGAAGTCCCCGGAGCGGATGTTTTCCCTGAGCGCCTTGAGCTGCGCATCGGCCGCAACCTCATCCATCTCGATCGCCGGCGCCATCTCCGGCAGGCTCAGCGGTGCGGGGATTCGATAGGACACATCCTTGCGCCACGTGCCGCGCTCGAACTCCTCCGTCAGGTTCGCCAGCGAGCTGCCGAACACGGCCTGCACAGCTTCTTCCGCCCGCACTCCGTCGCGCATCAGCGCCGCCAGGTCCTGGTATTGCTTGCGATGCTCGTAAGTCGTCAGCAAACCGAACTGCGCCCAGACGTGGGAACTGCGCGCGAGCTCGTTGAAGTCCGCCGGATTGGTGACGTGCTGGGCATCGAGCAGCTCCGGCAGATCGAATCGTCCGCGCGCCCGGTCGCTTTCACGAACGACCGCCGCGAACTGCGGATTGCGATTGAGCTGTACGCTGCCATCCGGCCGGATCGTGAGGCCGTTCAGCAGATTCGCAACGCCGAGCCGATACCATGCCGGGTATTTCTTCATCGGCCCGCTCGCGAGCAGCGACTGTCCGTACAGGAACAGCACGGACTGCAGCGGCTCGTCGCCGTCGACGTCGACGATCGTGGCGATGTTGAATTCCGCTCCCGGCACGTACTTGCTGCGGATGCCGAGACGCGTGCGCGCATCCTGCTCCGACTCGGTGTACATGACCTCGCGCGCGTCGGCGCGTGTCAGCGAAAACACTCGCAGCGGATTGATGACCGTGTCCGCTTCCCAGCGGACGAGCTCCGCCAGCACCTGCTCGTAACGAAGGGTCGCGCGCAGCAGGTTCTCGCAACGCGCCGCGCTGCTGTTCGAGATCACCGTCACTCGATCCTGCCCGCACCGCCAATAGGAAGCGGCCGCTTCAACGCGGCCTGCGTGTATCGAGAGCGTTGCAGTCAATCCCAGCGCGAGCAATGTTGCGCGCCGCGGAGCCCCTGTCGCCATTCCATTCCCCGGCGATTCGAAGGGCTCCATTCTAAATACGGGGAGGCGCGGATGAGTAGCAGGCACAAACTGCTGGTTTGCGCACGTTCGGCCACCTTGACTTCGCAAGCACCGCGCGTATTCTGCGCGCCTTGTGTTGGAGCACTCCTTTGCGACTTACGAACGAATCGTTGACATGACGCGCTGATTCCCAGGCTACAGGCCCGGCGAATCGCGCATTCGCCTGGCCGAGCGCCCAAAGCCCTCGGCAGAGAACTTTTGCCGGGGGCTTTTGCTTTCTGGGGATCGACCATGCGCACTGACATGTTCAAAGTGATCGTCGAGCGTCCGCGTAACGGGAAGAGCAAGGAATCGCTCGCACGCCGGCTCCGCCGCGATCTCGACGGACCGAGCCGTGCCGGCATGCGCGCAGGCTTGGGCCGGCCGCAGCTGAATGAGAACCTCAACCCGCTGCAGCGCTACCTGCATTCGCAGGTTGGCCGCCCGTGGGACAAGGTGTACAGCGAAATCGCGAGCACGATCGACCGTCGCAACACGGTGCAGCAGCATGTGTATCAGCACCTGCACCAGTTCGTCGCGATCAAGGTTGCGAGGAAGGACGGCCAGCTCATCGATCTCGGCGCGTGCTTCGGCATCAATAAGGTCGATCAGGAACTGTATGTCGACCCGCGAAGCGGATTGCTTCGCGTCAACAAGAGCTATCGCACGTGGGGCCAGCGCGCACGCGCGCGTGCACGCGCGTATGAGGCGGAGGTTCATGCGCGGAAGCGCATCATCAACGCTACCACGCAGCTGCACCTGATCGATCGCGAATGGTATGAGATCAGCTTTGCGCCGCTGCCGCTCGGCGAATGGAAGAACGTGGTGATACGCGGACGCGAGGTGCGCAGGTATGTCTCGGAGCAGCGCTACGACGTGCTGCTGAAGCGACTGACCGCTGAGCTCGACTCCGATCGCACCAGGCTCCACGGATGGGCGCCAGTCTACGCCGCGTCGAAACGCCAGCTCTCGCATCGCGAGAAGAAGAGCTACGGCTTGCTCTGAGGCCTGTCTATATCCGCGTAGGCGCTCAGCAGCAGCCATTGCGGCAGCTCACGCCGGTACTGCGCGGGACCCTGCAAGGTCACTGTGCCGGCACGGACTTCCCCGCGCAGCGAGCGCAGGCCGCGCCACACTTCCGCAAGAATGCGTACGCGCGTCGACATGCGCACGGTGCAATCGAAGCCTGGATCCTTCACACAAACGTCGACTGTGCCGTCGCAGTGAACCAGCCAGAAGCGGCGGTTCGCCGCGGGCGCATCGATGAACTCGATCTCGATGACTGTGCGTCCGGAGGGCATCGCTGCACTGTTCAGACGCCGATGCATGCTCCAGACCAGCCAGCCCGGATCCAGATCGCCGGACTCGATGTCGCGCGCCCAGCGCTGACCCCACTCCCCGATCGAACGCACGATGGGCTTGAGCGCCTCGCCCGCCGGCGTCAGCTGATAGTCCGCGCCGCCAGCCGCGGGCGAATGCGTGACGATTCCCGCGTATTCCAGTGTCGCCAGCCTTTGCTTGAGCAACGTGCCGGAGAGACGTGGCACGCCGCGGCGGATCTGATTGAAACGCCGCGCACCGGCGAGGAGCTCGCGAATGACGAGCAGCGTCCAGCGTTCCGCGAGCACTTCGGACGCCAGCGCGACAGGACAGAACTGTCCATATTCCCCATGCATGCACGTAGCTTGCGACGCACAGCGGTGCGAGACAAGCACCGCGGTCCAGATTTCGGACTAGCCTGACTGCACCCCGAAGACGTTGCCCTCGGGATCGTGGCCGAGATGAAAGCTCGTGTCGTTGCCCGCCCAGGGCGGCGGGCGATCGTCGATCTCGCCGCCGAGGGATCGCGCGACGACCCGGGATCTCGCGACGTCCGTAATCGGAAAATCCAGCCGCACCGCGCCGTGCTCTCTGCGCTGCGGCGGCGCGGTGATGACCACTGCCCTCGCGTAATGCTCCGGGATCTGATGCACGACGAGGCGGAAGCCGCCGCAGTCCAGGTCTGCATGATGAGCGTCTTCGTTCATCAGCTGCGCGGAGCACACTCGCGTGTAGAACGTGGCGACTTTGCGAAGATCCTTTGCGAGCAGCACTGCGCTGACCATTGGCGCTTCCTCAGAGCTTGAACGGCGCACTTGGCGCGGTAGCGGCTGCACTCGCAGTCGCGAGCTCGAAGATCGACGGGGTCAGAACTTTGCTGCCGATGTGCTCGCCGAGGCGTCGATAGCTTTCCCACTGCGCTTCGTCGAAGAACTGATTCGCGGTGCTGTCGTGCGGGAAGTCCGGATGATTGCTGTGATACTCGAGCACGTCGACGGGCTCATCGCCCGTGAGCGTCGCCTTCACATAGACCAGCCACGAGGGCGGTGACTTGCCGTCTGCATACGTCACCTTCGCGATTGCAGCGTGAGCGTACGACAGACCTTCGCGGTCCGAGGGCAGCTCCAGCCCGACGCTGGATTCGACCTGCCCGTCCTCGGGCGGCTTCACCCGGCGCAGCTGACCGAGCGTGCCGAAGCCCGCCAGGTTCTTCGGCGGGTCGGCGAACTCGATCTCCGCGCCGAAATCGAGCCGCGCCTTGCGGATCAGGTCGG
>DATEKT010000175.1:0-6672 GCA_035277305.1 Steroidobacteraceae bacterium | reverse complement strand
CGACGCTGCACGCTTCTCGCTGCCGACCCAATTCAAACGCTGGACTCTCGACGATGTGCTCGGTCATCTGCACATGTTCGACTACGCGGCGCGCCTGACGCTCGAAGGTCCGCACGCGTTCGCCGCTTTCTGGGACAGCATATCGGGCACGCTCATGACGGGTCGCTCGATGGTCGACTACACGCGCTTGTGGTTGCGCGGTTGCAGCGGGCCCGAGCTGTTGCAGCGCTGGCATGAGTTTTCGCGGCAGGTCGCCGCCGAGTACGCCGGCCTCGACCCGGCGCAGCGTGTGAAGTGGGCCGGCCCGGATATGAGCGTGCGTTCCTGCATCAGCGCGCGCCAGATGGAGACATGGGCGCACGGCCAGGCCGCGTTCGACCTGCTCGGGCGCGAGCGCGTCGAGCATGACCGCATTCGCAACATCGCCATCATGGGCGTCAACACTTTCGGCTGGACGTTCGCGAATCGCGGCCGCGCGGTGCCGACCGTGAAACCGCACGTGCGTCTGCAAAGTCCTTCCGGCGAGTGGTGGACGTGGCACGAGCCCGATGAGCGCAATCGCATCGAAGGCGCGGCGGTGGAGTTCTGCCAGGTCGTCGCGCAGACGCGCAATGTCGAGGACACGTCGCTGCGCGTCAGCGGCGAAGTCGCGCATGAATGGATGTCGATGGCGCAATGTTTCGCCGGACCGCCGGTGGATCCGCCTGCGCCGGGCAGCCGGTTCATGCAGCGTCAGTCATGACGCCGGCGAACACACCGGTCATCGTCGGCGTCGGGCAATACACCGACCGTCTGGATTCGCAGCAGTATCGCGGGCTCTCCAGCGTCGAGCTCGCCGTCGAAGCTGCGAGCCGCGCGTGTCGCGATGCGCTGGACAATCCACGGGTGATCGAGCGGATCGACGGCATCGGCGCGCTGCGCACTTTCGAGGACTCGATCCCGCGTTACTCGACGCCGTTCGGCAAATCGGACAACTTCCCGCACTCGATCGCGCGCCGGCTCGGCGCGACGCCCCGAACTGCGGTGTGGGCCAGCGTCGGCGGCGATACGCCGCAAACTCTGGTGAGCGAATTCTGCGAGCGCATCGCGTCGGGCTCGCTGCACGTCGCGCTGGTCGTCGGGTCGGAGGCGATCTCGACGTCGAAGCATCTGATCGCGAACAACCTGGCGGCGGACTGGTCGGAATCGATCGACGCGCCGGTCGACGATCGCGGCCCCGGCCTCGAAGAGCTCAGCACTCCATACACGCGACAACACGGCCTGGTGCAGGCATCGACCTCGTATGCAGTCTTCGAGCACGCACGCCGCGCGCGCCTGGGAATGTCGCGAGAGGACTACGCGCAGGAGATGGCGCGTCTGTTCGCGCCCTTCAGCGCAGTTGCGGCTGCGAATCCGTATTCCACTGCGCCGGTCGCTTACACGCCCGATGCGCTGATCACGGTGAGCGAGCGCAATCGCATGATCGCGGATCCGTACACGCGCTTGCTCGTCGCGCGTGACCAGGTGAATCAGGCAGCCGCGGTGTTGATCGCGTCGACCGAGGCGGCACAGCAACTCGGCATCGATCCGGCGAAGTGGGTTTACCTGCACGGCTATTCGAAGGTGAAGGAGCGCGAGATCATGAGCCGCGAAGATCTCGGCGCATCGCCGGCGGCGCGGCTCGCATGTCGTGAAGCGCTGGCGGCAGCGCGCGTGTCCGTCGACGAGATTGCGCTGTTCGATCTGTACAGCTGCTTTCCCATCGCGGTGTTCAACATCTGCGATGGATTGGGCTTGTCGCCTCAGGATCCGCGCGGCCTGACCGTGACAGGTGGATTGCCGTATTTCGGCGGGCCGGGCAACAGCTATTCGACGCACGCGATCGCGTCGATGGTGGAGCAGTTGCGCGAGCGGCAGGACGCGTTCGGGCTGGTCGGCGCGAACGGCGGACACATGTCGAAGTACGCGGTCGGCATCTATTCGACGCGGCCGACGGCGTTCAATCGTTGCGACAGCAGTCCGTTGCAGTTGCAGGTGGATTCATGGCCCGCGCCGTCCGTCGCAGGTGAAGCGGACGGTCCGGCCACGATCGAGAGCTACACCATCATGCACGGCAAGAGCGGACCGTCGAACGCCGTCGTGGTCGGCCGCCTCGACGGCACCGGCGAGCGTTTCCTCGCGAACACGCACGACGAAGACGATCGCACGTTGCACTCGATGATCGAGGAAGATCCGCTGGGCGCGACGATCCATGTGCGGTCGTTCGAGTATGGGAACAGGTTTGTGTTTGCGAAGCCGTCGCGCTGACTATTCTGAAGTGAGCTGCGCCATGTCCGCAGCCGCTGCTGCAAAATCTTCCATGAATTCCCTCACCACCGCTTTCGACGTCTTCACCTGATCGAGCAGGCCGACACCCTGGCCGATGTAGTAGCTCACCAGGGCTTCCGCCTTGCGATTGCCGCGGCTCGCTTCCTGCTCCGCGCGACGGAAAGCAGGCTCGCTGAGGAACAGTTGCAGCGGCATCGGCAGCGGGCCGGGACTCTCCGGCCCGCCCCACGCGTCCGTCCACGCAGAACGCAGCTGACGGGTGTATTTGCCGGTGCGGCTCTTGGAACGCACAGTGTCACGTGACGTCGCCGCAGCGAATTTCTCCTGCAGCAGCGGCGACGCTTCAGACTCGCTCGTCATCAGCCACACTGAGCCGGTCCATGCACCCGCGGCGCCGAGTGCCATCATCGCGGCCATCTGGCGACCAGTAACGATGCCGCCCGCGGCGAGCACCGGGACCGCACGGATCGGTTCGAGTGCACGGATGACTTCCGGCACGAGCACGAGCGTCGAGACCTCGCCGCAGTGTCCGCCGGCTTCCGCGCCCTCGGCCACTATGATGTCGACGCCGGCCTGAACCTGGCGCACCGCATGCTCCTTCGCGCCGACGAGCGCAGCGACCGCGACGCCTTGCGCTCGTCCGCGATCGATCATCGACTGCGGCGGTAATCCGAGCGCGTTGGCGATCAGCTTGATGGGATGCGAGAACGCCACGTCCATCAGCCGCGCCGAGACCGCGGGCAGCAATGGGAAGTCGCGCTTCGCGACGATCGGATCGTCGAGATCGACCGTCACGTCGTAGCGGCCGAGCAGCTCGCGCACGAATTGCTTGTGGCGCTCGGGTACGCGGGCCCGCAACGTTTCGCCGTCGACTTTCTCGTCGCGCCCGATCATGTTTTCGGGAATCAGAATGTCGACGCCGTACGGCCGGCCGCGCACGTGCTCATCGATCCACTTCAGCTCGAGCTCCAGCTCCTCGGGCGTGTGACGGCTCGCGCCCAGCACGCCGAAGCCGCCCGCGTTCGTCACGGCCGCCACGACATCGCGGCAGTGGCTGAAGGCGAAGAGCGGGAACTCGATACCGAGCAGGTCGCACAGCGGAGTCTTCATAAGAGTGCGACAATACACCCTCATGGGCCCCCTTGCCGGAATCAGGATCATCGAGCTCGCCGCAATCGGGCCCGCGCCGTTCTGCTCCATGATGCTCGCCGACCTCGGTGCGGAAATCGTGCGCGTCGAGCGCGCGTCCGCACGGCCGAGCGAGTCGGCGCCGCCCGATCCGCTGCTGCGGAACCGGCGCTCGATCGCCCTCGATCTGAAGAACGCCGCCGCGGTCGAAGTCGTGCTCACGCTGCTGGAGCGCGCCGACGTCCTCATCGAAGGCTTTCGGCCCGGCGTGCTGGAACGCCTCGGGCTCGGACCGGATGTGTGCCTCGCTCGCAATCCGCGCCTGGTGTATGGCCGGATGACCGGCTGGGGTCAGGACGGTCCGCTCGCGCCCGCTGCCGGCCACGACATCAACTACATCGCGCTGTCGGGCGCGCTGCATTTGATCGGCACACCGGGCGGCAAGCCCGTGCCGCCGCTCAATCTCGTCGGCGACTTCGGCGGCGGCGGCATGCTGCTCGCGTTCGGCGTGCTCGCGGCGCTGCTCGAGTCCCGCCAGTCGGGACGAGGGCAGGTCGTCGACGCGGCGATGGTCGACGGCTCGGCCGCACTGCTCGCAATGTTTTACGGAATGCGGGCGCGCGGCATGTTCCAGGATGCGACAGGTACGAATTTTCTGGCCGGCGCCGCGCCCTACTACGACACGTACCGCACCAAGGATCACAAGTACGTCGCCATCGGTGCGCTCGAGCCGCAGTTCTTCGCGCAGCTCCTCGACAAGCTCGGGCTCGACTGGCAGCGCTACAAGCGCGTCGGCTTCCCGGTCGTCGATCCGGCGACGAAGGAGTGGGCCGAGCTGCGATCGGCGATCGCCGCCGCGGTCGCGTCGCGAACGCGTGACGAGTGGTGCCGCATCATGGAAGGCACCGATGCCTGCTTCGCTCCGGTCCTGACGGTGGAGGAGGCCGCGCGCCATCCCCACAATGTCGCTCGGGAAACCTTCGTGACGGTGAACGGCGTCGAACAAAACGCCCCGGCGCCCCGGTTCAGCCGTACGCCATCTCAGACGCCAGAGGCGCCGCGAAGAGCCGGAGAAGACACGGATGCCGTCCTCACCGACGCGGGATTTACAGAGGGACAGATTGCCGAGCTACGTGCCGGCGGTGCGCTGACCTGACCCGGAGCCGGAAGATCTCTCGCAGAGATCGCCAAGATCGCCAAGGTCAGAAAAGAAAACTTCCGGCCTCCAACATTCGAACCTCGAATCCGCCACTCTTACCCTTGGCGGTCTTGGCGATCTTGGCGAGAGACATTTCTTCGGTTTGCACCCGCCGGTGGACGCCTCTCCTCCGCAGACACGTCGGCCTCCACACCTCCTTCTGACGCCTTTCTCCCCCCGATCCCGATATCCCGGGTAGATGGCCCCGTGCGACTCCCACCTCATGCTTCGCTTCCAGCAGCACGGCGACCGGGCGGCGCTGGCGAGCCTGGTCGAGCGCAATGGCGGCGCGTTGCTGCGCTTCCTGATCCGGCTCAGCCGCAATCGGACGATCGCCGAAGACGTCGCACAGCAGACCTGGCTGAAGGTGATCGACGTGGCGAGGCAAGGCACGTTCGCGGCTGCGTCCGGGGTCGCGTTTCGCACGTGGTTGTGCACGCTCGCCCGCAATCACTTCATCGACGAGTACCAACGCAAGTTCGCAGCGGCACGCAGCGTCCCGCTGCCGGCTGACCTTTGCGCGATGCTCGCGCAGGCTCATCGCGTGGTTCCCGATCCCGGCGAGCCGCTCGATGCGCTTCTGCAGACGGCGCGGTTGCGCAAAGCGCTGCAGCGGCTGCCGTTCGAGCAGCGGCAAGTCGTTGCGCTGTGGGCGGATGGGATGCGGATCGGCGCGATCGCCGCGTTGACCGCGGCGCCGCGCGATACCGTGCTGAGCCGCAAAAAGTACGCGCTGGCGAAGTTGCGCGTACTGCTGCGGGCGAACGTGCGGGTTACGGCGGGCTAGGCGCAGCGATCACGCCGCAGGCGACACGCTTGCCGGAGTTGCCGGAGGGCTGCGTCGTGTAATCGTCCGGGCCTTCGTGCACGACGATCGCTTTGCCCAGCACGTCCGTGCCGGGATCGCCGTGCAGGCTCGTGCCGGCCGCGGTGACGTCGACCTGCGCGACGCCCTGGGCGTCCGACTTGATGTTGAGCATGTCTCCGGCGTGATGTGCGGGCCCGGTCGGGTTGCCGTGCTGGGCCTGCGTCGGATTGAAATGGCCGCCGGCGCTGCTGCCGTCCGGCGCAGTGCAATCGCCTTTCTCATGGATGTGGAAGCCGAACTCGGCGTCGGGCTTGAGTCCCTGGATCGAGCCGGTGATGTGCACGCCGTCGCTCGAAGACGCGAGCGCAACCGAGCCCGTGACCGTATTGCCCTGAGTCGGCGCGATCTGCGCCACGGCTTCCGCTGCCGCTTCCGGCGCAGTCGACTTCTCGGCGGCGGTTGGCGGGGCCGTGTCCGGCTGACGCGGCGCGCCTGCCGGCTGCTCGCGCGAGCACGCTGCCAGGATCACCGTCAAACCGATCGCCAGACCCAGATTCGTTGCCCGCATGGTCGTCTCCTTTGCTCGCCGAGCGCGGGAGCATAGCACCGTGGGAACGCAAGCCGAATCCCACACGTTGACTGCAACAATGACAATGCAGCAGATCCTGGCGTTCGCGGTCATCGCCAGCACGATGGCACTCTTCGTGTGGGGGCGGCTGCGCTACGACCTCGTGGCGGGCGTGGCCTTGCTGGTGGCTGTGCTGATCGGCGTGGTGCCGGCGGACAAGGCGTTCACCGGCTTCAGCGACGAGATCGTCATCATCGTCGCCAGCGCGCTCATCGTCAGCGCGGCCGTCGCGCGCTCGGGCATCATCGAAGTCGCGATTCAACCGGTCGCTCGCTACATCACGTCGGCTGCACTGCAGGTGCTGGTGCTCGCGGGCGCGGTGGCGATTCTTTCGGCGTTCGTGAAGAACATCGGCGCGCTGGCGATGATGATTCCGATCGCCCTGCAGATGGCCAAGCGCGCGAAGCGCTCGCCCTCGATCCTGCTGATGCCGATGGCGTTCGGCTCGCTGCTCGGCGGGACGATGACGCTGATCGGCACTTCGCCGAACATCATCGTGTCGCGGCTGCGCGAGCAGATCGTCGGCGAGCCGTTCGGCATGTTCGATTTCACTCCCGTCGGAGCCGGCCTGTCGGCGGCTGGCGTGCTGTTGCTCGTGTTCAT
>DATEKT010000174.1:0-12764 GCA_035277305.1 Steroidobacteraceae bacterium | reverse complement strand
CTGTTTGCTTTCACCGCCTGGCTCCAGCAGCAGGCAGAGCATTCCGAGATCCGCATCAGCGCCGGTGACATTGCGCAGCTGTCGGCCTTTTGGGAAACGCAGGCGCAGCGCAAGCCTTCGGCCGAGGAGCTGCGCGGCTTGATCGAAGACCGTATCGACGAAGAAGTGCTCGCGCGCGAAGCAGTCCGCCTCGGACTCGATCGGGACGACACCACCATGCGCCGTCACCTCGCGCAGAAGATGGCGTTCGTGAGTGATGATCTCGCAGTCGTGGGCGAGCCGGCGGAAGCGGATTTGCGTGCGTACTTCGACTTGCACAGGGATGCGTACACGACGCCCGACCTGTTCGCATTGCGTCACGTCTTCTTCAACCCGGATCGACATGGCATGGCGCTCGACGCCGATGCCCAGCGCGCGCTGCAACGACTGACGCGAGGCGCAAACCCGAACGACGTCGGCGATCCTTTCATGTTGCCGCGTGAGCTTGCGGACGTATCGCGCGATGACATCGCACGCGACTTCGGCTCGAAGTTCGCCGAAGCAGTGACGACATCGCAGCCCGGATCATGGTCCGGCCCGGTGCGCTCGCCTTTCGGCGTCCACCTGGTCAAGCTGGAATCGCACGCTCCGAGCAGCGTCGCGCGCTTCGAGGACGTGCGCGATCGCGTACGCGAAGCGTTTCTCGCGCAGAAGCAGCAGGAAGCGAACGCCGCGCTGCGCACGAAACTGCGCCAGCAATACCGCATCGTCGTCGAGACGGCAGAAGGAACCGGATCATGAGAAATGCACTGTTGCTTCTGCTGCTTTTCTGCGGCTTCGCCCACGCCCACGAAGTCCGCCCCGCGTACTTCGAGCTCGTCGAACAGGCCGATGGCGTCTACTCGCTCACCTGGAAACAACCCTCGCTCGCCGAAGCGCGCATCGCCATCGATCCGCAACTGCCCTCGACCTGCACGCCGCTCGGCGAACGCAACGTCGAGGTCGCTGACGGCGCATTCGTCGCGCGCTGGCAGGTGCGCTGCCCGGGCGGACTCGAAGGCCAGACGATCCGGATCGCCGGACTCGAGCGCACGCTCACGTCCACGTTCGTTCGGACGCAGCTCGCGGACGGCAGAATCATCGCGGGCGTCGTGCAGGCGTCGGAGCCCTCGTTTCAGTTCGCTGCCGCGCGGCCGGTGCTGCCTGCGTATTTCGTGCTCGGCATCGAGCACATCCTCTCCGGCATCGATCACGTGTTCTTCGTGATCGGCCTGATCCTGCTCGTGCCGGCAATGTGGCGCCTGCTGGGCGCGCTCACTGCGTTCACAGTCGCGCACAGCATCACCCTGGGCGCGGCAGCGCTGGGATTCGCGGGATTGCCTCAGGCGTCAGTCGAAGTCGTGATCGCGCTGAGCATTCTCGTCGTCGGCTACGAGGTGGTGCGCGCCGCGCGCGGCCGGACAGGCCTGACATCCGCCGTACCGTGGGCGGTCGCGTTCGGATTCGGGCTGTTGCACGGCTTCGGCTTCGCCGGCGCGCTCGCAGAGATCGGACTGCCGCAGGACGCAAAGCTCAGCGCGCTGGTGCTGTTCAATCTCGGCGTCGAAACCGGGCAGCTGATGATCGTCGCGGTGGCAGTGCCGATCGTGCGCTGGGTCGCGACCCGCACCGCGACGCTGCGCCGGCGCATTCAGGTCGGCGCCGGCTATTCGCTCGGCGCCGCCGCGGCTTTCTGGATGATCCAGCGAGTCGCAGCGGCGCTGTAGTCTCACGGCTCGATGGTCGTGCTCGTCAGCGTTCCGGACGGGGGGAAAGCCGTCGCCTGGCTGCGCGTCAGCAGGCGCAGGCCGTCGCCGGAGATGACGTACTGACGTTCCATCACCGTATCCGGCACCTGGTAGGTGTGTCCTGCGATCGTATCGCCCGTGACCGGATCCACCGCCCAGACGTCGGGCCAGCCGGCGCCGAGAAAGTCGTCGTAGTAGCGGGCGCAGTACACGCGCTCGTCGTCTGCGAAGAGCGCGCCGCCGTTGGTGCCGTTGTCCACGACCGAGAGCGCGTCGAGCGTTGCGCCGTCGTAGCGCTCGATCTGCTGCGCATCGAACCAGCACGCACGGTAGACGACGCTGCCTGGGTAGTCCGTCGTCACGCCGCGGCTGGCGCCATCCTTCTGGGCGGACAACGGCGGACTGCCGAAGCTCACGACGTCGTGCAGCTCGTCGAACGTCTGGGTCTTGCGCTGGATCTCGTGGCCGGACGAGTTCAGATTCGGCCAGAAGGACGTGGAGCCATCGCCGCTGACGGAGCCGGACCAGTTCGAATCAAAGAAGCCGAACGGTGCGTCGCTTGGGCGGAGAATTGCGCCATCGACAGCGTCGATGATCTCCAGGCCGCCCCCGATCAGCACGCCGCGTCCGTTGATGCGCGTGTAGTCGAGGTCGGTGTATGCAAGCGGATGAGAGCACGACTGGCACGACCAGCGGTCATCGGTCCAGTTGGCGATGAAAGCAGGCGTGCCCGCGTCGATGTCGAACACGCGGATGCTGATCGTTCCGTGATCGGCGGCGTACAACCGGCTGCCGTCGTCGTCGACGGCCAGCGATCCGAGCTTGCTGCCCGCGTCAGCAGTGAACGTTTGCACCAACGCACCCGTGTAGATGTTGTACGTCTCGACGGTCGTCGTGCCGTGACTCATATAGACGTACGGTCGCACCGGATCAGCCACGATGCCGCTCATGATAGGCCCCGAGGCCACCGATGCCGTGCTCTGCGCCGGCGGCGCCGTACTCGTCTTGTACAAGCCGACGCGGACGATCTCGGTGTTCGTCACGCCGGGAGTGCCCGACGTCACGGTGACATTGGCGTAGCTCATCGCGTTGTTGGACAGCGACGCCGGATTGGCAGTCATCTGGAACGCTTCCCCGGCCGCGCCGGACGCGTGGGTCAGTGTGAGCCACGGCTGATCGCTCGTCGCCGTCCACGCGGCAGGCAAGCCACGATTCTCGCGAACGGTGACCGAGGCACCGAGCCGGGCCAGCGTGGGCGAGCTCAGCAGCGCGACACCCGTGTCGTGCACGAACAGGCGATGCGGTTTGATGCGAACCGTCATCGGCACTTGTCGCGTGATCGTGTCGCCGTTCACGGTAGCGGCAAATGTCGCGGTCGACGTATAGGTGTTGCCGTCGACAGTCGTCGAAGATTGCATCGTCAGCGTCACCGGCACCGACGACACGGTCCCGGACAGCGCCGAGGACTGCGTGCCCGTCGCGAGACCGGATACGCTCCACGGGAATGCAAATTCGTCCGTGTTGAGGGACAGCTCGACGTTGGTGCTGCTCAAATCGCCGCCGTCGGCGCCGCCGAGCTCGATGAGCGACGGGCTCACGGTGAGCGTCGCGGGCGTGAGATTCAGAGTCACCGGGACTTCCGTATGCAGCGGAGCGCCCGCATAGGTGGCATCGATCGAGATCGTTCCCGTGTGAGTACCGCTGGCGAGGGGCCCGATCGAAGGATCGACTGAAACTCTGACGACACCCGGCGTGGTGGTGCTGGCCTCGCTCAGGACCAGCCACGGCGCGTTCGACGTCGCAGTCCAGGGAACGACGGCGGTGTTGTTGAGTGAGATCAGCATCGACTGCGGCAACAGGGTCGCGCCATTGATCCCCAGGAAGCTGAGCTGAGACTCGCTCGGCGCTATTGCCGGCGCGATGACGTTGAGACCGACGGCGACCGTGCGCGTCTGCCCCGAAGCCGTGAACGCTATGTTCGCGGTGTAGTGACCCGGCGCGAGGCCCGTGGGATCGACGCCGACGTTGGTGTTCGTCTGCGTCGTCCCGCTCGTCGCGCCCAGCGACACCCAGGGCTGATCGGCGCTGGCGGTCCAGGGCACCGTCATGTTGCCGCCCACGAACACGAACTGCGTCTGCGGGGCAGGCGCGCCGATCGCGTAGTCGAAGGTCAGCGTCTCGGGCGATACCGCGAGGTTCGCTTCGATCGTCATCGTCACCGCGACGTCGCGATGCTCGATGATGTTCCCGCTGCCATCGGCGATCCCGATGCTGACCGTCGTGCGGTACGTACCGGCCGGGAGTCCATTCGGGCTCGCCTGGAAGTCGAAGACGTAGTTGGGAGGATCGATGACCGGCAGGCTGACGTTCAGCCAGTTCGCGGGAGTGACGCCCGGCGCGTAGCCGGCACCGATCTGCACCGCAGCGCGATTGGTCAGCGTGGCGTTGACGTGTTGAGTCTCGGGCAGGAACGCGCCGTTCGAGAACGTGAACGTCAGGGACGTGGGACTGACGCTGAGTCCGCCGCCATTATTGCCGCCGCCTCCGCCGCCACAGCCCGCCAGGACGCAACACAGCAGCAGCGCCGTGGCCGCTCGAATCGCAGACATCATTGTCAACTCCCCGGCGAAGTGCTGGCCGACATAATGTGCGGCTCTTTGTTATTCGCTCGAGCAAGCTAACTAACAGATTCCGGTTGACCCTCGCAACCTGAAAGTCCGTTCCGCGGCAGTAGTGCCGTCGCTTAAGGGCTTTTGTGCACGATGCTGTCGCTGAGCTGATACCACGAGATCGGGCGCACTTCGAGCGCACGCGACGTGCACGCTGTGCCGATCTGTCGCGCCGCTTCGAGCGCATCTTCCTGCGTTGCGCAGTCGACGACGTAGAAGCCGAGCAGCTGCTCCTTGGTCTCGGCGAACGGCCCATCGATGATGTACGCCTCGGGTCCCTTGCGCAGCGTCATCGCCGTCGTGCTCGGATGCAGGCGCACGACCGGTCCGAGCTTGCGCTCGGCCGCGAGCTTGCCCTGCACGACGATGTGCTGGCCGATCAGCCGCTCCTCTTCCGCCTTGCTCAGGTTCGCGATGTCGGCGTCGGTGCCGTAGATGAGAATGGAGTAAAGCATGGGAGCCGTCCTTACGAAGATCCGTGCCTGGAAGTATGCCCTATACTGACTGCGTGATCGCCTCAGCACCATCGTCTGCGCACGACGAACGAGCCGAACGTTTTCTCGGACCGGCTGGCCGTGTCCGCGCACAACAGGCGATTGCCGAGTTGCATTCATGGCTCGGCTCGCGCCTGAGCACTGGGGAGGCCGCGCGCGAACAGCACGGTCGCGGCGAGGCGTATGGCCGCGTCATGCCGCCGGACGCTGTCGTCTGGCCCGAGAGCGTCGAAGAAGTCAGCCGCATCGTCGCGACGTGCTCCCGCCATCAGACTCCGGTCATTGCATTTGGTGCCGGAACATCGCTCGAAGGTCACGTCAGTGCACCGTACGGCGGTGTCTGCATCGACTTCTCGCGCATGAATGAGGTGCTGTCGGTCAATCCTGACGACATGGATTGCGTCATCCAGCCGGGCGTCACGCGCGAGCAGCTGAACTCGTACCTGCGCGACACCGGGCTGTTCTTCCCCGTCGACCCGGGCGCGAACGCAACGCTCGGCGGCATGGTTTCGACTCGCGCCTCCGGCACCACCACGATTCGCTACGGCGCGATGACGCGCAACGTGCTTGCGCTGCAGGTCGTGCTCGCCGACGGCCGCACCGTGCGCGTCGGCACGCGCGCCGCGAAATCCTCGACCGGCTACGACCTCGTGCGATTGCTCGTCGGCTCCGAAGGCACGCTCGGCGTGATCACCGAAATTTCTCTGCGCCTGTACGGAATTCCGGAATCGACGGTCGGTGCAACGTGCGTCTTCCCTGCCCTGCGCGGAGCCGTCGATGCCGTCGTCGAAATCATCCAGTCCGGCGCTTCGGTATCGCGCATCGAGTTCCTCGACGAGCTGCAGGTACGCGCGTGCAATCGCTACTCGCAGCTGTCGATGCCGGAGCAACCGACGCTGTTCCTCGAATTCAGCGGCACCTCCGAGAGCGTCGGCGGTCAGGTCACGCGCGCGGAAGAGATCGCACACGCGAATGGCGGCGCCGCTTTCCAGTGGACGGCCGATGCAACGGAGCGCGCGCGTTTGTGGAAGGCACGCCACTCGGCCTACTTCGCGGCGCTGGCTCTGCGTCCCGGGTGCGAGTGCCTGGTCGCGGATGTCTGCGTGCCGCTCTCGCAACTCGCCGATGCAGTTGCCGATGCACGCCGCGAGATCGACGCTGCGCAATTGCTCGCACCGATCGTCGGCCACGTCGGCGACGGCAATTTTCATGTGCTGTTCCTGCTGGATCCGGCCACTCCCGATGAGTGGCAGCGCGCCGAGAAAATCTACGACGCGATGATCGAGCGCGCGCTGCGCGTCGGCGGCACCTGTACCGGCGAACACGGCATCGGTCTCGGCAAGCGCACCAAGCTCGTCGAAGAATACGGCGGCGACGTCGTCGGCCTGATGCACTCGATCAAGACCGCGTGGGATCCGCAGGGCATTCTCAATCCGGGGAAGATCTTCCTGTGAACCCTGCGATCCTGATGAAAGTCCCCGCGCGCATGATGAACTGCTGCGGATCGTGCGGCGAGATGAGGATCGTGCGATCGGCGTAGCGCAGCACGACGGCGCGGCTGCGATCGGTGACGAACGCGCGATACCAGCCGAGTCGCTTGCTCCAGCAACGGCCTGTGATGGACAGAAATCCCTGATTGCCCAGCAGTACGAGCGGCCAGTGGCGCATCGCATCGGCCTGTGCAGTCACCGAACGCAATCCAGCGAGAGGTAAGCGCGTTTCTCCGACACCTCTGCGCACGGTGATCGCGTCCTCCGCGAGCACATAGCCACGAACTCTGGCAGCCAGCGCAGCTGCGAAGATCAGCGGCGGCAATCCCAGCAACAGCAGAGTCAGCGGCAGCGGCGCAGGTGCCACGAACGCGGCGAGCATGACGGCCGTGAGCACGGCAATCCACAGGATTGTTCGGACACGAACCGTGTGTCCCCAGGGTGCGCTGAATTCGATGGTCGTCACCCGGAACTCACCTCCCTCCATCGCGTTCCAATCAGGCAGTGGGGACTGAACATGAGGATACTCCCATGACACAGCCTCGCTCTTCGCTCGTCCTGTGCGCCGTTGGCCTGATGGCGCTGGCCGGTTGCGCGACGAATCGCACACCGGACATCCGCGTGAACGCCGCGCCGGATGCGAACTTCACTTCCTATAGCACCTTCGGTTTTCCGGAGCAGACCGGCACCGATCGCGGCGGCTACTCGACGCTCGTCACCAGCTACTTCAAGGCCGCGGTGCGCAACCAGATGGAGCAGCGCGGCTATCACTACGTCGACGAGAACCCGGATCTGCTGGTGAACTTCTACGCGAAGGTACACGAGCGGACAGACGTGCGTCGCGACCCGACTTTCTCGACGTCTTACGGCTACTACGGCTATCGCTACGGCCTGTACTCGGCGTGGCCGTTGTACGACGACTCCATCCGCACCGTCACATACCCGGTCGGCACAGCGAACATCGACATCGTCGATGCGCGCCAGAAGCAGATGATCTGGGAAGGCGTGGCGCAGGGCGTCGTGCGGGACGCGGACATGGATCATCCGCAGGAATCCATCGCGCGCGTCGTGACGCAGCTGTTCGCGCGCTATCCGGGCCGCGCAGGCATCGTCGAGAACTCTCGACAATAGACGACGTTTCTTCACAGCTGCCGCGTCAACAGGCGCGGCAGCCTGGCGTTGAACGAAGCTCCACTTCCGGAGGATTCGCTCAATGTTCAACCGATACACGATCGCTGCCCTTCTCCTGCTCACGAGCTCCGCGGCGCTGGCGCAAAGCCGCGATGGCGCCCTGCTCGACGGCGCCGACGCCGATCACGACGGCAAAGTGACGAAGCAGGAATTTCTCGACAGCCGCGCCGACCAGGCCGCGAAGCTGTTCGAGCGTTTCGACACCAACCACGACGGCGCCCTCGACGCGCAGGAGCAGCAAGCCGCGAAGGAATTCGCGCGCAGCGCGATGAAGGAGCGCTTCCGCAACCGGCGCCAGCAGTAGTGGTGCGGGGAGAGTAAGACGAGAGAAGAGGAATAGACGGGATTAACGGGATTAACGGGATTGTCGGAGAGTACCGGAAGCAGGCCTTCCGACTCTTTAATCCCGTTAATCCCGTTAATCCCGTCAAAATCTCTTGCTCTTCTCTTTCTCCCCTCACAACTTCAGCACCACTCGCCCGACGGGATTGCCGTTGCGCAGATGCTCGAGAGCGGCTTCGTACTGATCGAGCGGAAACACCCGGTCGATGACCGGGTGGATCCGATGCTCCGCGATGAACGCGCTCATGCGCTGGTAGTCGGCGCGTGAGCCGACGAAGATCCCGCGAGCGCTCGCGGTCTTGTTCAACAGGCCGAGCGAGGAAATCGAGCCGTCGTAACCGGACAGGCCGCCGACCAGCGACAACACTCCGCCGTACGCGAGGCTCTTCACGGATTGATCGAGAGTGTCCTTGCCGCCCACGTCGACGACCAGGTCGGCGCCGTGACCGTTGGTCTGCGCCAGCACCTGCTCGCTCCACTTCGGGTACGTCTTGTAGTTGATGCCGTCGCGAGCGCCCATCTCGCGCACGCGGGCCAGCTTGTCGTCGGAGCTGCTCGTCACGAGTACGCGCGCTTTCGCGGCCGCGGCAAACTGCAGCGCGAAGATGGAGACGCCGCCGGTGCCTTGCACGAGCACGAACTTGTCGCGCACCTCGTTCTGCCCGACCGTAGCCATGAAAGCAGTGAGGCCCGCGGTAGGCAGTGTCGCCGCCTCTTCGTAGCTCAGCCCTTTCGGGGCGGCGACGACAGCGGTCTCTTCGAGCACGACGTACTCGCCGAGCACGCCGTCGACGTCGAAGCCGTGCGCGCCGTTGAGGATCTCCCTGCTCGCGGGGCCGTCGGTCCAGTTGCGGAAATACAGGCTCGTCACACGCGCGCCCGGACGAAACTGCTTGACGCCCTTGCCCACTGCAACGATATCGCCCGCGGCATCGGAGCTCGGAATGCGTCCGACCAGCGCGCCGCTGCTGTTGCTGCTGCCCAGCAATTCCCAGTCGCCGCGATTCAGACCGACCGCACGCACGCGCACCAGCACGTGGTGTTCGCCGGGCTGCGGCACCGGAGCATCGACCAGCTTCCATCGATAGCCGGTCTCGGCTTTCTCGAGAACCATCTTGCGCGCGGTGTTCGGAATCTGATCGGCCGCGAATGTCATGCCTGCGACGAGACCGAGCAGCGCAATCGCGGTGATTCGAATGATTGACTTGACCATACGCAAAGTATGCCTCAAGGACTCCACGACTCGTCGCGCCGGCGACTCGTCTCAGCGCTCGATTCGCGCGCCGCGCTGTTCGAGCAGCTCGCGCAGGATCGAGCGGTGACACCGCGCTTCGTTCTCGCAGTAGCAGCCGACGGCGAACGAGCCGTGATGCGACAGCGCCGCGAGCGTGTCGAGCAGCCGTGACTTGTCGGGATCCTTCATCTCCGCGAGATAACGGCGCTTGAAGGTCTTCCACTGCGCATCCGTTTCCGCGGCCAGCGCCTGCTTGAGCAACGCCTCGGTCGGCGCGAGCGCCGGCAGCCACACGTCGTAGAAATCGCGCCGCGCCCAATCAGCCTTCGGCACGCCGCGCGGCGGCCGCCGCACCGTGCCGATGCGCAACCCCTCGCCGTTGGCGCGGGGGCTGCCGAGTCGCACGATCGAAACTGCCATGGAGCACCTCCCGCTAAATTTTATGACAGATTCGGACAGGGCTCCCGTGCAATCATCGTCGCCGTCGTTCGCGTTCGGAGACTCCCATGCCCACTCAAGCTGAAAAAGCCGCTGCCTTTCAAGCCCTGCACCGCAAGCCCGGCGCGTTCGTCATCACCAACGCGTGGGATGGCGGCTCCGCGCGCGTCCTGCAGGCACTCGGCTTCGAGGCGATCGCGACGTCGAGCGGCGCCGCGGCCGGCGTGCTCGGCCGGCTCGACGGCAAGATCTCGCGCGACGAGGCGATGGCGCAGGTGCGCATCATCGTCGGAGCCACGGAGCTGCCCGTGTCGGCAGACCTGGAAAAGGGCTTCGGCGATACGCCGCAGGTCGTCGCCGAAACCGTGCGGCTCGCAGCCGATGCGGGACTCGCCGGCTGCTCGATCGAGGATGCGACGGGCGATAGCGATCGGCCGCTGTTCGATTTCTCGCTTGCCGTCGAGCGCGTCAGCGCCGCGGTGCAGGCGGCGCGTGCCCAGCCTTTCCCGTTCATGCTGACCGCACGCTGCGAGAACTTCCTGCGCGGCAACCCGAACCTCGACGACACGATCAAGCGTCTGCAGGCTTACGAGAAGGCCGGGGCGGACGCGTTGTTCGCTCCGTTGCTGCCGGACCTGGCGGCGGTGCGCACTGTCTGCTCGGCGGTGTCGAAGCCCGTTAACTTCATGGTCGGCGTTCCAGGGAAGTCCTTCAGCGTCGCGGAGCTCGCGGACGCGGGCGTGAAGCGCATCAGTCTTGCTACCTCGCTGTTCCGCGCAGCGATGACCGGGCTGCACGACGCGGCGCGCGAGGTCAAGGAAAAGGGCACGTTCACGTACCTCGACCGCCTGATCGACGTGAACAAGTTCATGCGGCGCTGAGGCCGGCCCGTCCGGGTCGGTTATGATCCCCGCGTCACGTTCGCGGGGATCCCTATGCCCATTCCTGAATCGCTGCGCGGGCAGCTGCGGCTGCCCGTCATCGGCTCGCCCTTGTTCATCGTCTCCAATCCGCGGCTCGTCATCGAGCAATGCAAAGCGGGCGTGATCGGCTCGTTTCCGGCGCTGAACGCGCGGCCTGCGCCGGTGCTCGACGAATGGCTGGCGCAGATCACCGAGGAGCTCGCCACGTTCAAGCGGCAGCATCCGCAGCGCCGCGTTGCGCCGTTCGCGGTCAACCAGATCGTGCACGCTTCGAATGACCGGCTCGCAAGCGACGTTGCGCTGTGCGAGAAGTATCGTGTGCCGATTCAGATCACCAGCCTGCGCGCGCCGGACGAAGTCGTGCAGTCCGCGCACTCTTACGGCGGGCTCGTGTATCACGACGTGACCAATGTGAAGCACGCGAAGCGCGCGCTGCAGGCCGGCGTCGATGGGCTGATCCTCGTGTGCACCGGCGCGGGTGGGCATGCAGGAGCGTTGTCGCCGTTCGCGTTGCTCGCGGAAGTGCGGGAGTTCTACGACGGCACGGTCATCCTCTCGGGCGCGATCGCCAACGGCTCCGCGATTCTTGCCGCGCAGGCGATGGGCGCCGACTTCGCGTACATGGGCACGCGCTTCATCGCGACCGAAGAAGCCAACGCGAGCGCCGAGTACAAGCAGGCGCTTTGCGACAGCCAGGCGGACGACATCATCTACACGAACCTGTTCACTGGCGTGCACGGCAACTACCTTCGCTCGAGCATCGTCAACGCGGGACTCGATCCCGAGGCGCTGCCGGTCGGCGACAAGAGCAAGATGAACTTCGGCAGCGGCGGCAACACGAAAGCCAAGGCGTGGCGCGACATCTGGGGCAGCGGCCAGGGCGTCGCCGACATCCACGAAATCCTGCCGGTGAGCGCGCTCGTCGACCGCCTTGCAACCGAATACGAAGCGGCGAAGTCACAACTGGACAGTAACGCCCGCGGATTTGTCTAAGGAATGGAAATGAAGAATGTCCCCATTTTGTTGGTGGTCGCACTATTGGCGAATCCGGCGCAGGCCGCGGACCTGGTGATCGAGCACGTCACCGTCATCTCGCCGGAGCAGACGCAGCCGCTCGCCGATCGGACTGTGCTGATTCGCGACGGGCGCATCGTCTCCGTCGGTCAGCAACGCGTCACGGCCAAGCCGGACGCGCGCAGGATCGACGGCCGCGGCAAGTTCCTCACGCCGGGGCTGATGGATTCGCACGTGCACGTCAGCGATTCCGCCGGCATTCCGCCGCTGGGCGATGAGCCCGAGCTCGTCGCGCTGCGCGCTGCGTATCAGCGTCAGCAGCCGCGCAGCTATTTGTATTTCGGTGTCACGCAGCTGCTCGACCTGGCGCAGTTCGGCGGCGGCATGCAGCCGTTCGAAGCTCAGCCGGTCAAGCCGGATCTCTTTCACTGCGGCGCGGCCGTCACGCTCGACGGCTATCCCACCGCGATGATTCCGCAGCCGGTGCGCTACATGGCATTCCCGGACTACGTGTACGAGCCCGCGAATGCGAAGGAGCATCCGCTGCCGGCGGGCGCGAACGAGGCCGATCACACGCCCGAAGCCGTCATCGAGCGTGCCGCCAGGGGCGGCGCACGCTGCATCAAGATCTTCATCGAGGACGGCTTCGGACCGCGCTCCGACTGGCCGCTGATGAGCAAAGAAACGCTGGCGCGCATCCGCGCCGAAACGCGCAAGCGCGGCATGCTGCTGATCGCGCACGCGAACGCGCTCGACATGCAGCGCATCGCACTGGACGCCAACGTCGACGTGCTGGCGCACGGCTTGTGGAACTGGGGCGACTCCGACGGCCAGCCCGGCATGCCGGCGCCGATCGCCGAGCAGTTGCGCAAGATTCACGCGAAGGGCATTGGCTACCAGGCGACGCTGCGCGTGCTGCCGGGAACCGCCGACCTGTTCCGCGAAGACACGCTCAAGGATCCGATGTACGCGAAGGTCGTGCCCGCCTCCGTGCTCGCGTGGTACTCCACCGAGCCCGGCCAATGGTTCAAGGAAATCATGCGCGAGGGCGGCGGCAAAGCTGTCGACGCGAAGATCGCTCACAACTGGCTCAAGCAGAACGAGCAGGGAATGCGCGCGCTGCGTTACCTGTACGAGCAAGGCCAGCCGCTGCTCGTCGGCAGCGACACGCCATCCGCGCCGACGTACGGCAGTCAACCGGGC
>DATEKT010000173.1:0-8750 GCA_035277305.1 Steroidobacteraceae bacterium | reverse complement strand
CGCCCTCGCTCATCGAGCCGAGGAGCTTGCGGCGGATGCGCTCGGCCGACAGCTGGATCGGCGTCAGCGGGTTCTTGATCTCGTGCGCCAGGCGGCGCGCGACCTCGCCCCAGGCCGCGTCGCGCTGCGCCTGCAGGAGCGCGGTGATGTCGTCGAACACGATGACGAAGCCGCCCGGGCTGCGGTCTTCGCCCGACAGCGTCGTACACGCGCACATCAGGATGCGGCGGCCCGATTCGGCCTGCAGCACCAGTTGCTCGCGCCATTCGGTCTGGCCGGCGTCGAGGTGCGCGCTGCAGGCGAGGTCGAACTGCTCGAACAGCGAGCTGCCCTTGCCTGCATCCGCGAGCGGTTTGCCGATGACGTTGTCGACGTCCGCCCCGAGGATCGTGCAGGCCGCCTGGTTCGCGGTGCGCACCGTGCGATCCGGCTCCAGCGAAATGACGCCGGTCGACAGGCGCGCGAGGATGACTGCGAGGTTCGCGCGCTCCGCTTCGACCGCGTGCTGACTGCGCCGCGTTTCTTCGCGAGCGCGCGCCAGGCGCTTGGTCATGTCGTTGAAGGAGTGCACGAGGATGCCCATCTCGTCGTGCGAGGTGAGCGGCAGTCGCATGTCGAAGTCGCCTTTCGCGACGGCGCGCGTGCCGGCCACGAGATCCTGGATCGGCCGCACCAGGCGGCGCGCAGACCAGAACGCGCCGTACAACGCAGCGAACAACGACAGCAACAGCACGAGGGTCAGAGTCAGCGTGAAGCTCGTCTTCAGCGGCTCGCGCAACCGCGCCTTCTCGCCGTAGCGCTGGTACGCGGACTCGACCGTGTCCGCGAGCTCGCCGAGCCGGCGCTCGACCGGGTACACGGCCTCGAGCATGCGCGGCTCGTCACCCGGCGAAGTGAGCGGCACCTGCACCGCTGTGCGCACGAGGAAGCCGCCGCCCGCGACCGGATCGAGCGTCACGTACTCGCGGCGCTGCAAAACCATTTCGTCGCTCGGACGCGGCGGCACGATCTGGCCGAGGCGCTCCGAGCTGGTGCCGAGGATGCGGCGGTTCGTGCCGAGCAGCGTCAGCTCGATCGCTTCGCTCTTCTGCCGCGCCTCATCCAGCACGCCGACCGGATCGTCGCGCGTCGCCAGGTCGTTGGCGATATCGCGCGTGCGCGTCATGTACTCGCGCATGCGCAGATCGAGCGCGGCGCGCGACAGGTTCAGCGCGTCTTCGAGGCCTTCGCGGATCTCGACATGGAACCAGCTGTCGATGCCGCGATTGAGGAACACGACGGAGAAGTAGAACACCAGCAGGAGCGGCGCCATGGCCAGGGTCGCCGACATCCACACCATGCGCGCTTCGAGGCGCGAGCCGACGACGCGCTTGCGCCAGTCGCGGATCAGCTGCACGACGCGCCCGCCGATCAGGATCAGCAGCACCAGCAGACCGGCAACGTTGACGCCGACGATGAACGGATGCAGGTCGCTGAAGTGCGCCGACTGCTGCACCGTCTGCGCCATGATGAGAAGCGCGGCGACCCACAGCCCCGAGCCGATCAGGACCAGGATCGAAACCAGCGTGCGTTTCAGAGCCGCGGGGACCATGTGTACCACTCGCTGCGCTGACGCCAATCGTCGGACCAGAAGAGGATGAAGCGCAAGGTGTCCGGCATGGTGCGGACGTCGACGCTGGCGCGCAGGCTGATCTCGTGGCGACGCTCGGGCCGGACGAGCGCCTGGTCGAGGATCGGCAGGTTGCTGATGACGCGCAGGGAGTCGAGAGCCGCGTCGAGCGTGGCGAACGAGACCTGCTCGCCGCTGTTCACGTTACGCACCAGGTAGCGGTCGCTGAGGGCGTGATAGACGAGCTCGTAGCTCTGGTCGAGCGTCGCGACCACCTCATCGACCCAGTACGTGCGCTCGCGCCGCACGACGATCTCCAGGTGCAGCGTGAAGGGCGCGCCGTCGCGAATGGCGGCGCGCGCTCCCTCGACCACTTCGAAGTCGAGCGTGGCGTTGAGCTGGTACACGCCTTCCGCGCGCTCGACATACGCCGAGCGGATGTCGAAGCGGCCCTGCGCCTGGCTACTCTGCGCGTAGCACAAGCCGACGAGGGCGAGCGCGAGCAGCAGCTGCAATGCAGCCGGCCCACGTCGCAGACGGGGGCGATCTCGCGCTTCGCGACTTGGCGTCAGGCTCGCAGCCACTCACTGTCCTTGGTCTTTGTCCGGGGCTTTTTCCAGGCAAGCATAATAAAAGCCGTCCATGCCGGCTGTCCCTGCCGCGATCCGCCGCCCCACGCCGGCCGCCGTTGTCGCTTCGATCGCTCCAATGTCCGCGAATGCCGCGGCCGTGGTCTCGCGCGCCTGCACGCCTGTCGCCCTAAATGCCTCGACGACCGCCACGGTTTCTGCCTGCAGCGCCGAGCAGCTCGCGTAGACCAGGCGCCCGCCCGGCGCAAGCAACGCCCACGCTGCCTGCAACAGCTGCAACTGCGTCTTCGCGAGCGCCGCCACATCTTCAGGACGGCGCAGCAGCTTGATGTCCGGATGGCGCCGGATCACGCCAGTCGCCGAGCACGGCACATCGAGCAGGATCCGCTGAAAAGGCTGCCCGTCCCACCAGACGGCCGGCTCAGCCACGTCGCCGGCCACCAGCGTGGCCGACAATTGCAGACGGCGCAGGTTGTCTGCGATCCGCGTCAGGCGCTCGGGAGAAACATCGACCGCAACCAGCTGTGCAAGTTCAGCCTGCAGCTCCAGCAAGTGTCCGGTCTTGCCACCGGGCGCGGCGCAAGCATCCAGCACGCGCTCGCCCGCACGTGGGGCGACCAGTCGCGCTGCGAGCTGCGCGGCTGCGTCCTGAATCGAGACTTCGCCGTCCGCGAACCCGGGCAGCTCCGCGACGTCCATGGCGTCCGCGAGCCGCAGCGCTTCGTCGTCGAACAGGCTCTGCGCCACTTCGATTCCGCTGGCCGCAAGGCGGTTCCGATAATCGCGACCGCTGATGCGGCGTCGATTCACGCGTACCCAGAACGGTGGACGCTGATTGTTGGCGGCGAGAATCGCCGCGGACTGCTCGCCCCAATCGGCGGCCAGCGCGTTCACGAGCCAGCGCGGATGGGCGGTGCGGACCGGAAGGTCGCGATCGATCTGCGCGGTGAGTTGCGCGTGCTCGCGCTGGCTGCGTCGCAGGAGTGCGTTGATGAAGCCCGCCGCGCGAGGGTGGCCGAGTACGCGTGCTGCTTCGACTGTTTCAGCGACGGCCGCGTGCGCGGGAATCTCCGTGTACAGCAGCTGGCAGAGTCCGACGATTGCGAGCGCTCGCACGTCGGGATCGAGCTTCTGCCCTGGACGTGAGAGCAAGCGCTCGAGCAGCGCGTCGAGACGTAAGTACCAGCGAATGCTGTCGTAGGCGAGCGCGCGGAGCAGGCCGCGCTCCTGGCGCGTGGCTGCGTTGTCGAAGGAGAGAACGGCATCGAGCGAGCGGCCGCGCATTGCGACCTCCGCAACGATCTTCGCCGCGTCGGCACGAACTGCGGCCGAGCGGCTCACGGTCCGAGTACCGCGCCGTCCAGAGGATGCGCGTTGAGAAACTCGGCTGCGGACATCGCCTTGCGGCCCGCGGCCTGCACGCGCGTCAGGCGCAGCACGCCGCTGCCCGTACCGACATCGATGCCGGCGGCGCTCGTCGCGAGCACCTTGCCGGGACCAGGCGCGGCGGACGAGTCGATCGGCTCGGCGTCCCACACGCGCAGCTGTTGTCCGTTCCACTGCGTCTGTGCAATGGGCCACGGATTGAACGCGCGGATCTGCCGATCGATCTCCACGGCGGGGCGTAACCAATCGATCGCCGCCTCCTCCTTGCGGATCTTCGCAGCGTAGGTCACGCCCGCGGCGGGCTGGGCTTGCGGTGTCGCTTTGCCGAGCACGATCTCATCGAGCGTTTCGAGCAGCGCCTGCGCGCCCAGCGTCGCGAGGCGATCGTGCAGGGTCGCGGCAGTTTCGCGCGGCGCGATCGGCGTCGGACGCGCTAGCAGCATCGGGCCGGTGTCGAGACCCGCTTCCATCTGCATGATCGTGACGCCGCTCTGCGCATCGCCGAGCTGGATCGCGCGCTGGATCGGAGCGGCGCCGCGCCAGCGCGGCAACAGCGAGCCATGAATGTTGATGCAACCCAGTCGCGGCGTGTCCAGCACCGACTGCGGAAGCAGCAGCCCGTAAGCGACGACAATCATGAGATCGGCCGACCACTGCTGCAGTCGATGGACGGCAGCGGGATCCTTCATCGTCGCGGGCTGTTCGACGGGCACGCCATGGCGCAGCGCGCATTGCTTGACTGCGCTCGCAGCGACTTGCTGACCGCGACCGGCCGGGCGGTCCGGCTGCGTGTAGACGGCGACGACCCGATGCGGCGAGCTCAGCAAAGCTTCGAGCGCCGGCACTGCGAACTCCGGCGTGCCCGCAAAGACGATGGACAGGGAGTTCTTCAGAGCGCTTTCGGCGCGGAACGCGCGCTGCCCGGGCCGCGATCCTTGCGCTCCTTCTCCAGCTTCTTGCGGATGCGCGTGCGCTTGAGCTCGGACAGGTAGTCGACGAACAGCTTGCCGTCCAGGTGATCGATCTCGTGCTGGATGCACACCGCGAGCAGGCCGTCCGCTTCGAGCTCGAACGGCTTGCCATCGCGGTCCCGGGCGCGCACCAGGATCCGCTCGGCGCGCGTGACCTTGTCGAAGATGCCCGGCACCGACAGGCAGCCTTCCTCCGTCTCCTCGACGCCTTCGCGCGTGACGATTTCCGGGTTGATGAGCACCAGGGGCTGGTCGCGCTTCTCGCTGATGTCCATGACCAGCAGCCGCTTCCCCACGTTCACCTGCGTCGCCGCCAGCCCGATGCCCGGCGCGGCGTACATCGTCTCGAACATGTCGTCGACGAGCTTGCGCAGCGGCGCATCGAACTGCGTCACGGGCTGGGCCCGCGTGCGCAGCCGCGGGTCGGGAAATTCCAGAATTTGAAGCAGTGCCATGACGGAAATCAGCTCATTCCCATACTCTGCTCACCGTGCACCGAAAGGTGCCTGCGGCAAACTGAGAACCACGTCTACTAACGGAACCCTATTCGTGCAATCGCTGCAAAGATGCTGCTAAAGTTACGCCGCAGTTGAACTTAATATCGGCTTCAAAGAGCCTGCCGACGACGCTTGCCGCGTCGCAACAGTCTCGACGAATCCCTGGGCGAATCGCCTGCGCTGCCGCACGCATCCAGCGGCGAGATTATACGGCCGGAATCCGGCCGCAACCGATCAGGAGCTTGTTCGGCGCATGAAGACTGCGAATCTGCCCTTCCGTCCGGCGATCCTTCTCGGCCTGATCGCCGGCCTGACCGTTACCACAGGTCTGCTTCCTGTCAGCTCCACCGCACAGGATAGCCAGCGCACCATCGCCACCGGCAGCAACATCCCGCTGACGGCCGACGCTCCCGACGAGTACGTCGTGAAGACCGGCGACACGCTGTGGGACATCTCCAAGGTCTACCTGCGCGATCCCTGGTATTGGCCCGAAATCTGGTACGTCAACCCGCAGGTGCAGAACCCGCACCTGATCTATCCGGGTGACAAGCTCAAGCTGGTTTATATCGACGGCCAGCCGCGCGTGACGCTCGGCGAGCGCGGCGGCGAGACGCAGAGCGGCGGCGGCAAGAAGCTGTCTCCGCAAGTCCGTCGCGAGCAGCTGAGCCAGGCGATCACCGCAATCCCGTACGACGTGATCGCAAGCTTCATGGGCCGTCCCACGTTGCTCGACAACAGCCAGGTGAAGAGCGCGCCGTACGTCGTCGCCCTGCGCGACGGTCACATGATCGGCGCGGCCGGCAACGAGATCTATGCGAAAGGCCTGCGCAACGCCGCGGCCGATACCCGCTACAGCGTGATTCACGTCGACGAGAAACTGTACGACCCCGAAGACGGCGACCTGCTCGGCTACTCGGGCTCGTACGTCGGCTCCGGTCCGGTCGCGACGACCGGCGATCCCGCCAAGCTCCTGCTCACCGACTCGATGCGCGAAGCCCTGCAGGGCGACAAGCTGTTCCCGGAGTCGGTGGACGTCAACGTCGACTTCGTTCCGCACGCGCCGTCCTCCGACGTGAAGGCGCGTGTCATCGCCGTGCGCAATCAAACGGTGATGGGCCAGTACCAGGTCATCGCATTGAATCGCGGCCAGCGCGCCGGGCTCGAGCCGGGACACGTCCTGGCGATCAGCCAGGTCGGCGGCGTCGTGCGCGACAGCTTTTCGAAGGGCGGCATGAGCGCCACCACCAGCACGCGCGGCCGCGGCAAGTCGGTGCAGCTGCCCGACGAGCGCATCGGCCTGGCGATGGTGTTCAAGGCGTTCGACCGCATGAGCTACGCGCTCGTGATGGAAACGACGCACGAGATTCACCAGGGCGATTTGGCCGGAAATCCCTAAGAAACTGATATAGGTGACACAAGTGACATAGGTGACGATGGCCTTCTGGCCTGTGTCACCTACGTCACCTTTGTCACCTGTGTCACTCTCCTCCTGGCTCACCCTCGCGCACGCTCCCGGCCTTCACGCCGGCACGCTGCGTCCGCTGCTCGAGCAGCTCGGTTCCGCTGAGTCCATCCTGACCGCCTCACCCGCTGCGCTGCGCGAAAGCGGCGCCGCGCCTGCGTTCGCGGATTGGGTGCAAAGCCGCCGGCAACTCGACACCACCATCGCAAGCGGACTGCGCTGGCTCGAGCGCGAAGGTCATCACTTCGTGGCGCTGGGGTCCGCGGCCTACCCGCCGCTGCTCGCCGAAGTGAGCGACGCACCGGTCGGACTGTTCGTGCGCGGCGATCCCGCCGTGTTGTCGTTGCCGCAGCTCGCGATCGTCGGCTCGCGCAATCCCACGGCCGGCGGTCGCGACCACGCTGCAAGCTTCGCCGCCCATCTCGCTCGCTGCGGGCTCGCGATCACGAGCGGGCTGGCACTGGGCATCGACGCGGCTGCTCATCGGGGCGCGCTCGACGCCGAAGGAGGAGTCACGGTCGCCGTCTGCGGAACGGGGCTCGACGTCGACTACCCGCCCGCGAACAGCGCGCTGGCCGCAGCGATCGCAAAGCGCGGTGCGCTCGTCAGCGAATTCCCGCTCGGAACGCCGCCGCTCCAGCTCAACTTCCCGCGTCGCAATCGCATCATCAGCGGACTCGCGCTCGGCACGCTGGTGGTGGAGGCGGCGCTGCGCAGCGGCTCGCTGATCACCGCCCGGCTCGCCGCCGAACAAGGCCGCGAGGTGTTCGCGATTCCGGGCTCGATCCACAATCCGCTGACGCGCGGCTGTCATCAGCTCATCAGGCAGGGAGCGAAGCTGGTCGAGACCGGCGACGACATTTTCGCGGAGCTGCGAGCCCTCGCCGGCGTGCTGTCGTCGGCGGCGCAAGCTCCTGTTCCGGGTCCGCAAAACGTCGCGACTGCCAGCCCGGTATTGGACAAAGGATATGAAATCCTGTTAGATGCGCTCGGCTTCGAGCCGGCCAGCGTCGACGTTCTGGTCGAGCGCACCGGGTTCGCGGCCGACGAGGTGGCTTCGATGCTGCTGATCCTGGAGCTCGACGGCAAGCTCGAGTCCCGTCCCGGCGGGCGTTACGTCCGGCGCGTCCTCAAGGCAGCGAAATGAAGGAAAGCGTTCTCGATATCCTGATCTACCTTTTCGAGAATTATTTCGACGCCGAGCTGAGCGTCGCTCCCGAACCCGACCGCGATACTCTCAAGGAGGAGCTGGAACGGGCTGGCTTCTCCGAACGCGAAGTCGGTCGCGCCCTGGAATGGCTCGAGCAGCTGGCGGATCCCGAGCGTGCCGGAGCCCATTCGCAACTGGATCAGGCGCCCACGCGCTCGGTGCGGGTGTTCGATGTGCGCGAGCAGGCACGGCTGGACACGGAGTGCCGCGGCTACATCCAGTATCTGGAGAACATCGGCATCGTCAACGCGGCGCAGCGCGAGCTGGTGATCGATCGGTTGCTGGCGCTGGATGCGCGACAGATCGACATAGAACAGGTGAAATGGGTGGTGCTGATGGTGCTCTTCAGCCAGCCCGGACAGGAAAACGCATTGTTGCGGATGGAGGATTTGGTATTCGACGGCCGCGCGGAAGCGGTGCACTGAACGCCGGGGCGCACATCATCAGCCACTGAAGCTCGAGCGCCGCGGCCATCCCGCGGTTTTCTTTTTTATGGAGCAGAAGAACCTCGTCATCGTTGAATCGCCTGCGAAGGCGAAGACCATCAAGAAGTATCTCGGCAAGAACTTCGAGGTACTGGCTTCCTATGGTCACGTGCGCGACCTGGTGCCGAAGGAAGGCGCGGTCGACCCGAAGCGCAAGTTCGCGATGCGCTACCAGATCCTCGAGAAGAACGAAAAGCACGTGCAGGCCATCGCGCGCGCGCTGAAGAAATCCGATGCGCTGTACCTCGCGACCGACCCGGACCGCGAGGGCGAGGCGATCTCCTGGCACCTGGTCGAGCTGTTGAAGGAGCTGAACGTCCTCGACGGCAAGGACGTGCACCGCGTGGTGTTCTACGAGATCACGCGCAACGCGATCCGCGACGCCATCCAGCAGCCGCGCGGGATCTCGCAGGACCTGGTGAACGCGCAGCAGGCGCGGCGCGCGCTCGACTACCTGGTGGGCTTCAATCTGTCGCCGCTGCTGTGGAAGAAGGCCGGCCTGCCCGGCGCTTCCGCCGGCCGCGTGCAGAGCCCGGCGCT